>NZ_JBWKES010000054.1:6324-32192 GCF_056435325.1 Streptomyces sp. NPDC043952
GGGCCGGGGGGGGGGGGGGTGGGTGGGGTTTTTTGGAGGGAAGGAGGGCGCCCCCCGGAGGTCGCCCCGCGCGCGCTGGCGGCCACGGCCCCCCGCCGCTCCCTGTCTCCGCCACCGCTCCGGCGGCCCCCGCCCGCTCAGCGCGCAGCAACGCCAAGGCGGACAGCCAGACCAGGAAGCAACCTGACCAGTCCGAGCACCAGGACCAGGCCGACACCGACCAAGCGAGACCCAGGCGCCCGACCAATCCACGCTTCGCAGTCGTTGGCCTTCACAGCCGCAGGCAAGCCCATGTGTCAGGCGGCCACGTCGACAACGCCCAGGCCGGGACCGGGGCGAGGGCCGTGACGAGTGGAAGAAGCGTGGCTGAGGCAGGCGGGTGGTTGCCGGAAACACACGTGACGGGTGCTCGTCCGGCGCACCCGCCGTCGCGGCTGACTTTCGGTGGCTCAGGTCAGAACCCCATTCCAACTCGACAAACAGGAGCCGAGGTTGCGGGAGCACCCGAATCCGAGCACGCCAACCACCCCGGTACCATCGGCACCGGGGTCCTGATCAGGGCTTCCGCGACCGGACCACCCGGAATGCTGTCCAGGCTGAGGGGTGGTCCGGTCTTCTAGTTCGTGGGTCTACGGTTCAGCTCAGGGCTTTACCAACCTCGTAGATCGTGGGCCTGTCCTCGGGCGCCAGGCTGAGCATGGCGTCGATCAGTTCGCCCAGCTCGCCATCCACCTTCACGGGCCGACGCTTGCCGCTTGCCACTGCCCTTCTCTGCTCGGAGCGCGGTGCGTCGTCCGGATACTCGACAGCCCGCCGGCCCGTGGCGGAAATGAGCAGGGAGGCGCCGAGCGCGTAGATGTCGGCTTCCTGCGTAGGCTCTGCCTCTCCGGTCGCGAGCACGCTGCGGGCGATCTCCGGAGCCTCGTAGTGGACGAGGCAGCCGCGGAACGGGAAGTCGTACCCCTCGGGGATGCGTCCGCCGCGCGCCAAGGCCAGATCGATGAGGTGCGTCCGATCGGGCCCGATGATGAAGTGCGCGGGCTGCACGTCGCCGTGGGCCCAGCCCTTGCCGTGCAGTTTGGCCAGCGCCTCTACGCAGCCGAGGGCCACACTGGTATGCGGTTCCATACGAGAGTCCGGCTCACGACAGGGCTTCCACACCTCGTACAGGTCGGGCCCATCGCGCCAAGGTTGGAAGTTCCAGGTGCCACGCTCCCATTCGCCATACGCGAAGTCATCGAGGCCGAGTCGGTACAGCACGGCCCCTTCGCGTGCAGGAGCGAGTGCCGTCCAGGGTTGGGCGGGCCAGTCGGCCGTCGCCTCGATCGGGTAACCGACCTTCACGGCGTACTGCCCCCGATGGCTCTCGACCTCCCAGACCATCGAGCCCCGGCGGTTGACGACCAGGCGCTGAGTCTTGGGCATGAGTGCGTCGAGCACGACGATCGGCAGTTCGGGAGGTGTCCCGGACAACGTCTGTTCTCCTTCCGGGCAACGCGGCCGACCCCGCATCGAGGCCGGCCGCGTCGTTGTGTCGTGTCGCTACGCCTGACCGTACGGACGGCCGCAGTCCGCGTCGCATTGCGCGAGGTTGGTGCCGTCCACGGTCCAGAGGTCGTCGAAGACCATGAATCCGGCCGCCTTCATCGCGTGCGCGGAGGCGGCGACCTTCTTCGGGTCACGGGGCCCTCCGCCCGGCATGGGGTTGTGGTGGAGGAAGCGGCCCGCGTACTGGTCGCAGAGAGCGGCGTACTCCTTCGTGTGCAGGATGAGCGCGTGCAGACCGAGGTCCACCTCGTCCGACGGGACCATGGGGACAGTGGCGGTCGCGGCGGTGACGACGAAGGCCACCGCCTGGTCCGCGATCCGCTCGGCGCGCTCGCGGGACTGCCCGTTGTGGACGACCACGAAGTGGGTGAGGCTGTCGAACAACTCCTCACCAGCCACCACGCGGCCGGTCCTCTGGTCGTTGGCCGTTGCCGTCATGCGAATACTCCTTGAGTGTCGCTGTGCTCTGGCACTTGCGCCCGCGTCGGTCGCCGAGGCACGGCCTATGACGACCGGGGGATGGAAGGCCGACCCCGAACGGGGAGGGGGAGCCAAGGAAGGTGGCACCCCGTTCGGGGCAGCCGGTCTACTGGCCGATACCGAGAGCCATGCCGATCACCAGGCCACAGGACCCGCTGATCATGATGGTGAACAGGACCCCCGCGTACCGGCCGATGGCGCGCATCACAGCCCGTCCCGGCTGTTGCCGTTCCTGATGGCAAGGCGGGCGCTCAGTTCCTCCCGCGCTGTCAGTGCCACCACGTTGTCCGGCCGAGCGTCCCACTCCACGCCGCCCCCGATGGGCCTTATCTGCACCCGGGCGCCGACCTCACCCATGACGACGCCGATTCGTCCACTGGCAGTGTCTTTCGCCAGTTCACCGATGCCTGGCCTGGTCTGCTGGTTGCTCGCCATGGGGACGAGCATCGCGTCGCCCGCTAGGACGTCGAAACCACCGACAAACCCCACTTCGGGACGTCCCGCGTCGGGTAGAACGTCCCTAGTGCCGTCCCCGAGTGTTGGGAGAGATTGGGATGCCGAACGAGAGGTTACGTGCTGCCATGGCGGCCGGCGGTTGGACGTACGCCGCCCTTGCGGACAAGGTCGAAGTTGACCCCAAGTCCATTGAGCGATGGGTCAATCTGGGGCGTACGCCGCGCCGTGCCACGGCCATGCTGGCAGCGGAAATACTAGGAGAAGACGTGCACGCTCTATGGCCCGCGCTCCGGCAGGCACGCTCTGCCCGCGCCGTCAGTCCGGAACTTGTGGCTCTCTACGACCAGCGGGCGGACGTCCCCGTGTCCACCTTCGTGGACATGCTGACCCAGGCTCAGGAGCACATCGACGTGTTGGTGTACGCCGCCGTCTTCCTGCACGAGGCGTACCCGAGACTCAACGAGCTGTTGAAGGAGCGAGCGGCCGAGGGCTGTGCGGTCCGTATTGCACTCGGCGACGCGGACAGCTCGAACGTCCAACAGCGTGGCGACGCAGAGAAGTTCGGTCACGGGATCCAGTCCCGTTGCCGCCTTGCGCTGATGCACTATCGCCCCCTTGTCGGGGTACCTGGCATCGAGGTGCGGACCCATGCCACCACGCTCTACAACTCGATTTACAGGGCCGACGATCAGGCACTGGTCAACGCTCACGTCTGGGGCGTGAACGCTTACGGTGCCCCCGTCTGGCACCTGCGCCGCAGTAGGGCAGGCGGCATGTTCGATACGTACGCTGACAGCTTCGCAGCGGTGTGGGCGACCGCGACGCCAGTCCAAGAAGGGTGAGCATGGCACGGACCGAGTACTACGACGACCCAGACGCCCCCAAGCCCAACAGTTTGGTCGTTGCGGCGTCCGCAGTGGTCACTGACGAGGAAGGACGCATTCTCCTTCAGCGCCGACGAGACAACGATCTCTGGGCACTGCCCGGCGGCGGCATGGAGATGACCGACTCGCTACCGGGAACCGCCGTCCGCGAGGTGAAGGAGGAAACGGGCCTGGACGTGGAGATCACCGGGCTCGTCGGGACATACACCGACCCGCGCCACGTCATCGCCTATACGGACGGTGAGGTGCGTCGACAGTTCAATGTCTGCTTCACCGCCCGAGTGGTCGGCGGACGACTTGCGATCTCGGACGAGTCCACGGAGCTTCGGTTCGTCCGGCCAGCGGAGATTGATCGACTGCCGATGCACCACACGCAGCGGCTCCGGATCCGTCACTTCCTGGAGCACCGTGAGCGGCCCTATCTCGGCTGATCGCACCCGCGACACCCGCTTTAGGAAAGAGAGGCAGGGTGATCGTGCTTCTGAGCTCCGACTTCACCGAGCTAAGAGCTCGTAACACGATCTTGCGTGGCCGTGGCGGCCGGAGTCCGTAGTCTTGCGGCATGGAGAGATCAGCGCGGGCATGGGCATCGCGTTCCCGGCCAGCCGACCATGCGGCAGACCACTTGCAAGGGCTCGCTGTGCGAGCAGGGCTAGGTTGACAGCAGGCTCGGTTGCCTGGGACGGCTCGCCCGGTGTCGGGACTGGGCGGCAGGACTCGACTGCATCAATCCGTGCTGATCGTCGACGGCCTATAGGCATGACGCCGACGGTCCCTTAGCATCGTGACGATCAGTGGACCCTCTGTAGCGAAGCGCGCCATCCCAGACCGCAGACTTCAGGGGCAACGGGACTGGGGGGTGCCGTGGGGGATGTTGAGCCAGGAATTGTTATGGACACGCTGGCGAAGATGGCAGGCGAAGATACCGGCATTAAGACATTTGCTCGGTACCGTTGGCAGGCTAAGCAAGCGGTGCGTCATTGGCTCACGTGTCTGAAATCGGTTGACGGTCCACTGGCAGTGGTGTGTGAGCGACTGGAAGACATCACCATCGTCTATCCGGGCACAATTAGGTTCGCCCAATTGAAGACCAGGGATCGGGGTTCATGGAGCGCCAATTCCGTGTGCGACAAGGGCCACGGAATTGATTCACTGGTGCGCACCTATAAAGCAGCACGAGAAATCTCGGTTCACGAGAAGGCCGCGTTCGAGCTCTGGCTTGAAGGGCCGATGTCTGATGTTAAAGAGACAGTAACCTTCTTCGCTGATCCCTCCTCAGCCTCTGCTCATATCCGGAAAAAGATCAGGGCTTTCGGGCTTCCGCAGGCCCATCTTGATGATTTCCTTGGTCGGTTGATGGTGCGAGTCCAGCAGCCCTCTAGGCCACATATTGACTCCGTCATCCTGCGCGAGATGGCTGCTCTGTGGCCAGCGCACTCACTGGCAGAGATGGAGGATGTCTACACCCGCCTACTCGACATGGCTTCGGCTGCCCAGGCTGGAGAGCACCCAGTTGGGCAGGTTCGGCGCTTTATCGCCGAGTGCCTAGATGCTACGGATCTCGTCGATGCGTCTGACGGAATGGCCGTGCACGTGCTGAGTCGGGACAAACTCTGTTCTCTTACACCTCCTCTGGCCAATGAGACAGACCTAGATCTACTCGATCGGATGTCTGCCGGCGGCAGTTCGTCGATGCTCGAATTGAAGATGCGCAGAGCTGGAGCCAGCGAGGATATCCTGAAGCAGGCGCAAGCCCTCCGCGCGCAAGCAGAGGTTGCACGTCAACTGGCAGCGGCCAGCCGAACTGACGTAGAAAAAGACCTGGAAGAACTGAGTCGCAAGGTCCTTACTGTTGCGCGAGCGACTGCCACCAAAGCTCAGTTAAACGCCGCGCTGAATCCTGTTGCCGCATCCCGTCCGGCTGATTTCATTAGCGCGGAACTTCTTAGCAACCCACAGGTCCTAGGACAGCTTGACAGAGCAGGTATCTTCGCCGGCGACGGCATTGACGTATTTGGCTACCTATGTCAACTCTCTGATGAGTGCCGCTTTGGTTGGAGAGTGGCATGACGCAGCTAACCGTGGAACCTAGCCGCATCGCGCGCTTTCGGTTCCGATCATCTCCAGAAGCTGAAACTAGGCTTCTACTGCTGATTGACGGGTTCAGTAGAAAGCGCGGCGGTGCGGCTAGGTCGCTTGAAGGCCGGGTTAAGCTGGCGAAGCTCGACTTCCTGTTGCGATATCCAAAGCATCTGATGAGAGTTCTAGACGGCATCGGCATTGGTATCGAGGTAGTCAACGGGGAGCACTTGAACCAGGATGACGCTCCCCTCGATTCACGCATGATGCGTTACAAGTACGGCCCTTGGGATCCGTCGTACTATGCGGTGTTGGGTGCTCTAATTGGGCGTGGTCTCGTTGAAGTGAAGCCACTACCGGGAACTACAGGGTTGGGCTACTCGACCACTGTAACTGGTAAGCAACTAGCCGATGAGCTACGTAAAGACGAAAGCTTTGCGGCCGTCGCTTCGAGGATTCAGATTCTCAGGAAGTACCTAGACAAGAGCGGATCCACGCTGAAGGGCTACTTGTACCAACTGCCTGAGGTAGCAGACTCGACGTGGCATGAGGAGATCGAGTGACTAACGAGAATGTTTCCGCTTCTACGGGCGATGATCGCAGGCTTACACTTCTCCACGTCGATTTCATAGGCGGTAACCGCTCAGTTGCGATGCACCCTGGACTGAACGTAGTCCACGGGAACATCATGACAGGTAAGACCACGTTCGTCCGCATGCTGCGCGCCCTCCTTGGGACCGTCCCCTCCGGACTACCAGGTGAGACTGAGAGCGTCTCCTACATTCGCGCGAAGATGGACCTAGGTGGCTCTCTGTGGGACGTGAATCGACCTCTTACGACAACTAGAACCGCACCTGTGGATCTCGTGGAAGCGGCGGGGGAGACTGAAAACGAGCCCCGCACCTTGCGACTTCCGGCTGTAGGTTCCCAGGCCTCATTTGGGCGGTTTCTCCTTGATCGACTGAAGATCCCCGCCGTTTCTGTTCCGCAGGCTAGATCGAAGCCGACGGAAGGACTGACCCCCGTCACAATGTCTGACTGGCTCGGCTACTGCGTTTTGACTGGTGACGAAATTGATGCCCAGGTGTTTGGGCATCATCACCCATTTCGAGACCAGAAGCGAAGGTGGGTATTCGAGCTCGCATACGGACTCTACGACGCTGGAGTGGCGGAACTTGTTGCGACACTGAAGGGAATTGAGACCAGAATCAGTGCACTCGATCGCGAGGCGGAAATTAAAGAGAAGTTCCTCGCTGAAACACCGTTTGCTAACCCAGAGGCTTTGGCTCGAAGATTTGAGGAGCTTGACAGGGCGCTCCAGGAGACGGAAGCCACGACTAGGGGTGAGGCTGCAGAGGTCGTGACGCTATTGAGCGTCGGGGAGCTACGCGATAATTTGCTGGAAGTGCGAGCAAACGGACGCGAACTGGACGACCAGATTCGTCGAAATGAAGGACAGCTTAAGGATCTAAAGGATCTCCTTCAGCAGCTTAAGAGTCAGTTCTCTCGACTAACTAGGGCCATCATCTCTGAAGAGTGGCTGGTGGATTTCGATTTCGTCGTATGCCCTCGCTGCGGTACCGACGTTTCCCCCGTGCGCTCGACTAGCGATTGCTGTTACTTGTGTTTGCAAACTCCACATCATACTGCGTCCAGGGAATCGTTCCTTGCTGAGCAGGATCGCATCATTACGCAGATTCAGGAGACGGAGTCAGTCATTGCTGCTCGGCAGCAGAGCGTAAACTCCCTGCGTGAACTGCGCGGGCAGTTGGACAGGCGGGAAAAGGAGCTTTCGGCGCAGCTAGATGCTCGGACGAGCGCGTTCGTGTCTGACTATGTGTCGAGGATCGAAGAGTTGGCGGGTCAACGCGTCCACTTGTTGGCGGAGCGCGGGAAGGCAGAGGAATATCTCAGAATCCTTGAGCGGTTTCAGGCAGCCTCGCAGACTAGGCAGGACCTGGAAGAGAGGAAGAGAGATATTGAGGAGGAGATTTCCGGGAGAGAGCTTTCAGAATCATCGGCTGAGTCGAACATTCTGGCGCTCGAAGAGCGGATGCATGCGTACCTCTTGCGGCTCAATATCCCGCGGTTCGATGATGATTTGACCGTGAAGATCAACCGGAAGACCTATCTGCCTGAAATCAGCGGGCGGTCCTTCGATGAGCTGTCCAGTCAAGGGCTAAAGACGCTGGTGAACGTTGCGCACTCGTTGGCGCACCACACCGTAGCTATCGACCGCGGGCTACCAATGCCCGGTTTTCTGGTCTTGGATGGCCTTTCGGCTAACGCTGGCCGGCGCGGATTCGATGAAGATCGAATTCGAGACATGTATCAGTTGCTGCTGGATGTAGCCGCAGAGTACCGACATCAATTGCAGATTATCGCCGTCGACAACGATCCCCCGACTGAGCTGTGGGAACAGCTGGAGGGGGAAGTCGTTCTGCATCTGACCCAGGAAGACAAGCTTATCCGGTCGACTCCCGTTTCTGAGGGGGCGGAGGCTTGACGTCCGACGGAGCCCCCAGCCATAGAGGGATTCACCACAGTCAGCCTGGCTGGGCTTGTGTCCGATCCGGGGTGATGGGCCTGAAGTGCTACGTCGGCTGCGAGCCGGTGCCACCGCTCAGAGCTGACGGCAACCCTGATGGCAACGACGGCACACAGAGGCTGTTGATGACGACTACCAGCAGTCAGCCGAGAGGAAGGCGGAGCGTCCACCCAACAGCCTGCCCGATCCTACGGATCAGAAGGTGCACAGGCCGCCCAGGCTCCGCTGCCACAGTCATGAGAACCAGGGCGGCGAATGCGGCTGGCACGACAGTAGGCTGGCCCGGTGCCGGCGTGAGCCTCGGACCAAGGATCGATTCGGCGGGATCTTGGGCCGAGCCGGAGGCGGTGGACCCTGTGTGGACCAAGGGCCCCGCGCGAGGCCCGAGGCCGGTAGTCTGTAGGCGCTCCGCCCCAGGTGGGACGGGGTCGAGGTGGGTTGCCCGAGCGGCCTAAGGGAACGGTCTTGAAAACCGTCGTGGCAGCGATGTCACCGTGGGTTCAAATCCCACTGCCTCCGCAGAGGTCATAGACGATCTGGGCAGAAGGGGGGCGCCCCGCGATGCGGGACGCCCCCCTTCTGCGCGGTCCTGTCTCAGCTTGACGCGGCTCTGCCGTGTTGGGGAACACTGCATGTGAACCAGGCGTGGACCAAGAATTGGGAGAACGGGGCCGGGACAGCCGGGTAGCGGCGCTTTTTGAGCCTAGGTGCAGGTCGCCTCTAAGGCGCTGGCGCCTGCAAGTCAAGTCCTTACCAGATGGCATAGCGGCCAGGAGAACCTGGCGGGCCGACAGGCCACAGCAAGGTCCATGTGGGCAAGCAGATGGAAATGCGCGTGCGCGGTGCTGCCCGACACTGACTTTGACGTCGGCGTGCTGAGCGCGCCCGGCTGGCCGAGCACGGTATGGGCGGGTGGCTTTCTACCGGCTGCTGACACACGCCGCGATACAGCAGAGCCAGAGACGGAAATTAGTCGGCGCTTGGACCGATGTCCAGGTCGACCCCATCGTGGATCTTGCCAGTTACAGCGTCAACAAGGACTGTTCTGGACTGTGTTGGGGAGCTGTCGGATACGCCGTCCTGGACAGAACCGTCCTGTACGACGTTCTTGGGAGCGATCATCCAGTACGGGTGCCACCGGCTCTGCTCATCGCGTGCAGCGAGAAGCACGGCCGAGGCCGCCGGCTGCCCGCCAAGCGCCACTGAAGCGGCGTTGACCGCCTGGCCTCGGCTGACGCGGACCTTGGGCAGCGCAGGGTCCTCCACGTGACGTGCCGTGAATGATGCCACGCTACCGCCAGGCCTGATAACGACGGCCATGCGCATCGGCATCATTACGCCGCCTTTATAACGGCTCCAGGACACGAGTCGTGCCTCGTCGTGAGGTCCCACCCGGCTGATGGACTGCGTTGCAGGGAGCGCCCAGGGAAAGTGGTTGTCGATGAAGCGCTTGGCCACCTTGGCCGCTTCCGCGTCGGATACGTGATCCTGCGGGGTTGCGCCCCGTTCAGATGTTGGATCAATCATTCCGGACTGCACTTCTCGTGAAGGCCAGTCGATCAACAGGGACCCCTTGTCCGTGCTGAGCTGCACGGTTCCTGTGCCCCCCAGGCCGGAAGCGAACTGAACCTTTACGACGTGCGCTGTGCGCGGCAGGAACTCCTTGGCTGCTTCAACGGCCGCTTTGCGCTGCGGACCGGACGCGTCGTGCGCCCAGGCCACGTCGGACATGACGGGTGTCACTATGGCGGCGCAGAGCGCGGCAATGGTGATCACCGCAGCGGAGAAGACTCGCACGAAGCTGCGGCCGGGCTGGGTGAGGTGAGTGCTGCGGTGCCGGTGCCAGAGAACGAGCGCGGCTGCAGCGGTGCCGATGAGTGCGCCGACGCTGTTGGTGATCCAGTCGGTACTGTCGCAGGCGCGGCCCATGCCCGGTGTGATGGCTTGCACGGTTTCGATGCCGGCGGACATCCCGAGGAGAGCGAGCGCGACGGAGATGGGACGTCGTGTGAGCCAGGTCCAAGTTGCCGCGGCGGGTATGAACAGCGCGATGTTCATTAGGCCCTGCGTGGTGGTGGCACCGGTGAGAGGGTCACGTTCGATGTAGCAGACGTTGTTCGCGGGGGCATTGAGCGAGAGCGGGTACAGCGTTGCGCCCAGGATCAATGCGGTCGACGTTGCCGTCAGGCAACTGGCGATGAGGGGCTGACGCGTGGCCCTTGCCACGCCGAGGCCGATGAACCCGGCTAGAACGCATACGCCGAGGATGGTGCCCATCAGGGCGTGGTCGTTGAGGAGGGTCTGGATCATGGGGCTCTCGGTGAAAGGTGGAAAGAGGCGTGCCCCCGCCCAGGAAAGGGGCGGGGGCAGTTCAGTGGTGCTGGCCTCGTGTCAGCAGTTGGTCACCGGTGCGTTGTAGTACGTTCCCTGGCCATCGACGTCCAGGAACCCGACAACATTCTGGCAGTCGGGAATGGAGACGTTGTTCCACTGAGTGGCCTTGGTGCCGCCGGACTGGGAGAACCAGGACTGGTAGTGGGTGCTGCTGTGGTAGCTGTAGGCGAACCGGGCGCGGATGGTGCCGCCGCCGCTCTTGTTGTACCAGTCCTTGACGTTCACGTGCGTCGAGTCAGAGCCGCTGCTGAGCTGGGTGTAGAGGTAGCCGTTGCTCAGCTTGGTGCGAGAGGTCGCGTAGTCAAAGTTGCCTCCGGCCACGGCGGACGGGGCGATGACGCCCAGCCCGATGAGGGCAGCAGCCGTCGTGGCGGCAACATGTCGAAGCTTCATCAAACTCTCCTGCATGTAAAAGAATTGCGAACATGATCTTGATGGGGCGCGGACAACGTAAACGTTTGACGATGGTCAATGCAAAACGATTTGAGGATGATTTGAGGTATCGTCCCCGGCGTCGCGTGATCCCAACTCCTTGCCATGGAGAGACGACGACATCTGTGGCTAAGCATCAGGTGCAATGTGCTCGGCGTCGGTACGGGACAAGGAGTGAGCGCCGTGGCGGCCGATCGATACGCACATCTCCGTCTCGCGTTGACGCCTCGTGTGTGCAGATTTAATGGCCTGAATGCGCCGCCTCTGGGCGGCTGCGCCTACCTGAGGGCAGATGCAATCTCGCCAAAATGCAGAGTGCAGCCCTGCCTCGACCATGCTTCCGCACGCCCTGCTCGTTGTGAACTGACAGACTTGCCGACCTACGAAAAGACATCACGCCCGCAGTTACAGCGGAGGTGATGCATGCGTAACTCGCGAGTATGGCGCGCTGGTACGGCCTGGCGGGCTGCTCCTCGATAGCCGCCTTCAGGGCCCGCTCGACCGGTGTTCGAGCGCTGCTGGTTGCAGTGCATTGCCTTGGTGCAGAAGCGGAACAGGACAGCCGTGCTGCGGCCAGTTAGTTGTGCGACTTCTGCCGAAGAGACACCGGATTCAAGCCAGAAGGAGGCGTCTGCGTGACGCAGGGAGTACGGCACGGCGGCCGGGGGAAGCCGCTTCGGGTTCGGTCAGCACTGTGAGTCGAGCCGCTTTCCAAACCCTCCCGTCCTTGGACAGCAGGCCGTCGCCTTGTGGGCCTGCTTCTTCAGGCCGCGCGTATCGAGCGACTCGCACGTGTCGGTCCACCGGGCCACTCTTGGGAGTCGAGTATCCAAGGGGCAGCACCACCGGGCATGGGCACACGCCCCTCGTGGATGAGCGACTTGGACAGCTTCGTGCCCGTGTCTGTGATCACCTGAGGGCAGAACAGCCGGGCGGGCAGTTGCCCGCGGGTAAGGCCCACCGCCTGCAACGCACCGGCCACGAGGATGCAGCCGGGCATCCAGTCGCTGCCCTTGACCATGACCTGTAGCGTGTCGACCGATCTACTGGTAGTCAGTTCCTTAACCAGGTTTCGGTACAGGGGGCCAGGTGCAGGTACCCGTTGTTCGTCGGATCGATGACGACCTCGTATGCGCCAGGCAGGCACATGGCCGAGGTGGTTGCCCGCTCGAAGCCGTCATCACGGACGCGGGTTCGCTCCGCGTATTTCTCGCTGGCGCTGAGGGTTCCCAGAGACTTCGGCGGCGTTGACTCCGGCGACGGATCGACCGGCGCCGCTGCCGAGAACGCACCCGCGTCGGTCGGCGACTCCGTGTCCCTGCTCCTGCCCTGGCAGCCGCCGGGTCAGCCGGACACCAGTGACGGCCAGCGACTGGATGTGAACTGCTGTGGGTCCGGCGTACTGCGCGTCCGCCACATCGAGGTGGGCGGCATGACCACCCACGCTCGCACGCGGGTCTGTGGACGGCTGAAGGAACACCGGTCCGGTCCGCAAGGGCATGCCTCCGACGCGGATCGTCTATGGCCGGACGACGCCTGCGGTCGTCGTCATGACCGCGTCGCGGAACTCCTGGACTAAGACCGCGACTGCCCTCACATGGGACAAATATGGTCTATGCTTTGCTTGTTATTGACTTAAGGGTGCGGAGGGGAACTCTCCTTTGGCCGCGCCCGATTGCACTACGTTGACAGGAGACGAGGCGTGCGGAACAGCACAACTCGCCGTCGGACCAATCGGTTCGCCATCGCCGCGATATCCGCCACCACGGGAGCGGCCCTTCTTGCCACCGCCGTACCGGCCGGCGCCGCCACCCTGGCCGAGGACACCGCCGACCGGGCGGTGACGGTCGTGGAGAAGGCCACCGGAACGGTCGACATCGCCCATTCCACACCCGCGCCCGGCACTCCGGCGAAGGCCGAGACCCGCACTGAGCACGGTCTGGTGACCGTCAGCACGCCGGCGCGGGCGACCGGCAGCGTCACCGCCACCAGCGAGGCGGCCGGCTCCATAGCGCTCACGCTGCCCGGCGCCAGGGGGGCCGAGGGGGTGAAGGCGGGTGCCGGCACCGTCGTCTATCCCGATGCCACCTCCTCCACCGACGTGGCGGTCCAGCCGACCACCGATGGCGGCGCGCGGGCGCTGGTCACGCTGAAGGACGCAAAGGCGCCGGGGGAACAGCGCTTCGGGCTCGAGCTCCCGGCGGGCGCCGAGATCAGCGGGGACGGTGAAGAGGGCTTCGAGATCACCAAGGAGACCGCCGAAGGCGTGCACCTCACGCTCGGCACGATCGAGGCTCCCTGGGCGAAGGACGCCAACGGAGGTCCGGTGCCCACCAGTTATCGGCTGGACGGCACCAGCATCGTGCAGACGGTGCGGGTCGACGGCAAGACGGCGTTCCCGGTCGTGGCAGATCCCAAGTTCACCTGGGGCATCGTCACCGGCACCGGCTACTTCAACAAGGCCGAGACGAAGAAGATCGCGAACAACGGAGCCCTTGTGGCGATGGGCAGTTGGGCCCTGCCGCCTGGGCTCAACGCCTACGTCACCATGCACGCCGCGGCCATTACCAAGGTGGCGCTGAGCGCCAAGGCGAACAAGCGCTGCATCAAGATCAAGTTCGCCGCCGGTCTCTTCGTGCCGGGTGAATACTCCGGCGGCTACTGCAAGTAAACCTGGGGTTGCTGACCATGTGGATTCTGTACAGCGCCTGTTGCGCCGTCCTCGTCTCGGTCGTGATCCGACTGTTCGCCGGGCGGACGTCGGCAGTGCGACCGTGGCGTGACGTGACCTCCATTGTCACCGGCGTCGTCGTCGGAGCGGTCGTTTACATTGCCGCGACCACGGCAGCTGGCGCCGACACAGCGATTGCGATCAGCTCGGCGTTGCTCTGGCTGGCAGCCACGATCACCAGCGTGCACGCCTTCCGGGAATCCCGAGGCTCCCACATCTGACCCAGCCGGCCGTCCCGGCGGTGACCGGGGCGGCGCCTCGGCCCCACCCACTGGCTGCGAGGCGGACGGCACCGACGTGGCCAGGCGCCGAGGGCGGACCGGACTCCTATGCCGGGTGCCGGGTGCCGGCGTCGGGCCTCGTCCTGGCCGTGGGTGGACGGTCCCCTCCGGGGAGGACCCCAGGGGACCGGCGTACTCCTGCTCCACCTTCAGGAGGTGGTGCCGTCCCCACCCGTACAACCTGAGGGGGACCCCGCTTCGGCACCTGCGGCCGATCCCCGCACGCGCGGCCCGCTCATAGCGTAGAGGCATGACCACACCCGTCTGCACCAGCGCCTCGGCAGCGGCCCCTCCGTACCCGTCGTTCACGTCGTACGTGCGGGCCCGCCGGCCCGTCCTGCTGCGCGCCGCGCGCTCGCTGACCGCGAACCCCTGCGACGCCGAGGACCTGTTGCAGACCGCGCTGGCCAAGACCTACGCCGCCTGGGAGCGGATCGAGAACCAGCGGGCGCTCGACGGCTATGTGCGCCGCGCGCTGCTGAACACGCGGACCTCGCAGTGGCGCAAGCGCCGGGTGGACGAGTTCGCCTGCGACGAGCTGCCCGAGCCGGAGCCGCTGTCCGACGACGACCCGGCCGAGCGGCAGGCGCTGCACGACGCGATGTGGCGGGCCGTCATGAAGCTGCCCACGCGGCAGCGGGCCATGGTCGTCCTGCGGTACTACGAGGATCTCAGCGAGGCCCAGACCGCGGAGGTGCTGGGCGTCTCGGTGGGCACGGTGAAGTCGGCGGTGTCGCGGGCGCTCGGGAAGCTGCGGGAGGACCCGGAGCTGGGACTGGGACTGGGGCACGGGCAGGGGCTGGGACCGGCGCGGTAGGCGCTCCCGTACGGGCTTCCAGCCGGGGCCGGCCGTCCGGGGGCCCGGCCGTCTTCCGCTTCCGGGCGCCAGTGACATTCCACCTAGTGACATACCGCACGGTATGTGCGCAGAATCAGCGCACACCCCCCTACTACCGCGTAGGCACCGTCGCCGGGAGGACTCCGTGCTGAGCACCATGCAGGACGTACCGCTGCTGATCTCCAGGATCCTGACCCACGGGTCGACGGTCCACGGGACCTCGCAGGTGACCACCTGGACCGGTGAGCCCGAGCCGCGGCGGCGTTCCTTCGCCGAGGTCGGCGCCCGCTCCGCCCAGCTGGCCCATGCCCTGCGCGACACCCTCGGGGTCACCGGCGACCAGCGCGTGGCCACCCTGATGTGGAACAACGCCGAGCACGTCGAGGCGTACTTCGCGGTCCCCTCCATGGGCGCGGTGCTGCACACCCTCAACCTGCGGCTGCCCGCCGAGCAGTTGGCGTGGATCATCAACCACGCCGCCGACCACGTGATCATCGTCAACGGCTCCCTGATCCCCATGATCGCCCCGCTGCTGCCGCGGCTGACGACCGTCCAGCACCTCGTGGTCACCGGCCCCGGCGACCGCGCCCCGCTGGCCGGCGCCGCCGTCCAGGTGCACGAGTACGAGGACCTGCTCGCGGACCGGCCGACCCACTACGACTGGCCCGAGCTGGACGAACGCCAGGCGGCCGCCATGTGCTACACCTCCGGCACCACCGGCGACCCCAAGGGCGTGGTCTACAGCCACCGTTCGGTCTACCTGCACTCCATGCAGGCGCAGACCACGCAGTCGATGGGCCTGACGGACAGGGACACCACGCTCGTCGTCGTGCCCCAGTTCCACGTCAACGCCTGGGGCCTGCCGCACGCCACCTTCCTGACCGGCGTCAACATGCTGATGCCGGACCGCTTCCTGCAACCCGCGCCGCTCGCCGAGATGATCGAGCGGGAGCGGCCGACCCACGCGGCGGCCGTGCCCACCATCTGGCAGGGCCTGCTGGCGGAACTGCTCGCCCACCCCCGTGACGTCTCCACCCTCACCCATGTCACCATCGGCGGCGCGGCCTGCCCGCCCGGCCTGATGCGGGCCTTCGACGAGCTGGGCATGACCGTCGTGCACGCCTGGGGCATGACGGAGACCTCCCCGCTCGGCACCGTGGCCCGCCCGCCGGCCGGTGCCCTCGGCACGGACGACGAGTTCGGCTACCGCCTCACCCAGGGCCGCTTCCCGGCCTCCGTCCAGGCCCGCCTCACCGGCCCAGACGGCGAACGGCTGCCCTGGGACGGCGAGTCGGCCGGCGAACTGGAGGTGCGCGGCCCCTGGATCGCGGGCGCCTACTACAACGGCCCCGACGCCGAACCCCTGCGCCCCGCCGACAAGTTCAGCGAGGACGGCTGGCTGAAGACCGGCGACGTCGGCGTCATCTCCCCCGACGGCTTCCTCACCCTCACCGACCGCGCCAAGGACGTCATCAAGTCCGGCGGCGAGTGGATCTCCTCCGTGGAGCTGGAGAACGCGCTGATGTCCCACCCGGATGTCGCCGAGGCCGCGGTGGTCGCCGTACCGGACGACAAGTGGGGCGAGCGCCCGCTGGCCACGGTCGTCCTGCGGGAGGGCGCGGGCACCGACTTCCCCACCCTGCGCGCCTTCCTCGCCGAGGAGGCCCACATCGCCCGCTGGCAACTGCCCGAGCGCTGGACCATCGTGGAGTCGCTGCCGAAGACGAGCGTGGGCAAGTTCGACAAGAAGATGCTGCGCAGGCGGTACGCGGACGGCGACCTGGACGTCACCCGGCTGTGAGCCACGTGAGCACCCGGCTGTGAGCCACGAGAAGGGGCCGGGTAATCGCCCGGCCCCTTCCAAGTACCCGCCCCCGGCTAGTTGGTGCCGATCCGGGACAGCAGGTCCACGATCCGGGACTGCACCTCGGTGCTGGTGGACCGCTCCGCGAGGAACAGCACCGTCTCGCCCGAGGCCAGCCGGGGCAGGTCCGCGTGCTCGACGGCGGCCGTGTAGACGACCAGCGGGGTGCGGTTGAGCTGCCCGTTCGCGCGCAGCCAGTCCACGATCCCGGCCCGCCGCCGGTGCACCTGCATCAGGTCCATCACCACGAGGTTCGGCCGGAACCGGCCCGCCAGCGCCACCGCGTCGCTGTCGCTCGCGGCCCGCGCCACCTGCATCCCGCGCCGCTCCAGCGTCGCGGTCAGGGCCAGCCCGATCTCCTCGTGCTCCTCGATCAGCAGCACCCGCGGCGGATGCTGCTCGCTGTCGCGCGGGGCGAGCGCCTTCAGCAGGACGGCGGGGTCGGCGCCGTACGCCGCCTCGCGCGTCGCCTGCCCGAGCCCGGCCGTGACCAGCACCGGCACCTCGGCGGCGACGGCGGCCTGGCGCAGCGACTGGAGGGCGGTGCGGGTGATCGGGCCGGTCAGCGGGTCCACGAACAGCGCGGCGGGGAAGGCCGCGATCTGCGCGTCGACCTCCTCGCGCGAGTGCACGACCACCGGCCGGTAGCCGCGCTCGCTCAGCGCCGCCTGCGTGGTCACGTCCGGCGCGGGCCACACCAGCAGCCGGCGCGGGTTGTCCAGCGGCTCCGGCGGCAGCTCGTCGTCCATCGGCTGCGGCCGCGGGGGGTCCGCCACCTCGACGGCACCGCCGGGACCGTCCAGCGGCTCGGGCCCCTCGGCCGCGTTGGCGTCCGGCGCGCCGATGGCGTACGACCGTCCGCCGCCCTCGGTCCCCGGCGCGAGCCGCGACGCGCCGGGCAGCGACGACGTCTGCGCGGGCGCCGCCTCGGCCGACGGCTCCTGCCGGGTGGCCGGATCGGGCGGGGTGCCGAGCTTGCGCCGCCGCCCCGAGCCACCCGGCGCGTGCGGCGGCGGCGTCGCCTGCCCGGCCTGCCGTACGAACGGCACGCCCTGCCCGAGCGTGCGCACGCTGATGGCCCGGCCCTGCGTGGAGTCGGGGTCGTACGCGGGCCCGCCCCCGGTGGCCTCGGCGGGCAGCGGCAACGGCTGGGCGACCCGCCGCGGCTGAGCGGCGGGCAGCGGAGTGCCGGCCGCGGGCGTCGCCGGTGGGGTTACGGGGGTCCCGGCGGCCGGGGTCGCGGCCTGCGGGGGTACGGCGGTGCCGGGCGCCGGCGGCTGGGCCGGTCGAGTCGGCTGGGGCGGTGGTACGGGGGTGCCGGAGGCCGGGATGGCCGGCGCGGGCCCCGGTGCGGTGGCCTCCGCGGGCAGCGGCAGGGGCTGCGCGGCGGGGGTGTCGGGGGTTGGAGTCCCGGCGTCCGGGGCGGCGGGCTGAGCCGTGGGCGGCTGCGGGGCCGGTACGACGGGCTGCGCGGGCGCGGGCCGACCGGCGGTCGGCGGGGCGACCTGGGGCGCGCCCGGAGCGGTAGCGGCAGCAGGAGCGGCCACCGGAGCGGCAGGGGCAGCAGGAGCGGCCGGGGTGCCCAGGGTCATCGGAGCCGACGCGGGCACGGCGACCGCGGGCCCGGTCTGGAGGGGGATGCCCTGCCCGTTCGTGCCCTGAGCCTGTGCCGGGAAGGCTGTTCCGGGGATGCCGCCCTGTGCCGGGGCCACTGTGCGGGGCGCCTGCGCGGGCACCGGCACGGTGATCGCGGGTCCGGCCTGGAGGGGGATGCCCTGGCCGTCGGTCCCCTGCGTAGGAGCGGGGTGCGCGGGAGCGGTCGGGGCCGGAGCCGCCGACGCCGTACCGGACTCCGCGGCCTGGGCGGCAACCTGCGCGGGAGGCGCCACCGCGCGGCGGCGCCGGCCGGTCGGCGCGGTCGTCGGATGTGGCTGCGGCGGAGTGTGATCATCGGCCTGGCTCAGCGGTACGGCGTCGTGCCGCCCCTCCGCACCGGGCACGCCCGCACCGGGCACGCCCGCACTGGGCACGCCCGCACCGGGCACGCCCGCACCGGCCGGCGGCACCGGAACCGGCCCGGCCCCCGGCGGCACGGCCTCCGCCGGCTGCGGGGCGCGGTCGGCCGCGGCGGGCGGCAGGGCGAAGACCGTACGCGCCCCCGCCTCCTGCGCGGCGGCCCGCTCGGCCGCGGCGGCCAGGGCACGGCGCCGCCGCCCGGTGGGCTGACCCTCCTCGGCGGCACTCTCGGCACCCTCGGCACCCGGCGCGCCCTGGGCGTTCCCGCCCTGCGCCACCGGCAGCGCGGCGGGCAGCGCGGCCGGGGGGACCGGCTCGGCACCGGGCCGGGCGTGCCCGGCGGGCGCGGGCACGCCCCCCGGCGGCACGGTGCCCCCGAGTCCCGTACCGGAGGCGGCGGCCCCCGCGGCATGCTCGGCCGCGGTCACCACGGCACCCTCGCTCACCCCGTCGGCACCGGCGTCGGCGCGGGCGGGATCCAGCTCGGCGGGCCGCCCGCGGCGCCGTCCGGTACCACCGGAGCCGCCAGAGCCGCCCTGCGTGGCCTCGGCCGGGACCTCGGTCGCCTCGCCGGCGGGTCCTGCCGCGCGCCTGCGACGGCGTCCGGTGGGCGCGGGCCCGGCACCGGACGGCGTGCCCGAACCGGTCAGATCGGCGTCGAGGAAGGCGTCCGTGGAGCCCCGCCGGGCCCGCCGCCGCCCGCCGTCGAAGGTCTCGTCCGCGGTCTCGGCGGGCTCCGCCTGGGCGGGCGGTGCCGTGATGGCGCCCGCGCCGCCGCCGAGCGGCACCTCCAGGACGTACGCGTTGCCGCTCATGCCCGGCACCTCGTGCGTCTGGAGCACCCCGCCGTGGGCGCGCACGATCCCGCGCACGATCGGCTCGTGCACCGGGTCGCCGCCGGCGTACGGCCCGCGCACCTCGATCCGGGCGACCGAGCCGCGCTGGGCGGCCGCGACGACCACGGTGTTGTCGAGGTAACCGCCCGTGGAGACGGGCGCGTTGCCGGTCGCGTCGACGCCCGCGACGTCCGCCACCAGGTGGGCGAGCGCGGTGGCGAGCCGCTGCGGGTCGACCTCGGCCTCGATGGGCGGCGCGTGCACCGCGAACTGCACCCGGCCGGGGCCGATCAGCTCCACCGCGCCGTCCACACCGGCGGCGACGACGGCGTCCAGCATCACCTTCGTACGGGTGATGTCCTCGCTGCCCGTGTCGATCCGCTGGTAGGCGAGCACGTTGTCAATGAGGGTGGTGATCCGGGAGTACCCGGCGGACAGGTGGTGCAGCACCTGGTTGGCCTCGGGCCACAGCTGCCCGGCGTCGTCGGCGGCCAGCGCGGCCAGCTCGCGGCGCAGCTCGTCCAGGGGGCCGCGCAGTGACCGCCCGAGCAGGGTGAGCAGCTGCTCGTGCCGCCCGGCCAGCGCCTCGTACCGGTCCTTCTCCCGCTCGCCGAGCGCGGCGTACCGCTCCTCGCCCGCCGCCAGTTCCTCCGCGTGCTGCTCGCGCAGCCCGGCCAGCTCCCTCTCGTACTTCTCGCGCAGCTCCCCGACCTCGGTGGCGTGCCGCCGGCGCAGCGCGGTGAGGTCGGCGGCGTGCTCCTCGGAGAGCTTCTCCAGCTGCTCGGCGTGCGCCTGCTCCAGCGTGGCCTTCTCGTCCACCAGGGAGTCGAAGGGCCGCCGGTCGGTGAAGGTCATCACGGCGCCGACGAGCTGGTCCCCGTCGCGCACCGGCGCGGTGGTCAGGTCGACCGGCACCTGCTGGTCGCCCTTGGCCCACAGCACCTGCCCGCGCACCCGGTGCTTGCGCCCGGAGCGCAGGGTGTCGGCGAGCGGCGACTCGGCGTACGGGAAGGGGGAGCCGTCCGCGCGCGAGTGCAGGACGAGGTTGTGCAGCTCCTTGCCGCCCAGTTCGCCCGCCCGGTAGCCGAGGATCTGTGCGGCGGCCGGGTTGACGAGCACGATCCGCCCGTCGGTGTCGGTGCCGACGACGCCCTCGGACGCGGCGCGCAGGATCATCTCGGTCTGCCGCTGCGAGCGGGCCAGCTCGGCCTCGGTGTCGACGGTCCCGGACAGGTCCCGGACGACGATCATCAGTAGCTCGTCGCCCGTGTAGCCGTAACCGTCGTACGCCTGCTGCCCGTTCTCCAGATTCGCGCTGGTGACCTCGACCGGGAACTCGTGCCCGTCGGTGCGCCGGGCGACCATCCGGGCCGGCTTGGTCCTGCCCTGCGGGTCCCGCTGGCCGGGGCGCCGCATGGAGCCCGGAATGAGCCGCGAGTCGAACTCGGGCAGCAGATCGAGCAGCCCGCGCCCGACGAGCGCGGTGCCGGGCGCCTCGAAGGCTTCCAGCGCGATGGTGTTGGCGTTGACGACGGTTCCGTTGGCGTTGACCAGGACCAACGCGTCCGGCAGAGCGTCGAGTATGGCTGCGAGGCGAGCAGCGCCTCGGGATGGCCTGCTGCTCACGAGACGCTTCCTCCCTGTTACCGCACCTTGCCGACCGCTCCGGCCATCTTGCCAACCGGCCCGCGACGTGTCACGCGAGGGAGTCTATGCGCACGTGTTGTGCCGGGGGCGTCGGATGAGAGGGAGGTCCCACGGGGAAGTGACGCCGATGCGGGGACGACCGGACCTCTGACCCGGCCTTATCCGATCTTCGGCAGCAGCGGCACCATCTTGTCCCACCGGTCGATCTCGCACCCGTTGTTCCGGTCGTACGACGCGTCGACGGGCCGCCCCGCCCAGCGGCCGGTGACCCGCGCGGTGGCGGGGCCGCCGGAGATCATGGAGCAGATGGTTCCGGGCGGCACCGGCGCGAAGAGGTCCCGCCCCCACTGTGTCTGCGCGTCAAGCTGCCGACAGGCACCCTCCGCGTCCGGGTGATGCCCGCCGGCGGGATGACAGAACAGCTCGTACGTCCCGTCCCGCCCGGCCCCGGCATGCCGTACGACGACGGTGAGGTGATCCCCGCCGCGCCCCTGCCCGAGGGCGGCGGCGGGCCCGGCGGCCAGCGGTACGGCGGCGACGGCGGCGGAGGCGATGACGACGGCGGCGGTGACGGTGGTCACGGCGGCGGTGGTGGCGGTGACGGCGGTGTGTACGGCGGTGGCGGCGAGCCCGCCGCGGCGGACGCGCTCCACGACACCCGACAGACCCGGCAGACCCGACAGCCCCGGCAGACCCGGCAGAAGAGAACCCATGCCCTCCTCAACGCCCGACCCCGGCGGACGTTGCGCCACCTTCCCCCGGAAAACGCCACCCCGTCGAAGAAGCCCTTTGCCCTGCGGCCCGCCTGCCTAGTACCGTGGGGCTCGATTGGTGACGGGCCCTGCGGCTGTGTCATCATCTGCACGCACCACTCGCGCGCTCGCGTGGGGGTTGTGCTGGAGGCGTCGCCTAGTCCGGTCTATGGCGCCGCACTGCTAATGCGGTTTGGGCCTTAAAGCCCATCGAGGGTTCAAATCCCTCCGCCTCCGCCCCAACCGAAGCCCCGGTCCCCTGGACCGGGGCTTCGTCGTTCCCCCTCCTGGACGTTTCCGCAGGTCAGAGGGGTCGCGGGGAACGGATTTCACATGACGGCGGCAGTCATGTAATGTTCTTCCTGTCGCCGGGACGGGCCGAAAGGAACGGAAACGGAGACAAGAACAAAAGAACAAGCACTCGTAGCTTAACGGATAGAGCATCTGACTACGGATCAGAAGGTTGCAGGTTCGAATCCTGCCGAGTGCACACAGGTTAGAGGCCCCGGATCACTCCGGGGCCTCTTGCGTTTCAGGGGCGTACAGCAGCGAAGTACAGCAACGGGGTCTGGATCAGCCGGTCTCGGTCCCGGTACCGCCCATGGCGGCGGACAGCTTGCCGAGCGCGGCCCGCACCTCTTCCTCGCTGGCTTCGGCGTAGACCTCCATCGTCATGGCGATCTGTGAGTGCCGCAGGATTCGCTGGGCGACTTTCGGGTGGACTTTCAGGGCGACGAGGAGCGAGCTGCACGTGTGGCGCGTGTTCCGTAGCGGGATCACCCGGAGGCCGGCGCGCCGGGCCCGCAGGGCGAACATGCGGGTGAGGTTCCCCGGCTCGATCGGCGTCCCGTACTTCGTGGTGAAGATCAGCC
Organism: Streptomyces sp. NPDC043952; assembly: GCF_056435325.1. Classification (NCBI taxonomy): domain Bacteria; kingdom Bacillati; phylum Actinomycetota; class Actinomycetes; order Kitasatosporales; family Streptomycetaceae; genus Streptomyces; species Streptomyces sp. NPDC043952. Next base: position 28,983 of record NZ_JBWKES010000054.1, read on the forward strand.
CGCGAGTGTCCTGCCACAGCTCACCGGCCGCCTTCCGGTCCCCGGTCTGCTGGGCACGCCGCATCCGGAGCGCCCGAAGGCAGAACTCGGGGAGCGGAAGGAAGTCGTCGGACTCCTCTGTCTTGGTCTCCCGGTGGAGGATTTGTCGGCCCGCTCGCTGGATCTGGTGATCCACGTACAGCTCACCGGTCTCGAAGTCGATCGACTTCCAGGTCAGGCCCAGGACCTCACCGCGCCGCAGGCCGAGGCAGAGCACCAGGACCCAGGCGGCGAAGAGCGGATCTTCGCGAGCGAGGGAATCGGCGAGGAAACGCCCGGCCTCGACCACGGACCAGGGCTTGATCCGGCGCCGCCGAGGCTTGGGCACCTTGACCAGGAGGCCACGTTCTTGCTGATCTCCTCCTCGGTGACGGCGTGGGTGAGCGCGGCCCGCAGGGCGTCTCGGGCGGCCTGGACGACCCGCCGGGACGGGTAGGCCTCACAGCACTCCCCGACGGCACAGCACCGCTGCCGTGCCTTGGCCCGCTTGGTGTCCTTGCCCTGGGCGCAGCACTGGCAGATGCCGGCCAGCTTGGTCAGCCACTCCCGGACGTCCCGGACGGTCAGCTTGTCGAGCCGCTTCCCGCCAAGGTGCGGGTTGATGTAGAGCCGCACGGAACCTTCGTACGACACGTACGAGAGTGGAGCCAGGTTGGGCTTCACGATCGACTCAAGCCAGTAGGAGAGGAACGCCTGCACCGTGCGGTGCCGGGTCTACACCGGGCCCTTGCTGGCTTCACTGTGGAGCTTGATCCACTTTTCGTGGGTCTCCTCGCGCGTTTTGCCGTACACGTACTTCCGCTTGCGGTCGCCCTCCGGGGTCGTGACCCAGGCATAGCCCGCGAAGCCGTTCTTGTACGGGTAGATGGACCCCTCGCCGTTCGCGCGCTTCCCACTCATGCCGCCCACTCCTCGGTCTCGGAGGCGCAGCGGGCCACGTACTCGTCCACCCAGGCCGGGAGGATCCGACGGTTGCGGCCGATCTTCACGGACCGGATCTCACCGCTGAGGATGAGCGCCTTGGTCTTGGAGAGGCCGAAGCCGAGCATCTCGGCGACTTCGGCCGTGGTGTGCCACTTACGGGTGATGGTCACCGTGGTCATGCGGTGGGTTCTCCTTCCGTTCCGGGGTCGGGTTCGAGGGATGCGGCAAGCCAGGCTTCGGTGTCGGACAGGCCGGTGCCGGCGAAGACCCAGTGGGCGAGGACGTAAGTCGTTTCCGGTTCCGGTCCGTTCGCCGCTGCTGCCTGTGCCCGGCGCCATTCGGCGCGGGCGTCGCGGAGGGCGCCGAGGGTGGTGGAGTAGCGGCGGGACTTGGTGGAGAAGTGGCCGCGGAAGCCGAGCATGTGTGCCCAGGCGCGCAGGCGGAGGTGTTCCAAGTCTTTGCGTGCGCCGAGGGTCCAGGCGGTTCGGATGAGGCGGCGGGCGTGGTCGCTGATGTCGAGCTGGGCGAGTTCGGCAGCGAACTTGAGCGGGCGATCGAGGGCGCCGGTCGCGGTCTCGGCTCCCTTGGTGGCGTACTTGGCGATGTACGCCGCTACGGCCCGCTCGGTCAGCTCCTGGCCGTCGTTGAAGTCGGCGGAGCGGATGGTGCGGGCGTCGAGCTGGCGGCCGAAGGTGAAGGTGTGGGCGCGGTCGTCGATGACCGGGCCGTCGACGCGGACATTGGCAGCGGCGACGCGGATGGCGTCGGTGAGGAGTTCGGCCGTTGCCCAGGGCGGGGGCGGGGTGTCTCCGCCGCCGGGGCCGTCGAGGCGGATCACGGCGTGGAAGTGGACGGCTCCGCGCTTCTGGTACTCGGCGACCTTGGCGAAGGAGACGCGGGCGTGGTCGCGGAACCGGCGCTGTGAGATGCCTGCACGCTTGGCGACCTCGCGGCGGAGGTAGGTCGAGAAGCGCCGCCAGAGCTGTCCAGCGTGGGCGTTCCACAGGACGGCTGCCTCGTAGTCGTAGGTGTCCGGGTCGAGCGGGGTGCCAAGGGCGTTGTCGTCCTGGTCGTGGTGGGTGCCACAGCGGCAGGGGCGGCCGTCGGTGCGGCGGTTGTGCACCGGGCCGAAGCCGGGGGCGGTGAAGGTGGCGAAGACGCGGGGGTGGGCGGCGACGCGCTCGGGGGTGCCCTTGCCGCCGCGTAGTCCGGCGGTGATGAGGTGGAAGGTGTCGCGGCGGTAGACCTCGGCGCAGGCCGGGCAGCGGGTGGTGCGGCGGTTGTTGCAGCGCACGAGGAGTTGGCCGGCCGGGAGAGTGGCCGAGTCGAGGTGGTGGAGGACGCGGCCGATCTCACCGGTGGTGGTGTCGACGCCGTACTCGGTGCGGTGGCCGTCGAGGCGGATCGGGTGGGTGCAGCCGCCGAGCCCGGAGAGCTGTCGGAGGATACCGGGCAGGGTGCCGTGTTCGGCCAGCCTTGCGAGTTCCGGGAGCGGGGGCGGGGTGGTGCGGGTAAAGATGGCGGTCTCCTTCTGGCTGGATCGGTCAGGAGGGATGGGCCCGGGGCGGCCGGATGCTTGGCCGTGTCGTGGCCGCCCCGGGTCAGGCCGGCCGGTCAGCGCCGCTGCTGGTCGCGGAGCAGGGAGCGCAGGACGACGGCGGCGACAGCCACGGAAATCGCCGTGATGGCGACGGCCGCCAGGAGCGCGGTGAGGACGACGCCACCGACGAGCACCGCCACGACCGTCTTCTGGTCGATGGGGAGCGACGGCAGGCCGCGTCGGACCGGTGCCGGGCCGGTCGGGATGTGGGTGTGGGCGGACGGCGGGGTGGGGTTGTCCGGGTACTTGGGCAGGAACACGGTTGACCTCTCCTTATCTACTCGTCTAGTCATGTGAGCCGTTTACGACGCTCACGCCGGAGCGCGTGCCGGACTCGGCGTGCGGATGCGGGACCAGCCGCCGGAGGTGTCACCGGCCACGGCCAGGCCGGGCCGTTCGGGGGCGATGGAGCAGGCGGCCATGACCGCTTCGGGGGCGATGTCGCCGAGCGCCATCTTGGCGGAGGCTTCGTCGTTGACGCGGTGGCAGACGCGGCCGGTGAGCTGGGCGCGGAGCATGGTGGCGCCCTTGCCGAGTTCGGCGCCGAAGCGTTGCCCGCACACCTCCAGGTACATGCCGGCCGCGCGGCCGAGCTGGGCGAGGCGGATGAGCTGCGTGACCATCTCGTCGCGCCGTTCCTCGTCCTT
>NZ_JBWKES010000055.1:0-30380 GCF_056435325.1 Streptomyces sp. NPDC043952
ATTCCGAACCCGGAAGCTAAGCCTTTCAGCGCCGATGGTACTGCAGGGGGGACCCTGTGGGAGAGTAGGACGCCGCCGAACAATCATTCCGGGAAGCCCCCGCACCATTGGTGCGGGGGTTTTCTGTGTTTAGGGCACACTACCGCCCCCCGAGGGAAGGCCGAAACCGGGGCCCCGGTTATCAGACACTCGGTGTGGCTCCGGTGTGGGCAATATGCTCGGTATGTACTGGCCCAGGTGATCCGCCCCGCCGGCGACAGAAACCGCGGGGCGGTCCGGACGACATGAGACTTGCCGCCTCCTCTTTGAGTTTGCTGATTCACGGCTTCGTCATACGTATAGGAGTCGATCTTGTACGGACAGATTGGGGGACACTTGGATTTCCATGACGCCGACGCATTCACCCATGTGAAACTCTACCAAGATATGCTTTGCTGGCGGAGCGGAGGAAACCGTCATTCGGGTCGCGCCTTCGCGGTAAATATCCAGCACGTTGGCCCCGTTGCTCCTTGTCCATCGTGCTCTGACCGACCTGGTCAGAGCGTCATATGAAAAGGCGAGAGAGTCGCCCTCGGTGGACTGGAATGTGAGAATGCGAGCACCACTTTCGTCGGTATCCGGCCATTCGTCGATCTTGTTGAGGACCTCTTCGTCGTCAGGGACGATAAAATCTCTATACATCAGCAAGTTATCTTTCGCTATAGGTAGGCTAGTGCGGCGGGGAGCCGTGGATGCTCACGCTCGGGCCGCTACCGCGGAAAATGACAGTAGACAACCTGCGTCCGCCGTCAGGAAGGAGTTCCCATGTGCCCTCGACGTCCAAAGCGCCGTGTGGCCCGTATAGGACGGAATGCGTGACGCCGAAATTTCCGCTACCGCCGGCCCATTCTTTGGTAAAAGTGCGCTCGAACGGTTGATGTGACGCATCTTTCAGATGTTGCGTCACGTATTCACGCATATTAGGAGTGTCATTGATGCCGATCCGGTGAAGCTGCAATTCATTTTGGACTGCGCGAGGGGAATTGTGTGAATTTGGCTTGATGTCCTTGTTGAATAGATAGTCGAGCTTTCGAGGGTCCACCTGTGCGGCGCTGCTCTCGTCTGGAGTGCATCCCGCAAGCCCTGCTGGGTCCATCCACGTGTGAGGGTTGTGGACGTAGGCGGCTGGGTTGGGTGCGGGCGTGAGTCCGAGCGGGTCCGAAGTGAGATACCGCGCTGTCTCGGGGTCGTAGTGGCGGAAGTAGTTGTAGTGGAGGCCTGTTTCGGGGTCGTAGTACTGGCCGGGGAAACGTAGGGGGGTGTACGTCGTGCTGTCCGTTGTCCACGCCGTTGTTCCCCAGAGGGTGCTTCGGGTGCGCCAGGCGAGGTTGCCTTGTTCGTCGATCAGTTCGTTCGGGGTGCCGATCAGGTCGGTGACGATGGCGAAGAAGCGGGAGTCGATTTCCTCCTGGGGAGTGTTGGCCGACGTAATGCGTTCGGTTTGGGAGAGGGGGCGTAGGCCCTGGTGGTCCCAGGTGAGGGTTACCGGGTTGGGGAGGGATGGGGAGGTTGTCGTCTGTTCGCAGAGAGTCGTGCCGTCCCAGATGAAGGTCACCTGTTCCAGGACGGTTTCGTCGTCTTCTGCCAGGCGGAGTTTGGCGGTGCGGCGGCCCAGGGGGTCGTAGGTGTAGCGCCAGCGGGTGCCGTCGGGGGTGACCACCGAGGTCAGGCGGTCTTCGGGGTCCCACGAGTAGCGCCAGGTGTCCGCCTTCCTCGACAGGCGGGTTTTCTGGCGGAGGGTGATGCGGCCTAGGGCGTCGTGTTCGTAGCGGACGTTGCCGGCGCGCAGGATGCGGGTGCCGTCGTAGGTGCGGGGGCCGGTCGCTTCCGTGCCCGGATGGCCGGAGGGCCAGGTCGCGTCGGTCTGGTTGCCGGCCTCGTCGTATGCGTAGCGTTCGGTCCAGCCGGCCGCGTGGACCGCCGTGACCCTGCCGGTCGCGTCCAGGTCGAAGCGGCGGGTGCCTGAGAGGTGGTCGTCGATGCCGGTCAGGTTGCCGTCGGCGCGGTAGGTGTAGGAGCGGTGCTGGAGCAGGGCGTCGTCCGCGCCCGTCACCGATTGGGTGGCCAGGCGGCCCAGTGGGTCGAAGGTGTGGGCCAGGGTGACCGTCTCGCCGATGTGGCGGTTCAGTTCGCGGCCCGCCTCGTCGTAGGTGAAGTCGATCGGGCGGCCTGACGCCACCATCCCGGTGCGGCGGCCGGCTGCGTCGTAGGACCAGGTGGTGACGGCACCGGTCGGGGTGGTGCGGCCCGTACGGCGGCCCAGCTCGTCGTAGGTGTAGGTCAGCGTCCGGCCGTCGACCGTCTCCGAGCGCAGGCGGCCGTAGCGGTCGCGGAGCAGGGTGAGCGTGGTGCCGTCGGGGCCGGTGGCCTGGGCCAGTTGGTCGGTCAGGTCGTACGCGTACGTCGTCACCTGGCCGGCCGCGTTCTTGCGGAGCGTCTGGCCGAGTTCGTTGCGTTCGAAGGACACGACCTCGCCGAGGGCGTTGCGGCGGGAGGTCAGGCGGCCGGCCGGGTCGTACGCGTAGGTCAGGGTGCGGTTGTCGAAGTCCGTCTCCGTGAGCAGGCGGCCGGCCGCGTCGTAGGTGTAGTACCAGGTCAGGCCCTGTGGGTTGGTGACCTTGGTCAGGCGCAGTTCCGCGTCGTGGGTGAACTCGTAGCGCACTCCGTCGGGGCCCGTGCGGGCCGACAGGAGGTCGAAGTGGGTGTACTCGAAGCGGGTGACGCCGCCCAGCGCGTCGGTGTGGGTCGTGCAGTTGCCCTCGCCGTCGTACGTCCACGTCTCCGTCGTGCCGTCGGGGGCTGTACGACGTGTCAGGTGGCCCTCGGTCGTCCACTCCAGGTGGGTCGTGGCGCCGGTCGGGTCCGTGATCGTGACCGGGCGGCCGAACGGGTCCCGGACGTAGCGGGTGACCGCGCCCAGGGGGTCGGTCACGGTCAGGGGGAGGCCCGCGCGGTCGCACACGAGCGTCGTCGTATGGCCCAGGGGGTCGGTCACCGAGGTCAGGTGGCCGGACTCGTCGTAGGTGAAGCGGGTCGTCCGGCCCGCGGGGTCGGTCACCGAGGTGCGGTTGCCGCGGGTGTCGAAGGTCTGCCGGACGGTCGTACCGTCCGGGTTCACCAGTCTCACCGGCAGGCCCAGGTCGTCGTACTCCGCCCGCGCCTCCCGGCCGTCCGGGCGGACGACCGAGGTGAGGTTGCCCGACTCGTCGTAGCGGAACGACGTGGTGTGGCCCAGCGGGTCCGTCGTGGACAGCAGGCGGTTGTAGCGGTCCCGGACGTGGCTCGTGGTCGCGCCCAGGGGGTCGTTCTCGGCGACCACCTGCCACGCGTCGTTGACCAGGTAGCGGCGGGTGTGTCCCGCGCCGGTCGTCGCCGTCGTCGTGCGCAGACCCGTGCTCGGGTCACGGTCGCCGTAGGTCAGGCGCAGCGTCATGTGGCCGGCGGCGCCGCCCTCCGCCACGCAGCGGTCCCGGTCGTCGTACTCATACGTGTAGGAGCGGTCGTTCGTGTCCGTCCAGGACGTGATCCGGCCGCGGTCGTCGTAGCCGAAACGCAGGGACAGGCCCGAGGAGTTGACGACCTCGGTGAGGTTCCCGTCGGTGTAGGCGAAGCGCTTGAGTTCCTCGCCCGTCGTCGCCAGGCGGTACGACGTGACGCGGCCCGAGTCGGTGGTGATGCGGACGCCCTGTCCCGCGCTCGTGACCACGGCCAGCGGGGTGCCTTCGGCGTCGTACTCGAAGGTGATCCAGTTGCCGTTGCGGTCGTCCACCTGTTCCAGGACCGCCAGACCCTCGGTCCGGTCGGCGAAGTGCCAGGTGCGGCGCGTCTCCGGGTCGGTGATGGTGTAGCCGCCGTCCACGCGGTCGAGCGGCCGGCGGGGGCCGTGGCTGGGCAGGGTCGGCAGGCCCGGTGCGGGGTGGGGGTACGACAGGAGGAGGCCGTCCTCCGTGACGAACACGACGCCCTCCGCGTCGATCTCCAGGCGCTGGTCCAGTGTGGAGGACCACGAGGGGCCGAACCAGCGGCCCAGGTGGTAGCCGGACTCCGCCCGCCGTTTGAGGAGCAGGGGGAGGGCGCCGGGGAGGGTGACGTCGGTCTGCGGCAGGTACATCCTGCCGGTGGCGAGGTCGATGGGGTCGGTGCCCTTGCTCGACACCGACTCCTGCTCGCGGGAGGGCTGGTGCGGGTCTTCGCGCACCGTGTCCCGTGCGGTCGCCTTTCCCGCATCCTCCACGCCGGCCCGCGCGCCGTCCTTCAGCGTGTTCTCGGCCGCCGAGCGCATCCCCGCGGCCAGCACGTCGCGCGACAGGCCCACCTCCAGGCCGGCGCCGTCGCCGGCGAGAAGCTGGGGCAGCAGGCGGCCGCCGAACTCGGACGGGTCCTTCCTGAAGTCGGACCACATGCCCTTCAGCGCGGTGTCGGGGTGCAGGCCGGTGTCGACCAGGCCGCTGAGGGTCATGCTGACGTGCTGGAGGTAGTTGGCCGGGTGCGTGATGTTGTAGAGGTCGATGGGGTTGGCGCCGCGGACGAAGGTGTACAGGCCCGCGGTGCCCTTGACGACGCCGCCCACGAAGTGGACCGCCTCGCTGTCGACCTGCATGTAGCCGTCTTCGAGGTTGTGGCGCAGCCGGGTCAGCGGGGGAGGCTCGGCCGGGGCGTGGGCGAGGGCCGTCTTGATCTTGCCCTGGGCCTCCGTGGCCACGGTGTCGCGCTGTTTGCGGGCGGCGGCGAGCTTGTGCACGGCCGCGTCGATGTCGGCCTTGCCCGGATCGTGGAAGGGTCCCGGTTTGGGACCTGGATCCTGGTGTGCCTTGACCTTGGCGTTGTAGGCGTCGGCCTTCTTGTTGTACGCCTCGACCGCGTCCTTGGACGCCTTCGTGCCCTTCTTGTAGAGCTCGACGGCCTCCTTGGCCTGGCTCTGGGCCCACGTGACGGTGTCCGCGTACGAGTCCAGGGCCTTCGCCGCGCCGAGGCACGCCTCTGCCGCGTTGGCCCACTTCGCCGGGTGCATGCCGAACTTCTCGCGGAAGGTGTCCCCGCCCTCGCCTTCCCAGCCGGAGGAGTCGACCTTGCGCATCCCCTGAGCGACCTTGTCGAAGGCGGCGTGGAAATCGCTGAGATGCCCGGCGCTCACGCGGATGCGCTCGGGGTCGCCGTGGAGGAGCTGCTGCGGGTCGTCCGTCTCGTCGAGCTGCTTCTCGCCGGGGGTGGCGCCGAGGTAGGAGGCGAGTTCGTCGCCCGCGTCCTCGACCTTGTCCGCCCACTTGTGCAGACCGACGTGCTCCAGCTCGCCGCCCACCTTGTGCGCGGCCCAGTCGACGCCCTCGCCGACCTTCTTCTTGCCCGCCTCCCACGTCTCCTCGCCGGCGCCGAGGACGGTGTTGGTGATCTTGCCGAGTTCGCCCAGTCCCATCAGCCCGCACCGCCCTGCCGCTGGGCGGCTGCGGCGCGATCCTCGGGGGAGGGACCGAAGGCACCGGCGAGCAGCTTGTGGTACTCCGCGTCCGACATCCCGCTCGGTTTCATGCCCACGGCCTTCGCGGTCGGCGACTCCATGAAGTCGCGTGTGTCGTCGTACCAGCCCTGCTTGCTGTTCGCCCACGCCTCGTCGAAGGACTTCTCGCTGTAGTCCACGTTCCCGCCGTACGGGCTGGACTTGAGGATGTCTCCCCAGCTCATCTTCTCCACGTCCGACTCCGAGGCGTCGGGGTTGCCGATCACCGCGTTGGCGACGTCCTTGAACGTGCCGTCCACGTAGTTCTCGGTGTCGTAGTACGTGCCCGCCGCCAGGCCCGTCCTCACCGCGAAGCCGCTGCCCTCGTCGATCAGCGCGCGCACGCCCCACTCCCAGCGCTCGCAGAACGACTTGAACTCGCCGGTCAGTCCGTCGTGGCCCAATTGCGTCCCGGTCAGGGCGATTTTGTCGAAACCCCGGCCGGTGTCCGCCACATAGACGAGCCCCAGCTCCTTCAACTCGCCAAGAGCGTCGTTCAGGCCCTTGGTGATCAGCGCCAGGCCCTCGGTCTTCAGGTCCTTGCCGTCGCCGCTCACCTGGCTGCTCCCGCTTCTGCCGCCACGTCCACCGCCGCGCGGTCCGGCACGATCCCCGCCACCGGCGGGAACAGTGCGCCCGCGCCGCCCACGTCCAGCGCGACCCCGCACGGCACCCCGACGGCGGGCACCGCGGCGTCCAGCAGCCGCGCGCCCAGCCACCTCTGGTACGGCCATTCCCGGTCGCCCTCGCCGCGGGCCAGCGCGTACCGGGCCAGGGCGGCTTCGCTGGAGAAGGCGTAGATCCAGCGGACGCCGCCGTAGTCGCCCGTCAGGGGCACGTCGTGCTCGTCCACGGGTACGAGGACCGCCGTGCGGCGGAACTCGCCCAGCCGGACGGCGAATTCACGCAGGCCGCGCTCCAGCGCGTCATCGAGGGAAGGGCCAGAGGAGATTCCGGTCAACGGCGCAGAAGTGTCTTCGCCCGGTGGTGTCTCCTTGTGCTCCCGCTCGGCGGGTCCCGTCATCTCCGCGTATTCGGAGAGCCGTGACCTGCGCGTCTCTTCCGTCGAATGCATCCCGCCCCCTGGCCGATCCTGCCCAGAGCATCACATTGGCCTATTGCCGGTCGCAACGCGAATCGGGCGGGGGTGGCCGGAATGCGCGGGGCGCCCGGACTCCGCGGGGGAGGCCGGGCGCCAGGTGGTGGGTGTCAGGTCACGGCAGTGCGTGGACGTGGGAGCCCACCGTGGTGGACCAGGTGTTGCCCGAGGAGGCGTCCCAGTTGGTGGACCAGGTCATGGCGCCGCGCAGGTCGGGGTAGGTCTTGGCGGGTTTGAAGGTGCCGCAGTCGGTGCCGGCGGTGAGGCAGTCGAGGGCGTTGTCCACCACCGAGGGGGAGACGTAGCCGCTGCCGGCCGCGCTGGTGGAGGCGGGGAGGCCCAGGCCGATCTGGGAGGGGGCGAGGCCGCCCTGGAGCTGGATGCAGGCGAGGGCGGTGAGGAAGTCGACCGTGCCCTGACTGTAGACCTTGCCGTCGCAGCCCAGCATGGAACCGCTGTTGTAGTACTGGGTGTTGACGACCGTGAGGATGTCCTTCACGTTCAGGGCCGTCTGGAAGTAGGAGGCGGACGTCGACTGCATGTCGATCGTCTGCGGGGCCATCGTGATGATCAGGGAGGGGCCCGCCTTCGCGGACAGGGCGCGCAGGGCCTGGGTCATGTACGTCGAGTTGAGGCCGTTCTCCAGGTCGATGTCCACGCCGTCGAAGCCGTACGTCTGCATCAGGGAGTAGACGGAGTTCGCGAAGTTCGTGGCGGAGGCGGAGTCGCTGACCGAGATCGTGCCGTTCTGGCCGCCGATCGAGATGACGACCTTCTTGCCGGCCGCCTGCTTGGCCTTGATGTCCGCCTTGAACTGGTCGACCGTGTAGCCGCCGAGGTCGGCCGAGTCCAGGGTGAAGGTGACCGCGCCCGGCGTCGTGGACGCGTCCGCGAAGGCCACCGCGATGATGTCGTAGGCGGCGGGCACGTCGGAGATCTTCTGCACCTTGGCGCCGTTGTTGAAGTTCTGCCAGTAGCCCGTCACCGCGTGCTTCGGGAGGGAGCCGCCGGTGTTTCCGCCGCCGCCGGTCGAGGCGGTGGTCGCCGTCACCGCCGGCGACTTCTGCGACTCGCCCGCCGCGTTCGTCGCCGTCACCTGGAAGGAGTACGAGGTGGCGGGGGACAGGCCCGTGACGGTGGTCGAGGTGCCGGTGGTGGAGGAGACCTTCGCGCCGTTCTCGTACACGGTGTAGCCGGTCGCGCCCGAGGAGGTGGACCAGGTCAGGGTGGCGGAGGACGAGGTGGTGGCGGAGACCGCGAGGCCGGTGGGGGCGGCCGGGACGGTGGGGGACGGGGTGCCGGTGCCGCCGCCGTCGGGGCCGTAGAGGGAGACGTCGTCGGCGTAGTAGGCGGCCTGGCCGTACCACCCGTGCGTGTAGAGGGTGACCGAGGTGGTGGACGCGCCCGTGGTGAACGACGTCGACAACTGCTTCCAGTCGCTCGTGTCCGGCGTCCAGGTGGAGACGTCCGTGGTGCCCGTGCCCGTCACGCCCAGGTAGGTGTAGCCGCCCTGGACCCAGGCGCTCAGGGTGTACGAGGAGTCGGGCTTGACGGCGACCGTCTGGGTGCACTGGGCGTCGTCCTGGCCGGCGGGGGTCGCCTTCAGGGCGCTGGTGCCGGAGTGGACCGGGGAGGAGACGGTCGTGCCGCTGCCCGCCGAGCAGGTCCAGTTCGACAGGCCGGATTCGAAGCCGGCGTTGACGACGTTGTTGACGTCCGCCGCGGACGCCGGGGCCGCGGTCGCGGCGAGGCCGGCGGCGGCGAGGGCGAGGGTGACGGCGGCGGACCATGCCGCCAGCCGGCGGCGGGGTGGTCTGGGGGTGCCTGGTGCGCGGTCCACGGGGACCTCCGGGGAGGGGAGTCGGAGTGGGGGCGGAGCCGGTGGCCACCGGTGCACAGACAAGTTGGTCCAGACCAATCCTGCTGTCAAGAGGTCCAGACCGTTGCGGGGGTCGGCCGGTTTCGCAACCTGCCCCGGTTTGCGGGGACTTGCCCCCGGCGAGTTCCACATGTGCTTCACCAACGCTGTTCTCCCGCCCCGCACGCGTGGATACAGTGCTCGGGTAGTCACGCAGTGAAGTCACCGGGGAGCGGGGCGTGCCAACTGCCATTGCCGTGACCAGTGCCGACCTGGCGCTGCCGCCACAGGACGAACGCACCATGCCCGCCGTCGTGCTGGCCGGGCTCGACCGGCACCCCCTCGACCACGCGCTCACCGAACTGAGCGAGGCCATCGAGAGTCACGGCCATGTCGTCGTCCTGTGCTCGGCGGCCACCCCGGAGCCGGTCGTACGGCGCCTGTACACCCTGCGCTCGCTGCTGGAGAGCGACCGGGTCGCGGTCTTGAGGCCAGGGCTGCCGCCGCTCGGAGTCGCCGTGCTGGGGCGCCAGTTACGGCAGCTCGCCACCTGTGATCTCGGTCCCGGCGTGCTCGCCTGCGCCGGTCGGCTGCTCGCCCACTACATCCACGCCGGCGCGGTCCTCGGCTCCGTCGCCCGGCTCGACCGGGTGCCGGTCGGACTGAAGGCGCACGCCAGGTCCTGGGTGCCGGGCAGCCAGTTCGCCGTACTCGCCCATCCCGAACCGCAGCTCGTCAAGGTCGCGCCCGAAGCCACCCTCAAGGGGCCCGAGTTCCCCACCTGGATGCTCCTCGCGAAGGGGCAGCTGCCCGGCGAGTGGGCCGCCGGACTCGGGGCCGCGTGGCAGGTACAGGGGGTGCGGGAGACCGCGCTGCCCGCCGAGTCCCGCGCGTGGTGGGGGACCGGCCGCATGGTCGAGTTCTGCGCCCACCTCGACGATCTGTCCGTGCTGTACCAACTGGTCGCCTCCGTACGGCAGTCGAGCTGCCACTGGTGCGGGCTCGACGTCATCGGCGACCGCTGCGTCTTCTGCTCCGCCGTCCCGCCCGTCCACGAACCGCCCGCCCCACGGGCCCTGGAGCCCCGCACGCCCGCCTGAGCCGAGGACGGCCGCCGGACCACGACCCGCACGTCCATATCCCGAACGACCGACTCCCCCAATGAGGTTGCACGGTTCATGAACTCCCGTCAGCGCCGCGGCGTGATCCTCCTGCTCCTGTCGGTCCTGTGCGCTCTGCTCGCGTTCGCCGGCGTGCTCTCCGTCGTCCACGACGTCGACTCCAAGGTCGGCCCCGAGGTCACCGCCTACCGGGTCCGCTCCGACGTCAAGCCGTACACCGCCCTGGACGCAGGCCAGTTCGAGAAGATCAGGATGCCCAAGCGGTGGCTGTCCGGGACCGCGGTCACCGATCTGCGGCAGCTCCAGGGGAAGATCGCCGTCACCACGCTGCGCGCCGGGTCCCTGCTGCAGAGCGACATGATCGTGGACCAGCCCGCCCTCCAGCCCGGACAGCAGGAGGTCGCCATCATGATCGACGCGGCGACGGGCGTGGCGGGGAAGATCACGCCCGGTTCGCGGGTCAACGTCTACGCCACCTTCGCGGGCAAGAAGGAGGGCGACCCCGACCAGTCGAAGATCATCGTGACCGACGCGCGCGTCCTCGACGTCGGCCGGATCACCGCCCTCGACCCGGACGCCGCGAAGAACAGCGGCCAGCAGCAGCCCGGTGAGGCCGTCCCGATCACCTTCGCGCTGTCCACCCTCGACGCCCAGCGCATCACCTACGCCGAGTCCTTCGCCCAGCGCGTCCGGCTCGCGCTGGTCGGCCCCGGCGGCGACACCGGCGTCCCGGACAAGGACCGCACCTACGAACTCGCGACGGACAAGTGAGAGGCGGCCCGCATGCCGACCAGGATCCTCCCGGCGGGCGCCGACCCGGACGCCGTCCGCTCCCTCGTCACCCTGCTCAGCCAGCTGCCCGACGCCGAACCGCAGCCGCCGGTCACCGACTCGACCCGACTGGTGGACGCCCTCGGCCGGCTCGCCGCCGAGTCAGTGGACGAACTTCCCGAGGTGCTCGTCGTCCATGAACGCATCGGCCCCGCACCGGCGTTGGAGCTGATCCGGGAGATCGCCCTGCGCTTCCCGGCCGTCGGCGTCATCCTCGTCAGCCACGACGCGAGCCCCGGCCTGTTCGCCGCCGCGATGGACTCCGGCGCCCGCGGACTGGTCGCGCTCCCGCTGTCGTACGACGAACTGGCCGGCCGGGTGCAGACGGTCGCCCAGTGGTCGACGGAGGTACGGCGCCATCTCGGCCAGGGCGGCGGCGAGGCGCCGGGCGGCCCCGGCGGTACGGTCGTCACGGTCAGCGGCGCCAAGGGGGGTGTCGGCGCCACGCTCACGGCCGTACAGCTCGCGCTCGCCGCGCAGGCGTCCGGGCGGTCCACCGCGCTGGTCGACCTCGACCTCCAGACCGGGGACGTCGCCTCCTACCTGGACGTGCAGTTCCGGCGCTCGGTCGCCGACCTCGCCGCCATCAGCGACATCTCGCCGCGGGTCCTCGCCGACGCCCTCTTCCGCCATGACACCGGGCTCGCGCTGCTGCTCGCACCCGGCGAGGGGGAGCGCGGCGAGGAGGTCACCGACCGCGCGGCCCGCGGGATCGTGCGCGCCCTGCGCTCGCGCTACGAGGTCGTCGTCATCGACTGCGGCGCGCAGCTCGGCGGGGCGGGCGCGGCGGCGGTCGAGACGGCCGACACGGCGCTGCTGGTCACCACGCCGGACGTGATCGCCGTACGCGCCGCCAAGCGGACCGTGCGGATGTGGGACCGGCTCCAGATCCGCAAGGCGGAGGAGACCACGGTCGTCGTCAACCGGCAGAGCAGGCACACCGAGATCCAGCCCGCGCTGGTGCAGCGGATCACCGGTACGGCGCTCGCGCGCACCGCCGTACCCGCCAACTTCAAGGAGCTGCAGGCGGTGGTGGACGCGGGGCGGGTGCATGAGCTGGACGCCCGCAGCACGGTGAAGCAGGCGCTGTGGGCGCTCGCGGGGGAGCTGGGGCTCGCGCGGGCGGCCGAGGGCGCGCACCGGGGTGGGGCGCGCGGTGGGGCGCTCGGTGGGGGCTTTCGGCGGCGGAAGGAGTGAACCGGTGACGAGTGGACCGGCGGCGAGTGGTCTGGCGGCGAGTGGACCGGTGGCGAGTGGACCGGTGGCGAGTGGACCGGTGGTGAAAAGGGGCGCGGATCAGGGCCAGGTGAGCATCGAGTTCCTCGGCATGACCCCGCTGATCCTGCTCACGCTGGTGCTGGTGTGGCAGGCCGTACTCGTCGGGTACACCTTCACGCTCGCCGGGAACGCCGCGGACGAGGCGGTACGGGCCGGTACGGCGGCGCCGCCGGGTGGTGCGCGCCAGGCGGCCTGCTCGGCGGCGGGGCGCGGGGACCTGTCGGCGGCGTGGCGGTCGGACGCGACGGTGAGCTGCGGCGGGTCCGGCTATGTCACGGCCGACGTCTCCCTCAAGGTCCCGGTGCTCTTTCCGGGCCTGTTCGTCTTCCCAGCGCGGGTGCACGGCCACGCCGGCGCGGTGGAGGAGGCGAAGGACTGAGATGCCGTACCCGAGCGGACGCCGTGACCGATGCGGCCGTAGTGACTGCCGCGGACGCCGTGACCGCAGCGGCCGTCGCGACCTCCGCGGCCGTCGTGACCGTGGTCAAGTCGCCATCGAATACCTGGGGTTCCTCCCCGTGCTGCTGCTCGTCGCCCTCGCCGGCATCCAGCTCGGCGCCGTCGCGTACGCCGCCGAGCAGGCCGGTACGGCGGCCCGAGCGGGGGCGCGGGCTGCGTCGCTGCGGCAGGACGCGCAGCAGGCGTGCGCGGCGGCGGTCAGCGGGGGGCTCGACGTGAGCTGCGCGGCGGGCGGCGGGGGCGGCTCCGTGACCGTGACCGCCACCGTCCGCATCCCGGAGATCGTGTGGAGCTTCGGGGACGCCACCAAGACCGCGACCATGCCGCTCGACCACTGAGGAGCCGGGACCATGAGCCTGCGGGCACGCATCAGCACTCCGGAGGAGCACGGCAGCCGGGGCGGCGACGGGCACCTGGTCGCCGCCTACCGGGCCAAGCTGCTGGAGGAGATCGACCTCGCGGAGATGGGCGCGCTGGCCGCCGCGGAGCGCCGCAGCCGCCTGGAGCGGGTGCTCGGGCACATCATCAGCCGCGAGGGCCCGGTGCTCTCCACGGTGGAGCGCGCCCAGCTGATCCGGCGGGTGGTGGACGAGGCGCTGGGCCTCGGCATCCTCGAACCCCTCCTGGAGGACGCCTCGATCACCGAGATCATGGTGAACGGCGCGGATGCGATCTTCGTCGAACGCGGCGGCCGGGTCGAGCAGTTGCCGCTGCGGTTCGCCTCCGCCGAGCAGCTGATGCAGACCATCGAGCGGATCGTGTCGACCGTCAACCGCCGGGTGGACGAGTCGAACCCGATGGTGGACGCGCGGCTGCCGTCCGGCGAGCGCGTCAACGTCATCATCCCGCCGCTGTCGCTGACCGGACCCGTCCTCACCATCCGCCGCTTCCCGCGCTCCTTCACCCTCCAGGAGCTGATCGGGCTCGGCTCGCTGGCCGAGCCGATGGTGTACCTGCTGGCGGGGCTGGTGCGGGCGAAGTTCAACATCATCGTCTCGGGCGCCACCGGCACCGGCAAGACCACCCTGCTCAACGCCCTGTCCGGGCTCATCCCGCCGCACGAGCGGATCATCACCATCGAGGACTCCGCCGAACTCCAGCTCCAGCAGAGCCATGTGGTCCGGCTGGAGTCCCGGCCGCCGAACGTCGAGGGCAAGGGCCAGATCACCATCCGCGACCTGGTGCGCAACTCGCTGCGGATGCGGCCCGACCGGATCGTGGTCGGCGAGGTCCGCGGCGGCGAGTCCCTCGACATGCTCCAGGCGATGTCCACCGGCCACGACGGCTCGCTGGCCACCGTGCACGCCAACAGCGCCGAGGATGCCCTCACCCGGCTCCAGACGCTGGCCTCCATGTCCGACGTGGAGGTGCCGTTCGTCGCGCTGCACGACCAGATCAACAGCGCGGTCGACGTCATCGTCCAGCTCACCCGGTTCGCCGACGGTGCCCGCCGGATCACCGAGATCGCGCTGCTGGACAGCCACGGCGGGGAGCCGTACCGGCTGGCCACCGCCGCCCGCTTCGAGGCGGAGCCGATGACCGCGGACGGCCGGGTGCCCGGTGCCTTCGCCTACTTCCCGCTGCCCCGCCGCACCGCCGACCGCCTGCACATGGCGAGCCAGCCCGTCCCCGGCGCCTTCGGCGTCGCCCGCACCGCCGACCAGCTCGCCACCCGAGAAGCCAGGTAGGCCCCCGCATGGAACTCCACACCCTCGTCCAGCTCACCCTCGCAGCGGCGCTGCTGACCTGCGTGCTCGCGGTGATCGGCGTGCACAGCTACGCCCGTGGCCGGGCCCGGCGGGCCGAGCTGGTGGACCGCCTCTCGCACACCGGGCCGCCGGCCCCGGTCGCCGGGCGCAGGCGGTACTTCCGCGACCTCGACCGGCGGCTGCGCCGTACCCGCCCCGGCCGCCGGCTCGAACGGCGCCTCGCCACCACCGGACTGGACATCACGCCGGGCGAGTTCTGCGCCGCCATGCTCGGCACGGTCGCCGCGCTCTGGCTCGTCGGCCAGGCCGCGCTCGCGCCCTTCTTCGGGCCGATCGCCGGGCTGCTGGGCGTCTGGGCGGCGGTGCAGTTCCTCAACTGGCAGCGGCGCAGGCGCATCGAGCGGTTCATCGGCCAACTCCCGGAACTCGCCCGCATCCTGGCCAACGCCACCCAGGCGGGACTGGCCCTGCGCACCGCGATCGGCATGGCGGCGGAGGAACTGGAGGCGCCGGCCGGGGAGGAACTGGTCAAGGTGGCCGACCAGTTGGCGGTCGGCCACTCCCTGGACGACGCCCTCGGCGAACTCGCCGAGCGCCTTCCGTCGCGTGAACTGGTCGTGCTGGTGACGACGCTGGTGCTGGCCAACCGGGCCGGTGGCCAGGTCGTCTCCGCGCTGCGCAACCTCACCGAGACGCTGGAGGAGCGCAAGGAGACCCGGCGCGAGGTCCGCACCCAGCTCTCCCAGGTGACCATGACGTCGTACGCCGTGCCCGTTCTCGGGGTCGGCGCGTTGTTCCTGATGAACGGCGTCCGGGACGGAGCCCTGGCCCGGATGACCGGCTCCCCGGTGGGCCAGGGCTGCGTGCTCGTCGCGTTCGCGCTGTACGCCGTCGGGTTCGTCCTCATCCGGCGGCTCAGCCGCATCGACGTGTGAGGGAGGAGGATCCATGGCCTTGCTGCTCGCCCTGCTGACGGGTGTCGCCGTGTGGGGGATCTTCGCCGGTGTGCGCATGTACCGCGCCGACGCCGAGCTGCCCGCCGACCTCGCCGTCGCCCTGGAGGTCGGCGCCACCCGCACCGGCGCGGTGGGCTCCGTCATCGACCGCATGGGCATGCGGTACGCACCGCTGGTGCTGCGGCTGATGGGGCCCCGCCTGGTCACCCGGATCCGGCGCCGGATCGACCTCGCGGGCAACCCCGGCGGCCTGACCATCGACCGCTACGCCGCCCGCCGCGCGGTGTACGGCGCGCTCGGCGGCACCGGTTTCCTGGTGTTCCTGCTGCGCGGCCAGTGGTTCGTGGCGGTGCTGCTCCTGCTGTTCGGCGCGTTCTGGACGGAGGTGGGCATCTGGTCGGCGATCCGGGTCCGCCGGGACGTCATCGAGCGGACCCTGCCCGACTTCCTGGACGTGCTGGCGGTCGTGGTCAGTGCCGGGCTCGGCTTCCGGCAGGCCCTGGACCGGGTGGCCTCCCGCTACGAGGGTCCCTGGGCCGACGAACTCCGCATCACCCTGCGCCAGATGGACCTCGGCGTGAGCCGCCGCCAGGCCTTCGCGGAGCTGCGCCGGCGCAACGACTCCGAGCAGGTCGCCATGTTCGTCACCGCGCTCCAGCAGGGCGAGGAACTGGGCGCGCCGATCGTCGACACGCTCGTCTCGCTGGCCAGGGACATGCGCCGCACCGACGCCCAGAACGCCCGCCGCAAGGCCGCCCGCGCGGTGCCCAAGGCCACGCTGATGATCACCACCTTCATGGTCCCGGCGACGATGCTCCTCCTCGGCGCCGGCCTGATCCTCGGCTCCGGCGTGGACTTCGGCTCGCTCACGGGGAAGTGAGGGGGGTGCGGGAGGGGGCGAGGGGGGTGTGGGGTGTGTGGGGGGTGGCGCCGGAGGGGACGGGGAGTGGGTTGGAGGCGGGGGTGGGGAGTGGGTCGGGGGTGGAGGCGGAGGGGGTGGCCGACCTCGCCACCGGGCCGCCCTCCGAGCGGCTTCAGGTTCGGGCGCTTCAGGCCATGTGCCGGCAGGTGTTCGGGTTCCGGCTGGCGATGATCGTCGTAGCGGCGCCCGCCGCCTTGCTGAACGCCGCGCCGGGGCTCGGCGTACGGCTCGTCGGGGCGGCCGTCGTCGTCACGGTCATGGTGTCGTACGTCCTGTTCCGGGACTGGGAGCGGTTCGGGCCGCTGCTGCTGCGCCACCCCGCGATCCTCGCCGCCGACACCCTCCTCGGCTCGCTGCTGCTGGTCTCGGCCGGGCCGGACACCACGCTTGCCTACGCCGGCGTCTGCACCCCGCTGCTCGCCGGGCTGCTCTACAGCTGGCGCGGGGCGGCCTGCTTCGCCTCGCTCCAGGCGCTGATCCTCTTCGTCGTCCACCTCACCCTGAAGGCCGGCCGGCCCGCCCCCGTCGCCGAGGCCCTGCTGCTGCCCGGCCTGTGCGTCGTCGCCGGGGCCCTCGGCTCGACCCTGCGCGGCCTGATGCTCCGCTTCGGCACCGCCACCGAGGCGCTGACGGCGGTCCGCGCCCGGCTCGCGGCGGCGGAAGCCGTGAGCGCGGAACGGGCCAGGCTGGCACGGGAGATGCACGACTCCGTCGCCAAGACCCTGTACGGCGTCGCCCTCGCCGCCGACGGCCTCGCGGCCACCGCCTCCGCCACCGACCCCGACCCCGCCCGCATCCGCGAACAGGCCGAACTGGTCTCCCGCTCGGCCCGCAGAGCGGCGGCGGAGTCCCGCGAGCTGCTCACCGACCTGCGCCGCGAACCGCCCGCGCAAGCCAGACCGTTCTGGTGCGAATTGGCCGATGTGGTGAGGGATTTCGCCGACCGTACGGCCCTCGACGTCACCTGCGCCTGCCCGGACCCCCCGGCCACCCTCCCCCCGCTGCCCGCCGCCCCGGCCCGCGCCCTCCTCGCCGTCGCCACGGAGGCGCTGGAGAACGCCCACCGGCACGCCGAGGCGACCCGTGTGGACGTACGGGTCCGCGTCGACGGCACCCTGCTGCGCCTGACCGTCCACGACGACGGCCGCGGTCTGCCGCCCGGCACCACCCTCGAACAGCTGCGCGCCCGCGGTCACTTCGGACTGCTCGGCATGGTCGAACGGGCCGCACAGGCGGGCGCCCGCATCCGCATCGGCCGCGGCACCCACCCCCGCGGCACCGAGGTGCGGGTGGAACTCCCCCTGCCGACCCCGGAACCCTGAAAGGAGGCGCGCACACCCATGCGCCCGCACACGAACGACCCCGGTATACCGGCCCTTTCCCCGCCGGCCCGGTTACGGCTGCTGGTGGCCGACGACAACCCGGTGGTGCGCGCCGGCCTGACCGCGCTGCTCACGGACCGCGCGGACACCACGGTGGTGGCACAGGCGGCGGACGGCCGCGAGGCTTACGAGGCCGCGCTCCGGCACCGCCCGGACGTCGTCCTCCTCGACGTCCGCATGCCCGGCGTCGACGGCATCTCGGCCCTGCCCCACCTGGTGCGCCTCGCGCCCGTCATGATGCTCACCTACAGCCACGAGGCCGGGACGGTACGGGAGGCGCTGCGGCTGGGGGCGGGGGGCTACCTGGTGCACGGCGAGTTCACGACCGAGCAGCTGGTACGGGCCGTACGCGACGTCCACGAGGGGCGGCCGCATGTGACGCCGGGGGCGGCGCGGGCGTTACTGGCCGAGTTGCGGGGGAGTGCACCTGCACACACGGGATCTCGACTCCCCCCCAACGGCGGCCAAAATACCTCCCCTCCTTCTTCACAATTGCAACCCTCTATGGGACAGTCGATCCGCTCGCGGTTCCGGCTGAGTGTCAGGGAGGCGGAGATCATGGACCTCATCGCGTCCGGCATGACGAACCAGCAGATCGCCGCCGCCTGCTTCATCAGCGAGAAGACGGTCAAGAACCACATCAACCGCATCTTCGCCAAGCTCCAGACCGCCAC
Organism: Streptomyces sp. NPDC043952; assembly: GCF_056435325.1. NCBI lineage: Bacteria > Bacillati > Actinomycetota > Actinomycetes > Kitasatosporales > Streptomycetaceae > Streptomyces > Streptomyces sp. NPDC043952. Next base: position 17,823 of record NZ_JBWKES010000055.1, read on the forward strand.
CAGGTCCCAGGCCACCGCGAAATGGCTGGGGGTGGCGTGATGCCGGACCGGACCCGCGCCAACGCCGCGGAATGGGCCCGAGGTTGGGCCCTGGGACCCTCGGCCCCGGTGGGCGCCGCGCCGTACGGTGCCCCGATCGGACGCGCAGCTGGAGGGGACAACCGTGAGCAAATGGTTCAACACCACCGTGACGTATCTGATGACCCGCGCCGCACGCGACGACCGGGGGCAGACGGCGGTGGAGTACCTCGGCATCATCGCGGTGGTGGTGGCGATCGTACTGGCGATCACCGGGACGAGCATCGGGCAGACGATCTTCGACGCGATCAGGAACAAGATCTCCGAAGTCACCGGCGGCTGATCTCTCTCCGCCGCGATGCCGGGCAGGCCTTCCCCATCTATCTCACGGTGGTGGCGGGCCTGCTCTTTCTTGCGCTCGCCTACCTGGCGGTCGGGCAGGCCGCGGTGAACCGGAGCGGTGCCCAGACGGCGGCCGACGCGGCGGCGCTCGCCGCGGCCCAGGACGAGCGTGATCAGCTCACGGCCCGGTGGATCACGGACCTGCTCGACCCGGCGAAGTGGCAGGACATCTTCGACGGCGATGTGCCGTTCACCGATCCGTGCGGGCGGGCGGGTCTACTGGCCGCGCAGAACGACGCCACGCTGAGCGGCTGCTTCCCGCCGGCGCCGTTGAAGTACCAGGCCGACGTGCGGACCAACAAGTCCGTCGGCCGTTCGGTCGTACCCGGAACCGAGGACGTGAAGGCGAACGCGCACGCCGTGGCCGTGATCGAACCGCTGTGCACGTTCAAACTTCCCGGTGGCGGAGCCGACGGTCCCGCGTTGCCCCGGCTGACGTGCAAGGACAAGGTGTGGGACCTGAAACCGGACGACCCGTCGGGGCTTCCCGGGCCCGAAGACCTCTTTGACGTCCACCTGGACGGCTGACATGCGGATGATCGATGACGAAGGAAGCGGAGCGATGAGCATCTGGTTCACTGCGCGGGCCCGCAGAGGGATGGCCGCATGGGCGCTCGCGGCCGGTCTGGCCGTGGGCGCGGCCGGCTGTGGTGGCAGCGGCGGTGACGACGCGAAGAAGCCGCACAGCCCGGCGTCCGCCGCCAGGTCCGAAGGCTCCCAGCCGGATACCCAGGAAGGCCGGTCGGACCAGCCGCTGGCCGAACTCAGGGGGGAGAACGGCCTGCTCCTCCAGATCACCTCCGCGCAACGGGACTCCGGCGGCTTCCTCACGGTGAACGGCACCCTGAAGAACGACGGGGCCAAGGATCTTCTCGTGCCGTCCGCGCTCAGCGGCAACGAAACCGAGATCACCAAGAACGGGCCGTCCCTGGGCGGAGCCACCCTCGTCGACTCCAAGGGCAAGAAGCGGTATTACGTGCTGCGGGACACGGAGGGACGCCCGCTCACCACGACCGGACTCAACACGCTCCGCGCGGGCGAGGCCCTGCCGGTGTTCATGCAGTTCCCCTCCCCGCCGGCGGACACCACCGAGGTGACCCTCCAACTGCCCACTCTCTCCTCCGCCACCCTCCCCATCTCCGGCTGAGGCCCCCGTGACCGTGACCACCCGACCCCGTCTCGCGCTCACCCTCGGCTCCGCCGCGTTCCTGCTGGCCGCGACGCTCACCGCCGCGCACGCCGACGGCACCGACCCCACCGGGCCCCCCGACACCGCGCCGTCCGCCGCCGCGCCCGTGAAGATCGACCCGAAGGACCCGGACCTCAAGCTGCCCGAAGGCGCCACCCTTGCCCCGCCCAAGGTGCTGGACATCAAGTCGGTCGTGGAGGACCAGAGCGGGGACGAGCGCCGTGAGGACACCAACGCGGACGTCACCTTCGCCCTCCAGGCGGAGGTCCTCTTCGGCAAGGACAGCGCGAAGCTCGGCGCCGACGCCAAGGCGCGCATCGCCGCGATCGCCGACGAGATCAGGAAGCAGCACGCCACCCAGGTCCGCGTCTTCGGCTTCACCGACGACCTCGGCTCCTCCAGCCACGGCATCCTGCTCTCCCGGCAGCGCGCCAACGCCGTCCAGGCCGTCCTCGACCAGGACCTCGACAGCCCCGACATCACCTTCGAGGTCCGCGGCTACGGCGAGCAGTACCCCATCGCCGACAACTCCACGGAAGAGGGCCGCCGCAAGAACCGCCGGGTGGAGGTCTCCTTCCCCCGCACCACGGACTGACGGCTCACTCGGCGGCGGCCATTTCCACCCGCACCCCCACCCCCAGCCCCCACCCCGCCATCGCCCCCGCCTCCGCTTCCAGGACGTGGCGGGAGCGTAGGCGGGGCAGGCCCAGGCGGGCTGGTTGCATGGTCCGGACGGCGCGGACCGTCAGGTGGCGGTCCAGGTAGGCGACGTCGATGGGGATGCGCATGCCGAAGGTGTGGATGCTGTTGGCCGGGGACAGCAGCAGCGCGCCGTCGAAGCAGGTCCGGCCGAGCAGGCCCCTGGTGCGGGCCCGGTAGGAGGCCGCGATCTCCAGGGGGACCTCCACCGTCCGGGACTCGCCGGGGATCCGCAGCACTCCCCGGCCGTCCCGCCACCGTCGTCGCGCCATGGTCCATCCTCCACTGTCAACGGGCCTGCCCGGTAAAGCGTTTGTGCCCTTCTGCATCCCCCGCTAGGAAGGCCCTCATGACTTCACTCGGCGTTGTGTTCCGGCCCCAGCTCCCGCCCGAGCGGCTGCGCGGGTACGCCCGGCTCGCGGAGGAGACGGGCCTCGACGAGCTGTGGGTGTGGGAGGACTGCTTCCTGGAGGGCGGCATCTCGTCGGCCGCCGCCGCGCTGGCCTGGACCGAGCGGCTGCGGGTGGGGATCGGACTGCTCCCGGTGCCGCTGCGGAACGTCGCCGTGACCGCCATGGAGACCGCCGCCCTGCACCGGATGTTCCCCGGCCGCGCGAGCATCGTCGTCGGGCACGGGGTGCAGGACTGGATGGGGCAGGTGGGCGCCCGCGCCGCCTCGCCGCTCACCCTCCTCGGCGAGCATCTCGACGCCCTGCGCGCCCTGTTGCGCGGCGAGAAGCTCACCGTGCGGGGGAGGTACGTCACCCTCGACGGCGTCGCCCTCGACTGGCCGCCGCCACATCCCGTACCCGTGTACGCCGGCGCCACCGGCCCCCGTACCCTCCGGCTGTCCGGCGCCAAGGCCGACGGCACCCTGCTCACCTGCGCCACCTCCCCGGACGGCGTACGCGAGGCCCGCCGGCTCATCGAGGAGGGGCGGGCGGAGGCCGGGCACGCGCGGGCGCACCGGGTGGTCGTCTATCTCCTCGCCGCCACCGGCACCGGCGCCGCCGAACGGGTCCGGGCCGGTCTCGCCGCCGAGCGCGCACAGCCTGGTGCGGGCGTCGCCGGGGACGCGGCCGCCGTCGCCGCGGCCGTACGGCGGCTGGCCGAGGCCGGCGCCGACACCGTCGTACTGCAACCGACGTCCGACGAGCCCGACCCGGAGGGGTTCGTACGGTTCGCGGGGGAGCGGGTCATGCCACTGGTCCGGCGGTAGCCGACCGGCCGTGGACTAGGGGTAGCGGACCGGCGGTAGCGGACCGGCCGTGGGCAAGCGGTAGCGGACCGGCCGTGGGAAAAGGAGAGGAACGGGGCGGCGGGGGACGTCATCATGGGGGCATGACGTCACCGCGCCGGTCCTTCGCCGAACTCGTGGCCGAGGGTGCCGCCGTGCCCACCGATGGCTGGGACTTCTCCTGGTTCGAGGGGCGGGCCACCGAGGCGCGGCCCTCGTGGGGGTACGCGCGCTCGGCGGGGGAGCGGCTGGCCGGTGCCGGGGCCGCGCTGGACCTCCAGACCGGCGGCGGGGAGGTGCTGGCCTTCGCCCTCGGCACCGCCGCTCCCGCCCGCCCCGCGCTGATCGCCGCCACCGAGGGCTGGGCGCCGAACGCGGCCAGGGCCACCGCCCTGCTGCGCCCGCACGGCGTGGTGGTCGTCACCGCCCCGGACGACGCGCCGCTGCCGTTCGCCGACGGCGCCTTCGACCTGGTGCTCAGCCGGCACCCGGTGGTGCCGCACTGGGCGGAGATCGCGCGGGTGCTGCGGCCGGGCGGCACGTACTTCGCCCAGCACGTCGGGCCCGCCAGCGTCTTCGAGCTGGTCGAGTACTTCCTCGGGCCGCAGCCGGAGGAAGTGCGCCGCGCGAGGGATCCGCTGCGCGAGCGGGCCGCGGCCGAGGCGGCGGGCCTGGAGATCACCGCGCTGCGGGCGGAGCGGCTGCGGATGGAGTTCCACGACATCGCCGCCGTTGTCCACTTCCTGCGCAAGGTCGTCTGGATGGTGCCCGGATTCACCGTCGAGGCGTACGAGCCCCAACTCCGGGCACTGCACGAGCGGATCGAGCGGGAGGGGCCGTTCGTCGCCCACAGCTCGCGGCACCTCTTCGACGCCCGCAAGCCCCGTTAGACCCCTCGGGAAGCCCGCAGTGTCCACATCGTTACCGCACTCTGTTCACACCAGCCCCACCGGTCACGTAAGTTCAGACCAACGCAATTCGCGCCAGCAAAGCAGCGCGGGCGGTACCGCGCAGTGGAGGGGGCTGCGCGGTGCCGTGCGGCGGACAGACCGGCCGCGGGGGCGCGTGGGGTCCGTCAAATCGCCGTTCGCCGGCCGGGTAGTCCGTCGGGGGGATCCGGGAGCAACACGCCGACGCGGCCCCGGATGGCGGCAAGTCTCCGAAATCCTTTGGTTTTCACGCTTCCGGCCTGGTTTGCCTGGGATTCCGTGGCGAATCGGCGGGAATGACCCCCTGAATCCATCGTTCCGCATCCATCAGGGCGTTCCTGGGTGACTTCGGAGAGTAGTTGTAGGGCGCGGATGCCCCCATCCGCCCTCACGAAGGGTTATGGTGGAAACCCCCCCTCGGGCCGGTCCGTCTCCCCCCCCACGGACCGGCCCGTTTTTTCTTGGCCACGCTATTGCCACGCGACAGGTCCCGGCCGGGAACCGACCGCCGCCCCGCGTGCGTCCCTACAGCGAGGGCCGGAGTCCCGATCCCGCCCCGCCCCCCTCGCCCCCGGTCCGTACCAGGGCCGTACCAGGGGCCGGGCAGCGGTAGGCTCGACGGGCCCGGCACCGTACCCCGCGCCAACCCCCCGGAGGGCCACGTGAACCTGCGCGACAACCTGCGCGGCCTGCTGGTCAGGCTCTACGCACGCCGGGTGGAGGGTCACCTCGACCACGACCAGGTGCCCAAGCACATCGGCGTCATCATGGACGGCAACCGCCGCTGGGCGAAGGCGTCGGGCTCCACCACGGTCCACGGCCACCGGGCCGGCGCGGAGAAGATCGAGGAGTTCCTCGGCTGGTGCTCCGAGACCGATGTCGAGGTCGTCACCCTGTGGCTGCTGTCCACGGACAACTTCGACCGCCCGCAGGAGGAGCTCGGCCCCCTGCTCGGCATCATCGAGGACGTCGTGCGCACCCTCGCCGCCGACGGCCGCTGGCGGGTGCACCACGTGGGCGCCATGGACCTGCTGCCCGCCGGCATGCAGGCCACCCTCAAGGAGGCCGAGGAGGCCACCGCCCACACCGAGGGCATAGTGGTCAACGTGGCCATCGGCTACGGCGGCCGGCAGGAGATCGCCGACGCCGTCCGCTCCATGCTCTACGAGGCCCGCGACAAGGGCGTCGCCATGGCGGACCTCGCCGAGTCCGTCGACATCGACATGATCGGCCGTCACCTCTACACCAGCGACCAGCCCGACCCGGACCTCGTCATCCGCACCAGCGGGGAGCAGCGGCTGTCCGGATTCATGCTGTGGCAGACCGCCCACTCCGAGTACTACTTCTGCGACGTCTACTGGCCCGCCTTCCGCAAGGTCGACTTCCTGCGCGCGCTGCGCGACTACGCCGCACGTCACCGGCGGTTCGGCGGCTGAGGCACGGCCGCGGGCCCCGTCGGTGAGATCACCGGCGGGGCCTTCGCGCATCCCCGTTCGAGCCGTCGTCACCAGGAGTTCACCGCCGCGGCGGTGGCCGCTTTTGCATGGCGGCGCTCGTTCGAGGGCATAAGGCAAGCAGGTCGACGCCCGAACCACGGGCGTCGGATCTCAGCGGGCGGCAGGGGCCGTCCGCCCGGGAGGTCCTTTGCACCAGCACGACCGTGCGACAGCGCCGCGGAGGTCCGGCCCCCGGCCCGCCGTGCGCACCGGCCGCCGGCCGGCCCGGTCCGCCCCGCCCTCCCGGCCCGGCTTCCGCTTCGTCGCTCCCCGACCTCATCCGAGGGGGTACGTCCTTCCGTGGTGACCAGCACAAAGCGCCACAAGCCCGACCGGCGCACCTATGTTCTCGACACCAGCGTCCTGCTGGCCGACCCGAACGCCCTGACCCGCTTCGAGGAGCACGAGGTGGTGCTCCCCATCGTGGTGGTCACGGAGCTGGAGGCGAAGCGGCACCATCCCGAACTCGGCTACTTCGCCCGTCAGGCCCTGCGCCTGCTGGACGACTACCGGGTGCGGTACGGCCGCCTCGACTCCCCCATCCCGACCGGGGACCTGGGCGGGACCATGCGTGTCGAGCTCAACCACTCGGACCCCAGCGTGCTGCCCACCGGCTACCGCCTGGGGGACAACGACTCCCGCATCCTCGCAGTGGCCCGCAACCTTCAGGCCGAGGGGTTCGACGTCACCGTCGTGTCGAAGGACCTGCCGCTGCGCATCAAGGCCTCCTCCGTCGGGCTCCTCGCCGAGGAGTACCGGGCGGAGCTGGCCATCACGGAGAACTCCGGCTGGACCGGGATGACCGAACTGACGCTCCCCGGCGAGCAGGTGGACGTCCTCTTCGAGGCCGGACACCTCTATGTACCGGAGGCGTCCGAACTGCCCGTGCACACCGGTCTGACCATCCAGTCGGAGCGCGGCAAGGCGCTCGGCCGGATCACCGCGGAGGGCAATGTCCGGCTGGTGCGCGGCGACCGGGAGGCGTTCGGCATCAAGGGCCGCAGCGCCGAGCAGCGCATCGCCCTCGATCTGCTGCTCGACCCGGAGGTCGGGATCGTCTCGATGGGCGGCCGGGCCGGCACTGGCAAGTCGGCGCTGGCGCTGTGCGCGGGCCTGGAGGCGGTCCTGGAGCGCCGCCAGCACCAGAAGGTCATGGTGTTCCGGCCGCTGTACGCGGTCGGCGGGCAGGAGTTGGGCTATCTGCCGGGCACCGAGGCGGAGAAGATGAGCCCCTGGGCGCAGGCCGTGTTCGACACGCTGTCGGCGGTCACCAGCCGGGAGGTCATCGAGGAGGTCACCGCGCGCGGCATGCTGGAGGTCCTGCCGCTCACCCACATCCGCGGCCGCTCGCTGCACGACGCGTTCGTCATCGTGGACGAGGCACAGTCGCTGGAGCGCAATGTGCTGCTGACGGTGCTGTCCCGGATCGGCGCCAACTCGCGGGTGGTCCTCACCCATGACGTGGCGCAGCGGGACAATCTGCGTGTCGGACGGTACGACGGTGTGGTCGCCGTGGTGGAGAAGCTGAAGGGGCATCCGCTGTTCGCGCATGTCACCCTGAACCGGTCCGAGAGGTCCCAGATCGCCGCCCTTGTGACCGAAATGCTCGAAGACGGCCATATCTGAGCCGATCCAGCCCAGTTGGCGCCGCCCGGCAAAGGCACCAGAGCCTAGCCGGGCGGCGCCTTCGTGTGTGGGGTTTCCGGAAATCCCTTGGGCCAAACGGGATGTGAGCTTTCACACTCAACTCGGAATTGCCTCCCGGCGTCCGGTTACGGCAGAGTCTCAGTCCTGTCAGGCCCCGCATACGACACACCTGCACCCCCAGCGGTGTGGAACAACAGGAAGTATCAACTCCATAGCGTTCGTCGTATGCCGCCCGCGCACCACGCGGCGCTCCCCGCAGGGGGAGTTGCCCACCGGGCCCGCGCCTCCCGTGACCCCGCAGTTGGGAGGCCAGTGCACAGGGGCACGATTGCGTCCGCCAGGGTCACCGAAGCGGGCGATGCTGGAAGGAAACCGTGTGAGCCGGATTTCGGTCCGGGGATTCGCAGTGGCCTCGGCCACCGCGGTCACCGCCGTCGGAAGCGTCGTCGGAGTTGCCTCGGGCAGCGTCGCGCAGAACAACGACGTCGAGCCGACGGCAGCAGCCGACACCACGCTCCTCGCGGACATACCGACGGGTCAGCAGGCCCAGGTCCAGTCCGCGACTCTGACGCAGCAGGCCGATTCCCAGGCCATCGCCGCGGACGCGAGCGCCAAGAAGGACGCCGAGGCAGCAGCCCGCAAGGCCGCCGCCGAGACCGCGATCGCGAAGAAGGCGGCCGCCGAGAAGGCGGCCAAGGAGGCCAAGCAGCGGGCGGAGACCAAGGCCGCCGCCAGCCGCGGTGCCGCCAACGCCGACTTCCCCGTGCAGAGCTCGTACACGGTCGCCCAGATCCAGGCGATGGCCCGCCAGATCGTGCCGGCCGGCCAGTTCCAGTGCTTCAGCAACATCGTGGACCACGAGTCCAGCTGGAACTACCGTGCGGTCAACGCCTCCTCGGGCGCCTACGGCCTCGTCCAGGCGCTGCCCGGCGGCAAGATGGCCTCCGCGGGTGCCGACTGGCAGACCAATCCGGCCACGCAGATCAAGTGGGGCCTGAGCTACATGAACCAGCGTTACGGCAGCCCCTGTGACGCCTGGACCTACTGGCAGGCCAACGGCAACTACTGAGTCCGGCCGCCACGCTCAACCCCGCGCAGCCCCTTCCCGTCCTCGGGGAAGGGGCTTTCGCATGTACGGTCGTAACCGCACGACTCCACGCGGGGGAAGAGGACGGAACATGTCGCGAGTGCCAGGGTGGCTCGGCAGGCTGGGCGCGGGGCTCACCGAGCTGAGCGAACGGCTGGACGCCCGGCGAGCGGAGGTGGCCGAGGAGACCGGCGCGTCCGCGCGCGAACCGGCCCGCCCGGAGCCGGCCAAGTCGGACGCCGGTGCCGGTGCCGGTGCCGGTGCCGCGCCCGGCTCCGACGCCGTCGCCGACGCGGTGCCGCACGCCCGCCGTCCCCCCGCCCCGGTCCCGCCCGTGCCGCGCCCCGATCCCGCCCAGGCCGTGCCCTGGGGGGTGCGGGTCGCGGCCGAGGCCGGCTGGCGGCTGCTCGTGCTCGCGGGCACCGTCTGGGTGCTGATGCGGGTCATCAGCGCCATCCAGCTGGTGGTGTTCGCCTTCGTCATCGCGCTGCTGATCACCGCGCTGCTCCAGCCGACGGTCGCCCGGCTCACCCGGCGCGGGGTGCCGCGCGGCCCGGCCACGGCGCTCACCGCGATCAGCGGCTTCGTGGTGATCGGCCTGATGGGCTGGTTCGTGACCTGGCAGGTCATGGAGAACATCGACACGCTCTCCAACCAGATCCAGTCCGGCATCGACGATCTGCGCAACTGGCTGCTGCGCAGCCCCTTCCACGTCACCGACAAGCAGATCAACCAGATCGCCAAGAACCTGCGCGAGGCCATCGGCGCCAACGCGGACCAGATAACGTCCGCCGGCCTGGAGGGCGTTCAGGTCATCGTGGAGGCGCTGACCAGCATCCTGCTGGTGTTCTTCTCGACGCTCTTCCTGCTCTACGACGGCAAGCGCATCTGGCAGTGGTTCCTGAAGCTGGTGCCCTCGGCCGCGCGGGAGGGCGTGGCCGGCGCCGGACCGCGCGCCTGGCGCACCCTGACCGCCTACGTCCGCGGCACCGTGCTGGTCGCCCTGATCGACGCGACCTTCATCGGCATCGGGATCTACTTCCTCGATGTGCCGATGGCGGTCCCGCTGGCCGTCTTCATCTTCCTGTTCTCCTTCATCCCGCTGGTCGGCGCGGTCGCCTCCGGGGCGCTCGCGGTGATCGTGGCCCTGGTCACCCAGGGTGTGTTCACCGCCGTGATGACCCTGGTCGTGGTGCTCGCCGTCCAGCAGATCGAGGGGCATGTGCTCCAGCCCTTCATCCTGGGCCGGGCGGTGCGGGTGCACCCCCTCGCGGTGGTGCTGACCGTGGCGGCCGGCGGCATGGTGGCCGGGATCGGCGGCGCGGTGGTCGCCGTACCGCTGGTGGCGGTGACGAACACCGTGGTGGGCTATCTGCGGCAGTACTCCGAGGAGCTGCACCAGCCGCCCGCCGCCTCCCCGGTCCCGGAGGAGAGCGCGGCGGCGGACGCGGAAGACCCCGCCCACCAGGGGTGAGCGGGGTCCTCGGGTGACGCGGGGCCGGCCTTAGTCGGCCAGCACGGCCTCGGCCTCCAGGGTGGCGCCGACCGCCTGCACGACGGCAGCGATCTTGAACGCCTCCTGGATGGTGTCGCGCTCCAGACCGGCCTTGCGCAGCACCTGCTCGTGCGAGTCCAGGCACATGCCGCAGCCGTTGATCGCGGAGACCGCGAACGACCACAGCTCGAAGTCGACCTTCTCCACGCCCGGATTGCCGATGACGTTCATCCGCAGTCCGGCGCGCAGGGTGCCGTACTCGTGGTCGGACAGCAGGTGCCGGGTGCGGTAGAAGACGTTGTTCATCGCCATGATGGCGGCCGCGGACTTGGCCGCGGTGTACGCCTCCGGCGAGAGGTTCGCCTTCGCCTCCGGCTCCAGCTCACGCAGCACGATCGGGGAGCGGGAGGCGATCGCGGTCGCGAGCACCGTGCCCCACAGCTGCTGGGCGGGCAGGTCGGAGTTGCCGATGACCGAGCCCAGGTTGAGCTTGAGGTCCTTGGCGTAGTCCGGGATCCGGGACTTCAGCGAGTCGAGCGACATGGGTCACTCACCAGCCAGCAGCGCGACCGGGTCGAGGGTCTCGTCGCCCTTGCTCCAGTTGCACGGGCACAGCTCGTCGGTCTGCAGGGCGTCCAGGACCCGCAGGACCTCCTTGGGGTTACGGCCCACGGAACCGGCGGTCACCATCGTGAACTGGATCTCGTGGTTCGGGTCCACGATGAACACGGCGCGCTGCGCGAAGCCGTCCTCGCCCTCGATGCCCAGGTCACGCATGAGCTCGTGCTTGGAGTCGGCCATCATCGGGAAGGGCAGGTCGGTCAGGTCCGGGTGGTCCTTGCGCCAGGCGTGGTGCACGAACTCGGAGTCACCGGAGAAGCCGAGGATCTGGGCGTCGCGGTCGGCGAACTCGTCGTTCAGCTTGCCGAACGCGGCGATCTCGGTCGGGCAGACGAAGGTGAAGTCCTTCGGCCAGGCGAACACGACCAGCCACTTGCCCTCGTAGGACTTGTGGTTGATCTGCTCGAACTCCTTGCCCTTCTCCAGCGAGACGCAGGCGGTCAGGTCGAACTCGGGGAACTTGTCACCGACAGTGAGCACAGACTCTCCTTGCAGCGAAGAACCGCCCCTTTTGAGGGCGGTCCCCATGGGTTGGACTCAGTCGATGTTGGCACAGGGTGCATTGATTAGGGAAATAGCTACACTCGGTCGTGTTGATCGGAGGTATCTATCAGTGACCACCAGTAACGGCAAGCGGAGGCAACCGAGCCTCGCGCAGCTGCGCGCCTTCGCCGCCGTGGCCGAGCACCTGCACTTCAGGGACGCGGCCGCGGCCATCGGAATGAGCCAGCCCGCCCTGTCCGGCGCGGTCTCGGCGCTGGAGGAGACCCTTGGCGTGACCCTCCTCGAGCGTACGACGCGCAAGGTACTGCTCTCGCCCGCGGGGGAGCGGCTCGCGGTGCGGGCCAAGGCGGTGCTGGACGCGGTCGGCGAGCTGCTGGAGGAGGCGGAGGCGGTCCGTGCCCCGTTCACCGGGGCGCTGCGTCTCGGGGTGATCCCCACCGTGGCGCCGTATCTGCTGCCGACCGTGCTGCGGCTCGTCCACGAGCGCTATCCGGACCTCGATCTCCAGGTGCACGAGGAGCAGACCTCCAGCCTGGTCGACGGGCTGGCCACCGGCCGCCTGGACCTGCTGCTGCTCGCCGTCCCGCTCGGCGTCCCCGGCGTCGCCGAACTCCCGCTGTTCGACGAGGACTTCGTACTGGTCACGCCGCTCGACCACTGGCTCGGCGGCCGCGAGGGCATCCCGCGCGAGGCGCTGAAGGAGCTGAACCTGCTGCTGCTGGACGAGGGGCACTGCCTGCGCGACCAGGCGTTGGACATCTGCCGGGAGGCGGGCCGCGCGGACGCCCCGGTGACCACGACGGCGGCCGGCCTTTCCACGCTGGTCCAACTGGTCGCGGGCGGCCTCGGTTGCACCCTGCTGCCGCGCACCGCGCTCAAGCTGGAGACGACCCGCAGCAGCCAGTTGCTCACCGGCTACTTCGCCGATCCGGCCCCGAGCCGCCGGGTCGCCCTCGCGATGCGCGCGGGCGCGGCACGCGGTGCCGAGTACGAGGAACTGGCGGCGGCGCTGCGGGAGGCGATGCGGGGGCTGCCGGTGCGGGTGGTCGACGGGGGGTGAAGGAGATACCCGAAGGGCTCCTCCCGACGCGGATGCTGTTGGTTAATTCCGCAAGGGTCTTCGTGACTACGGCCTGCATGATCCCGTTGGGGTGGTGCAGGCCGTAGTCGTGTTCAGGGGTGGGTTCGTGTCGTTGCGTGGTGTGGAGTTGGCGGAGATCGCCGAGGAGACCGT
>NZ_JBWKES010000056.1:0-27279 GCF_056435325.1 Streptomyces sp. NPDC043952
GGCCGGACGAACTCCCACTCGGCATCCGACAGTTCATGGCGACGTATCACGACACCATGATCTACCAGCAATGATCATTTGAAGACACCGCCTAGCCCCCGGCCGCCTACGCCTTGCGGTGGCCTATCAGCCGCGGCCGCTGCTCCAGCCCGTCGAGGCCGTGCCACGCCAGGTTCACCAGATGCGCCGCCACCTCCGCCTTCTTCGGGCGGCGCACGTCCAGCCACCACTGGCCGGTCAGCGCGACCATGCCGACCAGGGCCTGGGCGTACAGCGGGGCGAGCTTGGGATCGAAGCCGCGGGACTTGAACTCGCGGCCCAGGATGTCCTCCACCTGCGTGGCGATGTCGGAGATCAGCGACGCGAAGGACCCCGTCGACTGCGGGATCGGCGAATCGCGGACGAGGATGCGGAACCCGTCCGTGTACTCCTCGATGTAGTCGAGCAGCGCGAACGCCGCCTGCTCGCACAGCTCACGCGGATGACCGGCCGTCAGCGAACCGGTCACCATGTCCAGCAGCCGCCGCATCTCGCGGTCGACCACCACCGCGTACAGCCCCTCCTTGCCGCCGAAGTGCTCGTACACCACCGGCTTGGACACCCCGGCCTTCGCCGCGATCTCCTCCACCGAGGTGCCCTCGAACCCCTTCGCCGCGAAGAGGGTGCGACCGATCTCCAGCAACTGCTGGCGGCGCTCGGCACCGGTCATACGGGTCCGGCGGGTCCGCCGCTGCTTGTCAGTGCCTGGATTGCTGCTGGAATCGGTCGCCACGGCCTCCATCATGCCGCCTCGGCGGTCTCCCTCCGGCGCCGGGAGCCGCCATCCGCGTCGCTACGGCGCGAATCGATACGCGAGCGTGACGGCCAGCGCACGTCGTACGCCCACCCGAGCTTCTCGAAGATCCGGATGAACCGGGCCGAGGAGTCGAGCTGCCCGCGCATCACCCCGTGCCGCGCCGAGGTCGGGTCGGCGTGGTGCAGGTTGTGCCAGGACTCCCCGCAGGACAGCACCGCCAGCCACCACACATTGCCCGAACGGTCCCGCGACTTGAACGGCCGCTTGCCCACCGCGTGGCAGATCGAGTTGATCGACCACGTCACATGGTGCAGCAGCGCCACCCGCACGAGTGAACCCCAGAAGAACCCGGTGAACGCGCCCCACCAGGACATCGTCACCAGACCGCCGATCAGCGCGGGCAGCAGCAGGGACAGCGCCGTCCACAGCACGAACTGCCGGGAGATCGCCCGCAGCGCCGGGTCCTTGACCAGATCCGGCGCGTACTTCTCCTGCGAGGTCTGCTCCTCGTCGAACATCCAGGCGATATGCGCCCACCACAGGCCCTTGATCAGCGCCGGAATCGTCTCGCCGTACTTCCACGGGGAGTGCGGATCGCCCTCCGCGTCGGAGAACTTGTGGTGCTTGCGGTGATCGGCCACCCAGCGCACCAGCGGCCCCTCCACGGCCAGCGACCCCATGATCGCCAGCGCGATCCGCAGCGGCCGCTTCGCCTTGAACGAACCGTGGGTGAAGTAGCGGTGGAAACCGATCGTGATGCCGTGGCAACCGAGGTAGTAGAAGAACACCAGCAGGCCCAGATCGAGCCAGCTCACCCCCCAGCCCCAGGCCAGCGGCACCGCGGCCACCAGCGCCAGGAACGGAACGGTGATGAACAGCAGCAGCGTGATCTGCTCGATCGACCGCTTCTTCTCACCGCCCAGCGTGGCCGGCGGAAGGGAAGTGTCGTGAGCCTTACGGTCTTCTTCGATCACATCGGAATGTGAGGTCATACGCGTCCCCTGTGGGGTCGAGGGTCGGGGGTGGGTGTGCCGGGCGCCGGAACCGGACGCGGGGGGTCCACACATCCCTACGGTTCCGTAACCTACGGCATCGTAAGTATGGCAGCGTGCCGAGCGGCGGCAAGAGCCCTGAGAGCCTGCGCGTCCCCATCGACACCTATCCTTGGAATCGGTCGGACAGCGCGGTCCGCTGAAGTTTCCTTCCCGGACGCTCCGGCCCGTATGCGGCACAGACCGCGCGGCAGACGGCCGGGTACCTCCCCGAGACGCTTCAACACTGCAAGGAGCCGCACCTGTGAGCAGTGCCGACGACCAGACCACCACGACGAACACCGAGCTGCGCGCCGACATCCGCCGTCTGGGTGACCTCCTCGGAGAAACCCTCGTCCGGCAGGAAGGCCCCGAACTCCTGGAACTGGTCGAGAAGGTCCGCCGCCTCACCCGCGAGGACGGCGAGGCCGCCGCCGAGCTGCTGCGCGGCACCGAGCTGGAGACCGCCGCCAAGCTCGTACGCGCCTTCTCCACCTACTTCCACCTCGCCAACATCACCGAACAGGTGCACCGGGGCCGCGAACTGCGCGCCCGGCGCGCCGCCGAGGGCGGCCTCATCGCCCGGACGGCCGACCGCCTCAAGGACGCCGACCCCGAACACCTGCGGAACACCGTCCACCACCTCAACGTCCGGCCCGTCTTCACCGCACACCCCACCGAAGCCGCCCGCCGCTCCGTCCTCAACAAGCTCCGGCGCATCGCGGCCCTCCTGGACACCCCCGTCCTGGACTCCGACCGCCGCCGCCACGACACCCGCCTCGCCGAGAACATCGACCTGGTCTGGCAGACCGACGAACTGCGCGTCGTCCGCCCCGAACCCGCCGACGAGGCCCGCAACGCCATCTACTACCTGGACGAACTCCACGCCGACGCCGTCGGCGACGTCCTGGAGGACCTCACCGCCGAACTCGAACGCGTCGGCGTCCGCCTGCCCGACGACACCCGCCCCCTCACCTTCGGCACCTGGATCGGCGGCGACCGCGACGGCAACCCCAACGTCACCCCCCAGGTCACCTGGGACGTCCTCATCCTCCAGCACGAACACGGCATCAACGACGCCCTGGAGATGATCGACGAACTGCGCGGACTCCTCTCCAACTCCATCCGCTACACCGGAGCCACCGGGGAACTCCTCGACTCCCTGCGCGCCGACCTCGACCGGCTGCCCGAGATCAGCCCCCGCTACAAGCGCCTCAACGCCGAGGAGCCCTACCGCCTCAAGGCCACCTGCATCCGGCAGAAGCTGGAGAACACCAAGCAGCGCCTCGCCAAGGGCACCCCCCACGAGGACGGCCGCGACTACCTCGGCACCGCCGAACTCCTCGCCGACCTGCGCCTCGTCCAGGACTCCCTGCGCCGGCACCGCGGCGCCCTCTTCGCCGACGGCCGGCTGGCCCGCACCATCCGCACCCTCGCCGCCTTCGGCCTCCAGCTCGCCACCATGGACGTCCGCGAACACGCCGACGCCCATCACCACGCCCTCGGCCAGCTGTTCGACCGGCTCGGCGAGGAATCCTGGCGCTACGCCGACATGCCCCGCGAGTACCGCACCAAGCTCCTCGCCAGGGAACTGCGCTCCCGCCGGCCCCTCGCCCCCACCCCGGCCCCCGTCGACGCCGCCGGCGCCAAGACCCTCGGCGTCTTCACCACCGTCAAGAAGGCCCTCGACGTCTTCGGGCCCGAGGTCATCGAGTCCTACATCATCTCCATGTGCCAGGGCGCCGACGACGTCTTCGCCGCCGCCGTCCTCGCCCGCGAGGCCGGACTGATCGACCTGCACGCCGGCTGGGCCAGGATCGGCATCGTCCCGCTCCTGGAGACCACCGACGAACTGCGCGCCGCCGACACCATCCTGGAGGACATGCTCTCCGACCCGTCCTACCGGCGCCTGGTCGCGCTGCGCGGCGACGTCCAGGAGGTCATGCTCGGCTACTCCGACTCCTCCAAGTTCGGCGGCATCACCACCAGCCAGTGGGAGATCCACCGCGCCCAGCGCCGGCTGCGCGACGTTGCCCACCGCTACGGCGTACGCCTGCGCCTCTTCCACGGCCGCGGCGGCACCGTCGGCCGCGGCGGCGGCCCCTCCCACGACGCCATCCTCGCCCAGCCCTGGGGCACCCTCGAAGGCGAGATCAAGGTCACCGAACAGGGCGAGGTCATCTCCGACAAGTACCTCATCCCCTCCCTCGCGCGGGAGAACCTCGAACTCACCGTCGCCGCCACCCTCCAGGCATCCGCCCTGCACACCGCGCCCCGCCAGTCCGACGAGGCCCTCGCCCGCTGGGACGCCGCCATGGACGTCGTCTCCGACGCCGCCCACGCCGCCTACCGCCGCCTGGTCGAGGACCCCGACCTGCCGACGTACTTCCTCGCCTCCACGCCGGTCGACCAGCTCGCCGACCTGCACCTGGGCTCGCGGCCCTCCCGCCGCCCCGGCTCGGGCGTCTCACTCGACGGACTGCGCGCCATCCCCTGGGTGTTCGGCTGGACCCAGTCCCGGCAGATCGTCCCCGGCTGGTTCGGCGTCGGCTCCGGACTCAAGGCCCTGCGCGAGGCCGGCCTCGACGGCGTCCTCGCCGAGATGCACGAACAGTGGCACTTCTTCCGCAACTTCGTATCCAACGTCGAGATGACCCTCGCCAAGACCGACCTGCGGATCGCCCGCCACTACGTCGACACCCTCGTCCCCGACGACCTCAAGCACGTCTTCGACACCATCGAGGCCGAGCACGAACTCACCGTCCGCGAGGTCCTGCGCATCACCGGCGAGGACGAACTCCTCGACGCCCAGCCCGTCCTCAAGCAGACCTTCGCCATCCGCGACGCCTACCTGGACCCCATCTCCTACCTCCAGGTCGCCCTGCTCAAGCGCCAGCGCGACGAAGCCGCCGCCGGCCGCGAACCCGACCCGCTGCTCGCCCGCGCCCTGCTCCTCACCGTCAACGGCGTCGCCGCGGGCCTGCGCAACACCGGCTGACCCACCACTGGAAAAGGGTGCCCCCGACGCCGTACGACCTCGGGGGCACCCTCATCCCGAAACCCTCACTGCACCGCGACGAACGCCGCCGTCAGCAGCCCCAGCCCCGCCAGACCCAGCCCCCACGCCGGCCGCGACAGCCGCATCCCGCCCGCCACCACCACCGAGGCCAGCAGCAACGCACCGCCCAGCGGCACCCAGGCGTACAGGATCCCCGCCGCACCCGAACGCAGCGCGTCCGAGGTGCCCGGCTTCAGCACCACGGCGTACGTCCGCCCCTTGCGCACCGCGACCGGCTCCGCGATCTCCACCCGCGCACGGGCCCGCGCCCCCGCCGACGTCGGCGTGAACGCCCCACCGCACCGGCCGCCCGCACACGCGGTCACCTTCACCGTGCCCTGCTCACGGCCCTTGGTCAGCAGCACATGCTGCGCGTTCCCCCAGGAACCCCACACCCCCGCGAACACGATCAACGCGGCGACCGCGCCCATCGCCGCGACCCGCCCGAACCGCAACGCGGACACGGACACCTGGACAGCGGAACGACTGGCAGTGGCAGGCATGGCCGGGATCATTGGCCATACCCCCACGACCGGTCAACTCCGCCCGGCGGCATAGCCGTACAAGTCAGGAGTTGTACGTGCTCTGCGCCCGCTCCAGGCCCTCGATCACCAGAGCCTCCACCGCGTCCGCCGCACGGTCCACGAAGTAGTCCAGCTCCTTGCGCTCCGCACCGGAGAAGTCCTTCAGCACGAAGTCCGCCACCTGCATACGACCCGGAGGACGGCCGATCCCGAACCGCACCCGGTGATAATCCGAACCCATCGCCTTCGTCATGGACTTCAGGCCGTTGTGCCCGTTGTCCCCGCCGCCCAGCTTCAGCCGCAGCGTCCCGTAATCGATGTCCAGCTCGTCATGCACGGCCACGACATGCGCCACCGGCACCTTGTAGAAGTCCTTCAGCGCGTTCACCGGGCCACCGGACAGGTTCATGTACGACATCGGCTTCGCCAGGATCACCCGGCGGTTAGCGGGACCCGCGGGACCGATCCGGCCCTCCAGCACCTGCGCCTGCGCCTTCCCCGCCCGCTTGAACTTCCCCCCGATCCGCTGCGCGAGCAGGTCCACCACCATGAAGCCGACATTGTGCCGGTTCATCGCGTACTCCGAGCCGGGATTCCCGAGCCCGACAACCAACCAGGGATCACTGGCGGGGGTGGTCACGTCCATCTCTCCTCAAATGCGATACAGCCGTTGCTCCCCCGACCGAGGAAGCAACGGCTGTATACCGCTGTGGGCAGACGTTCCGCATGGCGGAACGGGTGGGCACAGCCGACAGGGCCGGGCGCCTGTCGACGAGGGCCAGGCTCTGTCACGGCTGAACCGCCGGTCAGGCCTCCGCGGACTCTTCGCCCTCGGTGGTCTCCTCGCCCGCGGCCTCCTCGGCCTGGGCCTGGAGGACCTGGAGGACGACGGCGTCCTCCTCGACGGCCAGCGAGACACCGCTGGGCAGCTTGATGTCCTTGGCGTGGATGGAGGCACCGGCCTCCAGGCCCTCCACGGAGACGGTGACCGACTCCGGGATGTGCGTGGCCTCGGCCTCGACCGGCAGCGCGGACAGGACGTGCTCCAGCAGGTTGCCACCCGGAGCCAGCTCGCCCTCGGTGTGCACCGGGATCTCGACCGTGACCTTCTCGCCGCGCTTGACCAGCAGCAGGTCGACGTGCTCCAGGAAGCCCTTCAGCGGGTCACGCTGCACGGACTTCGGGATCGCCAGCTCGTTGGTCTTGCCGTCGATGTCCAGGGAGATCAGGACGTTCGGCGTACGCAGCGCCAGCAGCAGCTCGTGGCCCGGCAGGGTCAGGTGCAGCGGGTCGGAACCGTGGCCGTACAGCACACCCGGAACCTTGTTCTCACGGCGGATGCGGCGAGCCGCACCCTTGCCGAACTCGCTGCGGGACTCAGCGGCGATCTTCACCTCGGACATGTGCATCACTCCTCGTAGTAACTGGGGAACGGACGTGGTCACCCGGCCACGAACGGCCTGCTACGAAGAGCGCGTCGATAACGGACCGCCGTACGCACGCGTACGGCCTCCCTCGCCGAGCAACGCCAGAAGCTTACCCGGACCCGGAGGCCGTACCAAAAGGATCTTCGGCTAGCCGCGACGGGCCGCCCGCAGAAACCTCACTGCTCGTCGAAGAGGCTCGTCACCGAACCATCCTCGAACACCTCACGCACCGCACGCGCGATCGTCGGAGCGATCGACAGCACCGTGATCTTGTCCTGCTCCCGGCCCAGCTCCGCCGGCGTCGGCAGCGTGTTCGTGAACACGAACTCACTCACCCGCGAGTTCTTCAGCCGGTCCGCCGCCGGACCCGACAGCACACCGTGCGTCGCCGTCACGATGACATCCTCCGCACCATGCGCGAACAGCGCGTCCGCCGCCGCACAGATCGTGCCACCGGTGTCGATCATGTCGTCCACCAGCACACACACCCGGCCCTCGACCTCACCCACGACCTCGTGGACGGTCACCTGGTTCGCCACGTCCTTGTCCCGGCGCTTGTGCACGATCGCCAGCGGCGCACCCAGCCGGTCGCACCAACGGTCCGCCACCCGCACCCGGCCCGCGTCCGGCGACACCACCGTCAGCTTGTTCCGGTCCACCTGCTCACCCACGTAGTCCGCCAGCAGCGGCAGCGCGAACAGATGGTCCACCGGCCCGTCGAAGAAGCCCTGGATCTGATCCGTGTGCAGATCCACGGTCAGAATCCGGTCGGCACCCGCCGTCTTCATCAGATCCGCGATCAGCCGCGCCGAGATCGGTTCACGACCCCGGTGCTTCTTGTCCTGACGCGCGTAACCGTAGAACGGCACGATCACCGTGATGGAGCGGGCCGACGCACGCTTCAGCGCGTCGATCATGATCAACTGCTCCATGATCCACTTGTTGATCGGAGCCGTGTGGCTCTGGATCAGGAAGCAGTCCGCACCACGCGCCGACTCCTGGTAACGAACGTAGATCTCACCGTTGGCGAAATCGAAGGCCTTCGTCGGGACGACCCCGACACCCAACTGCTGGGCGACCTCCTCGGCAAGCTCGGGGTGGGCGCGGCCGGAGAAGAACATCATCTTCTTCTCGCCGGTCGTCTTGATCCCGGTCACAGCACAGTCTCCTCAGAGGTTGTCTCAACCCAGCCGACCGCTCGATGGCCTCCCGTCCGAGCGTGAGAGGCCGAATCAGCTGGTAGGGGTGCGGGTGCACACGTGCGGATGTGCACTTATCACGGTACGCCGACTTTGACGCACCCGTTTCCGGTCAGTCCTCGCCACCGCCCTGCCGGGAAGCCTCCTCGGCAGCCCTCGCCGCCGCACTCCCCGGCCGCTTCCGAGCCACCCAACCCTCGATATTCCGCTGCTGACCACGGGCCACGGCCAGCGAACCGGGCGGCACGTCCTTCGTGATCACGGACCCGGCGGCGGTGTACGCCCCGTCCCCGACCGTGACAGGTGCCACAAACATGTTGTCCGAACCCGTACGGCAATGCGACCCGATCGTGGTGTGATGCTTGTCCTGCCCGTCGTAGTTCACGAACACACTCGCCGCGCCGATGTTCGTGTGCTCACCGATCGTCGCATCGCCCACGTACGACAGATGCGGCACCTTCGTGCCCTCGCCGATCCGCGCGTTCTTCGTCTCGACGTACGTCCCGATCTTGCCCTTCACACCGAGCCGCGTCCCCGGACGCAGATACGCGTACGGCCCCACGCTCGCCTCCGCGCCCACCACCGCGCCGTCCGACACCGTGTTGTCCACCCGCGCCCCCGCGCCCACCTTGGTGTCCTTCAGCCGGCTGTTCGGACCGACCTCCGCACCTCGGGCGAGATGCGTGGCACCCATCAGCTGCGTGCCCGGATGCACCACCGCGTCCTGCTCGAACGTCACCGTCACGTCCACCCACGTGGTCGCCGGATCCACCACGGTCACGCCGTCCAGCATCGCCCGCGTCAGCAGCCGGTCGTTCAGGATCCGGCGCGCCTCGGCCAGCTGCACCCGGTTGTTGATCCCCGCGATCTCCCGGTGATCACCCGCCACCGACGCCCCCACCCGGTGCCCCGCCTCGCGCAGGATCCCCAGCACGTCGGTCAGGTACTCCTCGCCCTGGCTGTTGTCCTTGCGCACCTTCGTCAGCGCGTCCGCCAGCAGCGGGCCGTCGAACGCGAACACCCCGCTGTTGATCTCCCGGATCGCCCGCTGCGCCTCGCTCGCGTCCTTGTGCTCCACGATCGCGGTCACCGCGCCCGTGGCCTCGTCCCGCACGATCCGCCCGTACCCGGTGGCGTCCGGGACCTCGGCGGTCAGCACGGTCACGGCGTTGCCGTCCGCGTGATGGGTCTCGGCGAGCCGCTGGAGGGTCTCGGCGGTGAGCAGCGGGGTGTCCCCGCAGACCACGACGACGGTCCCGGTCACCGCCCCGCCCAGCTCCTCCAGACCCATCCGTACGGCGTGGCCGGTGCCGTTCTGCCGCTCCTGCACGGCGGTGCGCACGGCCGGGTCGGTCTCCGCGAGGTGCGCGGTGACCTGCTCGCGGGCGTGGCCGACGACGACGACCAGGTTCTCGGGCGTCAACTCGCGGGCGGCGGCGAGCACATGGCCCACGAGGGAGCGGCCGCAGATCTGGTGCAGCACCTTGGGTGTGGCCGACTTCATACGGGTGCCCTCACCCGCTGCGAGAACGACGACGGCTGCCGGGCGGATGGCACTCACGGTTTGCCCTTCGGCTCTGAGGGTGGGAACAGCCGCAGGATACCGGGGCGGGGTTTGGGGGATATGGGGGCGGGCCCTGACGGGGCGGTTTACCGGTCAGGGCCCGAACCGAGCAGCTCCGCCAGCTGGACTCGAACCAGCACTACAGGGATTCAAAGTCCCGCGGGCTACCGATTACCCCATGGCGGATGGCTGCGTCAGACCATACCGGAGGGGAACCGCTTCGTGATCCCTGAGGCGGCGCTCACCACGCCCGTCCACCAGCCCTCGATGCGTCGGTACAGCTCCGCCCCTTGCAGAACGCTGATGACGAGGCATCCCCGATAGCCCTCGCCCACGTTCTTGCGGACGGTCTTCGGGTTGTGCTTCTTGATGGTCGTCCGCTGGAACTCGCAGGCAGCGACGCCGACGAGGTCCGCCCAGTAGTCCTTGGCGCCCTCGACGTCGCCCGTGGCGTGGATCATCACCCGGTACCGGAGGCGTTCGCGCTCGACCCCCAGAAGATCCAGCCAGGCGAGGTAGACCCGGATCACGCCGGGGTCGCTGTTGACGAAGGTGACGGTCTCCCGGCGGTCGTACGGCTTGTCCTTGCTGCCCTCGGCCCAGTAGAGGGCGACGCCCGTCATGAACAGCTCGCGGGTGGTCATCGCGCCGATCTCGGTCATGGCCGCCGCCTTGGTCCTCTGGCGCTGTTCGTCCCGCACCGCCAGTTCGTGCTCCCAGCGCTTGCGGGCCGCCAGCCGCGCTTGTTCGGACGGGTCCCGGCGCTCCGGCCTCGGTAAATCCCGCACCCACAGCGAGATCGAACTCTTCGAGCAGCCCAGCTCGACCTGGATCTGGTCGTACGTCCAGCCCTGGAGCCGTAGTTCGCGGGCCCGTGAGCGCAGGTCGTCCTTGGCGTTCGGGCGCCTCGTCCAGGCGGGCGGTGGCTCGCCCTCCAGGAGGCGGTTCAGGATGTCGTTGTTGTCGACGTGGAGGCGGTCGCGGATCTGCCGTCGGCTCAGTCCCGCCCGCCGCAGGGCCACCGCCTGTCGTCGTAGCCCCTCGAAGTCGGCGTATTTGCCGTGGGTGTGTGCCATGGGCATACCCTCCGGGCGGAATGAGGGGTTCCGGGGTCGAACGCGGAGGGTTCACCAGTTCGAGGGAAAAGGGGAGGTTTCGATGCCGATCGGTTACGCAGCGTGGTGTGTGGAGGTAGGCGAAAGTCACCGGAAAAGCCGCACCTGCCGCCCGTAGGCTGGACGCATGACCATGACGGGGGAAGAGCACACCAGGGCGCTGACCGGCCCTTGGTGGTGGCCGCGCCGGCGCAGCGCGGTGTTCGACGGCGCGCTGGCGCTGGCGTCCGCGCTGGAGAGCGGCGCGGAGGGGATCGGTTTCGCCCGCGACGCGGGGATCCCGGTCTGGGCGGGTGTCCTGTTCGGTGTGGCGGCCGGCGCGGTGCTGCTGGTGCGGCGCAAGTGGCCGGTCGCCGTCGTGCTGGTGGCGATCGCGGTGACCCCGGCGCAGATGGGTTTCCTGCTGGGCATCGTCGGCCTGTACACGCTGGCCGCGGCGGAGGTGCCGCGGCGGGTGATCGGTGCGCTGGCGGGGATGTCGCTGGCGGGTACGGCGGTGGTGACGTTCGTCCGGGTCCGGCAGGACATGGCGCGGGGCGATCTGACGCTCGGTGACTGGTTCGTGCCGTTCGCCGCGGTGGCGACGGCGCTGGGGCTGACGGCTCCGCCGGTGCTGCTGGGGCTGTATGTGGGGGCGCGGCGGCGGTTGATGGAGAGCCTGCGGGAGCGGGCGGACAGTCTGGAGCGGGAGCTTCAGCTGCTCGCGGAGCGGGCGGAGGAGCGGGCCGAGTGGGCGCGGGGCGAGGAGCGGACGCGGATCGCGCGGGAGATGCATGACGTGGTCGCGCACCGGGTGAGTCTGATGGTGGTGCACGCGGCGGCGGTGCAGGCGGTGGCGCGGAAGGATCCGGAGAAGGCGGTGCGCAATGCCGCGCTGGTGGGGGACATGGGCCGGCAGGCGTTGACGGAGTTGCGGGAGATGCTCGGAGTGTTGCGGGCGGGGGAGGCGGACCAGGGCGCGGGCCGGGCGGCGGCGGGGGTGCCGTTGGCGGCGGTGGGCGAGGCGGCCGCGGCGGCCGCGGCGGCGGCTTCGCGGGTGGTCGAGGAGCCGGGTGAGGGGCCGTGGCTGTCGGAGCTGGAGGAGTTGGTGGGGCAGTCGGCGGCCGCGGGGATGGTGGTGGAGCTGTCGGTGCAGGGGGAGGCGCGGTCGTATGCGCCGGAGGTGGAGCAGACGGCGTACCGGGTGGTGCAGGAGGCGCTGACGAACGTGCACAAGCATGCGGCGGGGGCGAAGACGCATGTGCGGTTGGCGCACCGGGTGTCGGAGATCGCGATGCAGGTGGAGAACGAGCCGCCGGGGGAGCCGGGCTCGGCGTCGGCGGCGGGGTTGCCGTCGGGTGGCAATGGTCTGGTGGGGATGCGGGAGCGGGTGCTGGCGCTGGGCGGGGTGTTCGTGTCGGGTCCGACGGAGGAGGGGGGTTTCCGGGTGTCGGCGGTGATTCCGGCGGCGTAGGGGGCCGTACGGTTCCGCTTCCCGAGGGCCCCACCCTTTCTCCGGCCGGCCCTGTCCTTGCCCGTCCTTTCCCGGCCGTTCCTGTGGTCAGCCTGCCGTGAGCCGTGCCGGTTCTATTCCGGTGATGAGGGTGGCCAGGGCGTGGTCGATGTCGGGGCCGAGGTACCAGTCGCCGGTGTGGTCGAGGGCGTAGACGCGGCCTTCGGTGTCGATGGCGAGGGCGGCGGCGGTGTCGGTCTCGGTGCCGAGGGGGCAGAGTTCGGTGCCGAGGGCGCGGCCGAGGTCGCCGAGGGTGCGGGCGAGGTGGCGGCCGTGCAGGGGGTCGAGGTGGAGGGTGGCGGGGGCGATCTGGCGTCCGCTGCCGCCGGGGGCGATGTGCAGGCCGCCGAATTCGGCCCAGGCTTCGACGGCGGCGGGGAAGACGGTGTGCCGGTGGCCGGCGGGCGAGGTGTGTTCGCGCAGGGTGTCGGCCCAGATCTCGGCCTGTTTTATGTCCCAGCGTCCGGGTTGCCAGCCGGCGGCGCGCAGGGCGGCGTCGACGGGGACGGGGAAGCGCGTGGTGGAGGTGCGGTCGGGGTGCATCTGCCCTTTGTTCGTCGTGTCGTTCGTCGTGGTGACGGGTGGTGCGGGGTGGCGCGGGGTGGCCGGGTGGTCAGTCCTTGGTGGTGGGGTCGACGACGCGGACGCCGAAGTGGGAGGTGAGGGCGGTGCATGCGCGGCAGGGGGTGGCGAAGCTGCCGTGCAGGGGGTCGCCGTCCTCGCGTATGCGGCGGGCGGTGAGTTTGGCGTGTTTGAGGGCTTTGCGGGCTTCGCCGTTGGTCATGGGTCTGCGGGAGGCGCGTTTGCTGCGGGTGGCGTCGGCGGCGGCGAGGTGCCGGGAGATGAGGATGGTTTCGGCGCAGCGTCCGGTGAAGCGGTCGCGCTGGGCGCTGGGGAGGGTGTCGAGGAAGTCCTGGACGAGGGGGTGCAGGGTGGGGGGTTCCTCGCCGCGGGCGGCGGTGCCGGTGAGGGTGGTGCCGTGGACGGAGAGGGCGGCGGCGACGGTGGGCAGGATGCCGTCGCGGCGTTGCCGGAGAGTGGGTGCGGGGGGTGTGTCGGTGCCGCTCCAGTCGATGCGCGGGTCGCCGGCGCGCACGTCGGTACCTCCGGTCTGCAAGGTGTTCATGTCGGTTTTTCCCTCCCCGTGCTGTCCCCCGAAGGACACAGGGTGCCAAATGCCGTGGGTGGTGCGGAAGCTGGGGCGGTGCGACACGCCCGTGATGGGTGGGGTCGGTCACGGTGGGGTGACGGCTGGTCACGGAGGTGGGGGTGGGGGTGGCGGGTGGTGGTCGTGGTGTGGGTCGCGGTGTGGGTCGCGGGGGTGCGGTGGGCCGGTGACCGGGGTGCCGGTACCGCTTAGGCTGTCGGCATCCGCGATCGACATCGCCGTTCAGGCCTAAGAGAACGCCTCAGGGGGCAACCGCCATGACGACAGGTCGGCTCGGGCTGGGGGCTCCTCCCGGCCGCCAGGGGGGACAGGCCGTGCCGCCGAACGCGGCGTACGCGGGGCAGGTCGTGCATTTCCCGGATCCGGTGCGGGCGGCGCGGCACCCTGGTGGGGTGCGGGTCGACGAGCGTGGTTTCCCGGATTTCTCGCCGTACGCGCGGGTGGCGGTGGAGATCGCGGAGCCGCCGGAGGGTTTCGGCGTCGACGAGTTGCGGCTGACGGACTATGTGTCGGCGAACGCGGCGCTGGCGGCGGCGGGGCACGAGTGGTGGGACACGGTGCCGGATGTGGCGACGCCGCATGGCTGGACGTGGCATCACGTGGCGGGTACGCGGCGTCTTGAGCTGGTGCCGGTCGATGTGAAGGCGTTGCTGCGGCATCACGGTGGGGTGGCGACGGCTCCGGTGGACCACGGCAAGCGGGGTACGCGGCCGTTGCAGGAGACGCGGCCCGCGCATTTCGGTCTGCCGAAGTCGGGGGTGGCGGTGACCGAGGCGCAGGTGCAGGGGGTCGAGGAGGATCTGGGGTACCGGTTGCCGGGTGCCTATCGTGACTTCCTGAAGGCGGCGGGCGGTTGTGCCCCGGTGGGTACGGCGCTCCTCGCCGAGCTGGGGCTGCTGCTGGACCAGCCGTTCTTCACGGTGCGGGACGAGGCCGCGGTCAACGACCTGGTCTATGTGAACAAGTGTCTGCGTGACCATCTGACGAAGGACTACCTCGGGGTGTCGTTCGTGCAGGGCGGGTTGCTCGCGGTGAAGGTGCGGGGCGAGCGGCTCGGTTCGGTGTGGTTCTGCGCGTACGACGATGTGCGGGACGTGGATCCCTCGTGGCCGCCGGCGGAGCGGGTGGAGCGTCTGCTGCTGCCGTGCGGCGACGACTTCGACGCGTTCCTGTCCCGTCTGGCGGGCAATCCGCCGGAGTTGGAGACGGTGGCGAATCTGATGGTGGACGGCGGTTTCGCGCGGGTCGTCCCGGTGTCTTCCGGTCCGGTGGGGGAGTGAGCTGACGGCGATGGTGACGTACGCGCAGGCGCAGGAGCGCGCCGAGGAGTGGATCAACGGCGATGTGCCCGCGTATCAGCACCGTGAGGTGCGGGTGCGGGAGTTCGAGCTGGGGTTCGTGGTGTGGGGCGAGGACCGGGCGGAGGGGCCGCGGTCGGACGCGGGCGCGCAGCGGCTGGTGATCGCGCGGGACAGCGGTGAGGCCACGCTGTGGCCGGCGCTGCCGGTGGGTGAGGTGATCCGCCGGTACGAGGAGGAGTACGGCGGTTCGGACGGTCCCGTGGACGCGGTGCCGGCGCCGGCGGCGCGGTTGGATCTGAATCAGACGTCGTTCCTGCTGACTCCGCCGGAGTGGTTGCAGGAGGCGGCGGACAAGCTGGGGATAGGGGAGCGGCGGCAGTCGTCGGCGGATTCCGGTGTGCCGGGGGGTGCCGGGGCCGCGGGTTCCGGTGCGTCGGAGGGCGCCGGGGTGCCGGTCGCGGACGCCGGTTCCGCCGAGGGTGCGGGGCTTTCGGGCGGGGCGGCGGGGACGTCGGCCGGCCCGGTGGTGGCTCCCGCGGCTTCGCCGGCTCCTGCAACTCCTATGGCTGGTGCTCCCACGCCACCCCCCGCCCCCGCTCCGGTGGACGTGCCGGTGGGGGCGACTCCGTGGGCGGGTACGGACACGAACGGGGGCGCGGGTGAGGACGACGACCGTTCGGTGCCGTTGCCCGCGACGGTGTTCGCGCCGCCGCTGGGCGGTGCCGACGAGGACGCGCCGCCGGTCTCCGTGCCGGACGCGAAGACGGCGCTGATGTCGGGCGGCAGTCAGCTGCCGCGCACGGCGGTCGCACCGGCGCTGGACCTGCCGGACGAGCCGGGCGCGCCGGGTGGTTCGCCGGTTCCGGGTGGTGCGCCGGGCGCGCAGCTGGGCAGCACGCCGCCTCCGCCGCCGTCTCCGGGCGCCCCGGCTTACGGCTATCCGCAGGCCCCGGCAGGCCCCGGTGCCCCGGTGCCGGGCGGCACCCCGCCTCCGGGTGCGCCGGTCCACGGCTATCCGCAGGGGCCCGCCGAGCCGGTGCCTGAGGGCAGCACGCCGCCGCCGGCCGCCCCGCCGGGGGGTTATCCGCAGGCGCCGGCGGGTCAGGCCGCGCCGGGTTCGCCCGGTGTTCCGGCCGGGCGTCCGCTCGCGCCGAACGCCGGGGACATCGCGGATGCCGCGACGAGCAAGGCGGCGCCGCCGCCGAAGAAGGCGCGCGGCGGGGTGGGTGCGCCGCCTCCGCCGCCGGGTGCGCCGGGTGCGCCGGGCGCGCGTCCGGGGAGCGTGCCGCATCCGCCCGCGCCGGGCGCGTCGCCGGGTGGCGGGTACGTGCCGACGCGTCTCGTGTCCGCGGTCGTCCCGGACGGCCCGGAGGGGCAGGACGGTACGGCGGGTGTGCCCAGGCCGCCCGCGGCGCCTGCGGGCGACGTACACCACGCGGCCACGATGCTGGCCGGCCCCGGTCCGGTGGGCCCCGGTGCCCCGCAGCCTCCGGCGGCTCCGGGGATGCCGGGTGCGCCGGGTGTTCCGCACGCGCCGGGTATGCCGGGCGCTCCGGGTATGCCGGGCGGTCCGGGTGCGCCTGGCGCTCCGGGTGCCCCCGGCCTGCCCCCCGTCCCCGGCGCGCCCCAGCCCCCGGCGGCCCCCGGCATGCCCCCGGTTCCCGGTGCCCTGCTGCCTCCCGGCGCTCCCGGTATGCCCGGTGCCCCCGCGGCGCCGGGTGCGCGGGGTGCCGTACACCAGGCGGAGACCATGCTGGCGGCGCCTCCCGTGGGCGGGCCCGGTGTGCCCCTGCCCCCGCCGCCGGCCGCGCCCGGTGTTCCGGGCATGCCCGCGGGGGTTCCCGGTGCCCCGCCGCCGATGGCCCCGCCCCAGCCGGGCGTCCCCGTGCCGGGGCAGCCCGCGGCGTACGGGTATCCGCAGGCCGGGCAGCCGACGGTGGGCCCCGGTTACCAGGCCGTGCTGCGGTACCGGGCGCAGGACGGTTCGGAGCAGCAGCTGATCCGGCGTTCGGCGCCGGGCACGCCGCACCCGGAGTGGCAGATCTTCCACGAGCTGCGGTCGATGAACGTGCCGCCGGGCCAGGTGCTGGAGCTGCACACGGAGCTGGAGTCGTGCGAGCTGCCGGGTGCCTACTGTGCGCGGATGATCCGGGAGCAGTGGCCGCAGGCGCGGATCACGAGCATCGCGCCGTACGGCACCGACCACGCGAGCCGGCAGCAGGGGATGGCGCAACTGCTGGCGCACCAGGGTGAGTTGCATCAGGTGGCGGACGGCCCTGCGCGGCCCGCGCCGGTGCGTGCGCCGTTGCCGCCGGTGCAGGCCGCGCCGCCGGTGCCGCCGGAGGCCGCGGGGCAGGAGCTGGCGGCGGCGTTCGGGCCGGGGGTCTTCCGGTTCGAGCAGCAGGCGGTGTCCCGGCAGGGTGTGCCGCCGGTCGTGGCGCACACCCTGGTGGTGGCCGGGCTTCCGGTGGACATGGGCCCGTTCTTCTGGGCGCAGGCGCAGCCGGGCCGTCCGGTGCCGACGCTGGCGGAGCTGGCGGCGGAGCGCGGGGTGCAGCCGGCGGCGGACGCGGGGTCGTACCTGGTGATGGGCACGGACTTCGGCAAGGCGCTGTGTGTGCAGTACGGGACGGCGAACATCGTGGCCGTGCCGGTGGAGGCGGGTCCGGGTGGTGCGCCGGTGCCGCCGCAGTTCGTGAACACCGGGCTGCCGGAGTTCGTGCGCTGCCTTGCGCTGCTGGGCCGGATGTGGCGGCTGCGGTACGGGCTGAACCAGGAGCAGGCGGGCCGCTGGACCGTCGATTTCCAGGCGCAGCTGGCCGCGCTGGACCCGGCGGCGCTGGGTTCGCCGGAGAGCTGGTGGTCGGTGCTGCTGGAGCAGATGTGGGACGGGCTGCTGTAGCCGGGCCCGCGGGAACCCGCCGGGGGTGGTGAACCGCGGCACTCCGCCTGTGACACGGCGGCGGAGTGTCGCGTTATGAACAGTTGAGCCCGATCCGTCACGATGTGCGCGAACTCTGCTGTCGTGCATGTCGGTCGGAGAGGGGTTCCCGAGGTGAGCTGCGCATGGATGCCGCCGAACGGCTTCACGACCGTCCGGGGGCGCGGTTACCGGCCCGAGCAGGTCCATGCGTACCTGGAGGCGCTGTCCGGGGAGCGGGACGCGGCGTGGGAGCGCGCGGCGCGGCTGACCGTGCTGGCCAAGGACATGGCGGCGGAGGCCGCGCGGCTGCGCGAGGTGGTCTCCGGGCTCGGGCCGCAGGAGTACGACTCGCTCGACGAGGGCGCGCGCAGGTTGTTCCAGCTCGCGCTGGAGGAGGCGCGGCAGCTGCGGGAGCGTGCGCGGTGCGAGGCGCGTGAGCTGGTCGCGCGGGCGGCGGCGGACGCGGAGGGCGTGCGCCTGGCCGCGCAGGAGGCGGCGGACTCGGTGCGCGCGGAGGCCGACGAACACGCCCGTCAGGTCCTGCTCGCCGCCCGCGCGGAGGCCGACGAGCTGCGCATCGGCGCGCGGCGGGCGGTGAAGGCGGGCCGCAAGGAGTCCCTGGAGGAGCTGCGCGAGGTACGGCGGCGCACCGGCGACCTGCTGGCCGGGCAGTCCCGCGAACAGGCCGGGCGCTTGGCCGCGGTGGAGCGCGCGGAGGCCGAGGCGGTGGTGGCCGCGGACGCGCGCGAGGCCGGTCTTGTGGCCCTCGCGGAGGAGAAAGTGGCCACGGCGAAGCGGGCGTTGGGGGAGGCGGAGGAGTACGGCCGCCGGTGCGAGGAGGAGGCGCACGCCCGCGCGGCCGCGATCGTCGCCGAGGCCCATGCCCGCGCCGACCTGATCGCCCACGAGACGGAACGGGTCCTGCGCGAACACAGCGCGACCTGGGACGACGTTCAGGCTCACATGGATCATGTGCGCAGCAAGCTGATGGCGCTGACCGGTCAGGCGGTCGTGGAGTAGCGGCCGGGGTGGAGACGGGCCCGCCTGTGGGTGGAGGCGAACCCTGAGAAGGGGCCGGGCCGGGGGCGGGGGTCCCCTAGGGGTATCTCCGTATCAGGGCTCGGGGAGGGGTCGTCCCGGCGGAGGACGAGCCGGGGCAGGGGGGTTCCTTAAGCTGGCTTTACGCCGCTGGGGGGCGGCCGGCCCGAACGGAGGGGTGGGGTTTTCCCCCTGCCGAAGAGGGGGTTGTGCACCAGCGCGCCGCACCCTCGCCGGGCGCGAGACTCATGGACGTAGCCGCGACCACGCATGACGCGGACAGCGCCGTGTACGAGGCGGGCAGCACCGTGTAAGAGGCGGGCAGCCCGCTTGCGACGCGGGCAGCACCGCTTAGCGCGTGGCCGGAACCCGCACGCACCGGAACTGCGGGGCGTCGCACACGCACTTGCCGACCGATATAGGAGACATACCGTGACATCGGCTGTGACCATTCCCAGGCACGGGGGCACTGGAGGGCTGACGGCCGTTGCCGCGCGGGCGCGGCAGGTCGTGAAGGCGTACGGATCCGGGGAGACCCGTGTCGTCGCGCTGGACCACGTCGACGTGGACATCGCCGGCGGCCAGTTCACCGCGATCATGGGCCCCTCGGGGTCCGGCAAGTCCACGCTGATGCACTGCCTCGCGGGCCTGGACACGGTGACGAGCGGTCGGATCCATCTGGCGGACACCGAGATCACCGGCCTGAAGGACAAGAAGCTCACCCAGCTGCGCCGGGACCGGATCGGCTTCATCTTCCAGGCGTTCAACCTGCTGCCGACGCTGAACGCGCTGGAGAACATCACGCTGCCGATGGACATAGCCGGCCGCAAGCCCGACCGCGCCTGGCTGGACCGGGTCGTGGAGACCGTCGGCCTCGCCGGGCGGCTCAAGCACCGGCCGACGCAGCTGTCCGGCGGCCAGCAGCAGCGCGTCGCCGTGGCCCGCGCGCTCGCCGCGCGACCGGAGATCATCTTCGGTGACGAGCCGACCGGAAACCTGGACTCGCGCGCGGGTGCCGAGGTGCTGGGCTTCCTGCGCCGCTCGGTGGACGAACTCGGCCAGACCATCGTCATGGTGACCCACGACCCGGTGGCCGCCTCGTACGCGGACCGGGTGCTGTATCTGGCCGACGGCCGGATCGTGGACGAGATGTACCAGCCGACGGCCGATCAGGTCCTGGACCGCATGAAGGACTTCGATGCGCGGGGGCGTACGTCATGACCGTGCTGAGAACCTCGATGCGCAACTTCTTCGCGCACAAGGGCCGCATGGCGCTCTCGGCGGTCGCGGTCCTGCTGTCGGTCGCCTTCGTGTGCGGCACGCTGGTGTTCACCGACACCATGAACACCACCTTCGACAAGCTGTTCCAGGCGACCGCCTCGGACGTCACGGTCAGCGCCCGCGGCGCCTCCGACACCGGCCAGACCACCTCCCGCACCGGCAAGCCGCCGGTCATGCCGGCCTCCGTCGTCCCCACCGTCCAGGGGGCGCGCGGCGTGCGGTCGGCCGAGGGCACGGTGTTCTCCACCTCGGTGACCGTGATCGACGGCAGGAAGGACAAGCTGTCGCCGACCAGCGGCGGCCCGACCATCGTGGGCAGCTGGAACGGCAACGACGCCCGCACCATGGAGATCACCACGGGTGCGGCGCCCAAGGGCCCCGGCCAGGTGATGGTCGACAAGGACACCGCCGCCAGGCACCACCTGAGGCTGGGCGACGACATCGGCATGATCTCGGTCGTGGGCACGCACCACGCCCGCGTGTCCGGCATCGTCGCCTTCAAGGTGACCAACCCCGGCGCGGCGGTCTTCTACCTGGACACCAGGACCGCCCAGCGGACCCTGATCGGGCGCACCGGTGTCTACACGGACGTCAATGTCACCGCCGCCCGCGGCGTGACGGACGATCAGCTGAAGAAGAACGTCACGGCCGCCCTCGGCCACGGCTACAAGGTGCGCACCGCCAAGGAGGTCGCCGACGCCAACCAGAAGAGTGTCGAGAGCTTCCTGAACGTCATGAAGTACGCGATGCTCGGCTTCGCCGGGATCGCCTTCCTGGTCGGCATCTTCCTGATCATCAACACCTTCTCCATGCTGGTCGCCCAGCGCACCCGCGAGATCGGGCTGATGCGCGCCATCGGCTCCTCCCGCAAGCAGGTCAACCGCTCGGTGCTGGTCGAGGCGCTGCTGCTCGGGGTGATCGGCTCGGTGCTCGGCGTCGGCGCGGGCGTCGGCATCGCGGTCGGCCTGATGAAGCTCATGAGCGGCATGGGCATGGAGCTGTCCACCGACGACCTGACGATTGCCTGGACCACGCCCGCGCTCGGCCTGCTGCTGGGTGTCGCGGTCACCGTCCTCGCGGCCTATCTGCCCGCCCGCCGGGCCGGGAAGGTCTCCCCGATGGCGGCCCTGCGCGACGCCGGCACCCCGGCCGACGCCAGGTCCGGTGCGGTGCGCGCCGTGCTCGGTCTGGTGCTCACCGGCGCCGGCGGCTGGAGCCTGTACGCCGCCGCGACCGCCGGCGAGGCCAAGCCCGGTTCGGGGCTGCTGGGCCTCGGCGTGCTGCTCACCCTGGTCGGCTTCGTGGTGATCGGCCCGCTGCTCGCCGGCGGTGTGGTCCGGGTCCTCGGCGCGATCATCCTGCGGGTCTTCGGCCCGGTCGGCCGGATGGCGGAGCGCAACGCGCTGCGCAACCCGCGCCGCACGGGTGCCACCGGCGCCGCCCTGATGATCGGCCTCGCCCTGGTGGCCTGCCTGTCCGTGGTGGGCTCCTCGATGGTGGCCTCGGCCACCGACCAGCTGGACAAGACCGTCGGCGCGGACTTCATCGTCCAGGGCGACCAGGAGTTCAGCTTCGTCAAGCCGCAGCTGGTGCGGCAGATCAAGGCCACCCCCGGCCTGGAGCGGGTCACCGAGTACAAGCTGCTCGACGCGACGCTGAGCACGCCGGACGGCAAGGTCTCCAAGGGGGTGACGATCAACGCGGCCGACGCCGGCTACGCGAAGGACGTGCGCACCAAGACGGTCGCCGGTGATCTCGCCGACGCCTACCGGCCCGACTCCATGTCCGTCTTCGAGGGCTTCGCCAAGGAGCACGGCATCAGGCTGGGCTCCACGGTCACGGTCGGTTTCAGGGACGGCAGGGCCGCCAGGCTGACGGTCCGCGCCATCACCAGCGACGACGCGGTGATCGACAAGGGTGCGATGTACGCGTCCATCCCGACCGTCGCGAAGTATGTGCCGGCCGACCGGATGCCGCTGGACCAGCTGGTCTTCGCCACCGCCGAGCACGGGCAGGAGGCGGCCGCCTACGCGTCGCTGAAGCGGACGCTGCGCGCCGACCCGGCGCTGACCGTGCGCGACCAGACCGACTACAAGAAGGCGCTCAAGGACCAGATAGGCCAGCTGCTCAACATGATCTACGGCCTGCTGGCCCTGGCGATCATCGTCGCGGTCCTCGGTGTGGTGAACACCCTGGCCCTGTCGGTGGTGGAGCGGACACGGGAGATCGGCCTGATGCGGGCCATCGGCCTCTCCCGCCGCCAGCTGCGGCGCATGATCCGCCTGGAGTCCGTGGTGATCGCCGTCTTCGGCGCCCTGCTCGGCCTGGGCCTCGGCATGGGCTGGGGCGCGACGGCCCAGCAGCTCCTCGCCCTCCAGGGGCTCGATGTGCTGGACATCCCCTGGCCGACGATCATCGCCGTCTTCATCGGCTCCGCCTTCGTGGGCCTGTTCGCCGCCCTCGTCCCGGCCTTCCGCGCGGGCCGCATGAACGTCCTGAACGCCATCGCCACGGACTAGCCGCCGCCGGCCCGGCCCACGACCACCGCATACGGGGGTTGCGGGGGAGCGCCCGGTACCGAGGAGTCCTGAGGACTTCCCGGTACCGGGTGTCCGTCCGTCCGGGATGGCGGGGTTGTCCACAGGCACCGGCGTCAACCCCGGCGGCGTCGTACGCTGGACACCCCCGGTCGCGCCCCGCGCCGGGCTGCTTGCGTTGCCCACCCCGGACGGAAAGCCCCCATGAGCCTGCACGGTCTGCTCGACGCCGTCGTCAAGGACCCCGCCCTCGCGGAAGCGATCACGGCGGCCGCGGACGGCAACCGTATGCACGTCGATCTCGTCGGCCCCCCGGCGGCCCGCCCCTTCGCGGTCGCCGGCCTGGCCCGCGAGAGCGGCCGTACGGTACTCGCGGTCACGGCGACCGGCCGTGAGGCGGAGGACCTGGCGGCGGCGCTGCGCTCGCTGCTGCCCCCCGAGGGCGTCGTGGAGTACCCCTCCTGGGAGACGCTGCCGCACGAGCGCCTCAGCCCCCGCAGCGACACCGTCGGCCGGCGCCTCGCGGTGCTGCGCCGCCTCGCCCACCCCCGCGCGGACGACCCCGAGACCGGCCCGGTCTCCGTCGTCGTCGCGCCCGTGCGTTCCGTGCTCCAGCCGCAGGTCAAGGGCCTGGGCGACCTGGAGCCTGTGGCCCTGCGCACCGGTCAGAACGCCGATCTGAACGAGGTCGTCCAGGCTCTCGCGGCGGCGGCGTACGCGCGCGTGGAGCTGGTGGAGAAGCGCGGCGAGTTCGCGGTGCGCGGCGGCATCCTGGACGTGTTCCCGCCCACCGAGGAACACCCCCTGCGCATCGAGTTCTGGGGCGACGACGTCGAGGAGATCCGCTACTTCAAGGTCGCCGACCAGCGCTCCCTCGAAATCGCCGAGCACGGCCTGTGGGCGCCGCCCTGCCGCGAGCTGCTGCTCACCGACGAGGTGCGCGAGCGGGCGCGGGCGCTCGCCGAGGAGCACCCGGAGCTGGGCGAACTGCTGAACAAGATCGCCGAGGGCATCGCGGTCGAGGGCATGGAGTCCCTCGCCCCGGTCCTGGTGGACGACATGGAGCTGCTCCTGGACGTGCTGCCCCAGGGTTCGATGGCCGTCGTCTGCGACCCGGAGCGGGTCCGTACCCGCGCCGCCGACCTGGTGGCCACCAGCCAGGAGTTCCTCCAGGCGTCCTGGGCGGCCACGGCGGGATCGTGGCGCGCGGGCGAAGCTCGCTCGGCTGAGGGTGGTAGTGGGCGACGGGCGGGCGGCGAGGCCCCGATCGACGTCGACGCGGCCTCCCTGTGGTCCATCGCCGACGTCCGCGACCGGGCGCGCGAGCTGAACATGATGTGGTGGTCCGTCTCACCCTTCGCCGCCGACGAGGAACTCGACGCGGACACCCTCAAGCTGGGGATGCACGCGCCCGACGCCTACCGCGGCGACACCGCCAGGGCGCTCGCGGACACCAAGGGCTGGCTCGCCGACGGCTGGCGCATGGCGTTCCTCACCGAGGGCCACGGCCCGGCCTCCCGCACCGTCGAGGTGCTCGGCGGCGAGGGCATCGCCGCCCGCCTGGACACCGACCTCGGCGAGCTGAACCCCTCCGTGGTGCACGTCTCCTGCGGCTCGATCGAGTACGGCCTGGTCGATCCGGGGCTCAAGCTCGCCGTGCTCACCGAGACCGACCTGTCCGGGCAGCGCACCGCGAGCCGCGACGGCGCCCGGATGCCCGCCCGGCGCCGCAAGACCATCGACCCGCTCACCCTGGAGCCGGGCGACTACATCGTCCACGAACAGCACGGCGTGGGCCGCTACATCGAGATGGTGCAGCGCACCGTGCAGGGCGCCACCCGCGAGTACCTGGTCGTGGAGTACGCTCCCGCCAAGCGCGGCCAGCCGGGCGACCGCCTCTACATCCCCACCGACCAGCTGGAGCAGATCACCAAGTACGTCGGCGGCGAGGCGCCCACCCTGCACCGCCTGGGCGGCGCCGACTGGACGAAGACCAAGGCGCGCGCCAAGAAGGCGGTCAAGGAGATCGCCGCCGACCTGATCAAGCTCTACAGCGCCCGCATGGCCGCCCCCGGCCACGCCTTCGGCGCCGACACGCCCTGGCAGCGCGAGCTGGAGGACGCCTTCCCCTACGCCGAGACCCCGGACCAGCTCACCACCATCGCCGAGGTCAAGGAGGACATGGAGAAGTCGATCCCCATGGACCGCCTCGTCTGCGGCGACGTCGGCTACGGCAAGACCGAGATCGCGGTGCGGGCCGCCTTCAAGGCCGTACAGGACGGCAAGCAGGTCGCGGTCCTGGTGCCGACGACGCTGCTGGTGCAGCAGCACTTCGGGACGTTCTCCGAGCGGTACGCGCAGTTCCCGGTCAATGTGCGGGCGCTGTCCCGGTTCCAGACCGACACCGAGGCCAAGGCCGTCCTGGAGGGGCTGCGCGAGGGCGCGGTGGACGTCGTCATCGGCACCCACCGGCTGTTCTCCTCCGAGACCAAGTTCAAGGACCTGGGCCTGGTCATCGTGGACGAGGAGCAGCGCTTCGGCGTCGAGCACAAGGAGCAGCTGAAGAAGCTGCGCGCCAACGTGGACGTGCTCACCATGTCCGCCACCCCCATCCCGCGCACCCTGGAGATGGCGGTCACCGGCATCCGCGAGATGTCGACCATCACCACCCCGCCCGAGGAGCGCCACCCGGTGCTCACCTTCGTGGGGCCGTACGAGGAGAAGCAGATCGGCGCCGCGATCCGCCGTGAACTGCTGCGCGAGGGCCAGGTCTTCTACATCCACAACCGGGTGGAGTCCATCGACCGGGCGGCGGCCCGGCTGCGCGACATCGTGCCCGAGGCCCGTATCGCCACCGCGCACGGGCAGATGTCGGAGGCAACCCTGGAGCAGGTCGTGGTCGACTTCTGGGAGAAGAAGTTCGATGTGCTCGTCTCCACCACCATCGTGGAGTCCGGCATCGACATCTCCAACGCCAACACCCTGATCGTGGAGCGCGGCGACACCTTCGGCCTCTCCCAGCTGCACCAGCTGCGCGGCCGGGTCGGGCGTGGCCGCGAGCGCGGGTACGCGTACTTCCTGTACCCGCCGGAGAAGCCGCTCACCGAGACGGCCCACGAGCGGCTGGCGACCATCGCCCAGCACACCGAGATGGGCGCGGGCATGTACGTGGCCATGAAGGACCTGGAGATCCGCGGCGCGGGCAACCTGCTCGGCGGCGAGCAGTCCGGGCACATCGCGGGCGTCGGCTTCGACCTGTACGTGCGCATGGTCGGCGAGGCCGTCGCGGACTACCGGCGGCAGCTGGAGACCGGGGAGCCTTCGGCGGGAGGTGCGGAGGAGGCCCCGCTGGAGGTCAAGGTCGAGCTGCCCGTCGACGCGCACGTCCCGCACGAGTACGCGCCCGGCGAGCGGCTGCGCCTCCAGGCCTACCGCGCCATCGCCTCCGCCAACTCCGAGGAGGACATCAAGGCCGTCCGCGAGGAACTCACCGACCGTTACGGCAAGCTGCCGGAGCCGGTGGAGAACCTGCTGCTGGTGGCCGGGCTGCGGATGCTGGCGCGGGCCTGCGGCGTCGGCGAGATCGTCCTTCAGGGCACCAATATCCGCTTCGCCCCGGTCGAGCTGCGCGAGTCGCAGGAGCTGCGCCTCAAGCGGCTGTACCCCGGTACGGTCGTCAAGGCGGCCGCGCACCAGCTGCTGGTGCCCCGCCCGAAGACCGCGAAGGTGGGCGGCAAGCCGCTGGTCGGCCGCGAACTGCTCGCCTGGGTGGGTGAGTTCCTGGCCTCGGTCCTGGGCTCCTGACCTCGTACGACACCAGGGTGTGAGCCGGCGTACGGACGGACGGTCCGTGCGCCGGTCTTCGGCCGCCGTGTGCCCCACCTCACGCCCTGCTTGCCCCTGAATCCTCCCTTTGGGACCCATCTGCCGCTCTGGAACGGGCAGTTACCGTAAGGGGCGGAACGATCCGCCCCGCTTCCGAGGGCGGACCCACAGGGCGAGCGAGGGGGGCGCAGCATGACGCGTCTGAAAAGCGGTGCGATCGGTGCGGTGGTGGTGCTGGCCGCGGTGGCCGGCTGCACGTCGGGCCAGGACAAGGGGGCTTCGGGCCCCGAGGAGAGAAGCGGTGGCGGCGCCGCGCTGACCGCGGCCGAGGCGCTGCCCGTCAAGGGCCGCGCCCCGAAGACCGGTTACTCCCGTGAGCGGTTCGGCAGCGCGTGGGCGGACACGGACTCCAACTCCTGCGACACGCGGGACGACATCCTCAAACGCGACCTGAAGGACGTGAAGTTCACCGGCGGCACCTGCAAGGTCTCCTACGGGCTGCTGGACCCGGACCCGTACTCGGGCAAGGAGATCACCTACCGGCGCGGTGCCAGCAAGGTTGACATCGACCATGTCGTCGCCCTCTCGGACGCCTGGCAGAAGGGCGCCAAGTACTGGGACGCGAACAAGCGGATCGCGCTGGCCAA
This sequence comes from Streptomyces sp. NPDC043952, assembly GCF_056435325.1. Lineage (NCBI taxonomy): Bacteria > Bacillati > Actinomycetota > Actinomycetes > Kitasatosporales > Streptomycetaceae > Streptomyces > Streptomyces sp. NPDC043952. Next base: position 26,927 of record NZ_JBWKES010000056.1, read on the forward strand.
CGACCCGCTCAACCTGATCGCGGTGGACGCGAGCGCCAACCGCGGCAAGGGCGACGGCGACGCGGCCACCTGGCTGCCGCCGGACAAGGACTACCGCTGCACCTATGTGGCGACGCAGGTGGCGGTGAAGAAGAAGTACGGCCTGTGGGTCACCTCCGGCGAGAAGGCGGCGATGGAGAAGGTCCTCACCGCCTGCCCGAACCAGAAGCTGCCCTCAGGCGGCAACCCGACCGAGGCCCCGGCCCGCTTCACGGCGCGCTAGGTCTTGTCTGACAAAGGATCTTGGTTGGGTTCGCGGAGCCAGAGGATGAGCGAGGCGAGGTGGACTCCGGCGCGGTATCGGTCGGCGAGTT
>NZ_JBWKES010000057.1:0-26689 GCF_056435325.1 Streptomyces sp. NPDC043952
CAACGGCTCGATCCGGTCCCACATCGCATCAGTGATCACTAATCGTACAGACACACCCGATCAACTGACTTACCGGCTAAAGAGACACGCGCTAGGCGCTCGGCGGGCGTCAGTCCCCCTGCGTACCCGAACGCACGCATCCCCGCGGCGCGCGCCGCCCGCACACCGGGCGCGCTGTCCTCGACCACCGCACAGCCGGCGGGCTCGACCCCCATGCTCCGGGCGGCGTGGAGGAACAGGTCCGGCGCCGGCTTGCCGCGGGCGACCTCGGCGGCGCTGTAGATGCGGCCCGCGAAACGGTCGTAGAGTCCGGTACGGCCCAAGGTGTGCCGCATCTTGTCGTGCGACCCGCTGGAGGCCACGCAGGTCGGCAGGGTGAGCGCGTCGAGGGCCTCCACCAGCCCCTCGACGGGCGCGAGTTCGGCGTCGACGGCCTGGCGGTGCCGTTCCTCGAACCGCCGCGCCCAGACCGCGGCGGTCTCCGTGCCCAGCCGCTCGGCGACCTGCTCGCGGATCGCGGCGTGCGAGCGGCCGATGAACCGGCCGACCACCTCGTCCTCGCTCAACGCCCAGCCCAGTTCCGCGCCGAGGGCGACCTGGAGGCGGACGGCGATGCGCTCGCTGTCGACCAGTACGCCATCGCAGTCGAATATGACGAGCTCGATCGGCTTGATCATCCCGGCAGGATAGACGCTTGCCCGGCGTACCGCCCCCTCTCCCCCGAGGAGGTGGCACGCCGGGCGTGGTGTCCAGCTGTCGCGGCGCTACTCGTCCGAGGCCGGGTCCGTCCCCCGTGCGGATCTGCCCTCGAATCCCCCGCGTGCTCCCTCGCCCCGACCGCTGGCTGTGCTAACTGGATCAGCAGGTATGGAATGAAAGCGAGTTGGCCGAGACACTCGCCCTGTCTCGGTCGTCCTCCTCCAACTGATCCTCGACGCGATCCAGCAGCGCCTCCCAGCTCACCGGATCAATCTGCGGCGGGGGCTGCCGAGTTGGTGCCCGGCATGCCGCCGCCGCCTGGCGGAGCAGTTCGAATGTCTGATACATCCCGCGTATTCCCTCCCGAGGTGCGCGTGTGGGCCTTGTTCGTCTTCCGGGTCGCTAGGACCCAACCTGGGCTCACGGGAGGCGACATGGGGCCCCCTCCCGTGAGTCCGAGTAGCGGCACTAGCTCGTCACGTCGCCCAGTACCTCGTCGTAGATCGTCTGCTTGTAGGACTCCAGGGCCTTGCACACGTCCTTGAACCGGCGGCCCACCGTATGCCGGTCGATCTTGAGGTGACGCGCGATCTCCGCCTGGTTGAGGCCCTCGATGATGGCGAGCCTGCCGACCGGGTACAGCCTGTCCGGCAACTTCTCGGCGAGGAAACGGTCGATGGCCTTGAGGCGGACCTCCCGTGCGTGGTCGCCCTCGTCCGCCTCGACCGGCAGCTCGGGGAACTCGTGCACCGGCGACGAGAGATCACGGTCCCTGCCGCGCGCCGCGTCCGCGATGACGTCGCGCATCACCTTGCGCGCGAAGGCCCGTCCGCCGTCCCGCCGGTCGAGCACGAAGTCCGGCCTCGACCAGGCGCGCACCAGTTGGAGCACGCAGCTCTGCACCAGGTCCTCCAGCAGGTACTGCATGCGCGCCTGGCGCACCATGCCTTCGAGGAACGGCTTCAAGCGCCCCAGCTCCTCGACCTGTTCCGCCGTGAGCCGTCGGCGGGGCTTGGGCTCCGGGGCGGGACGGGCGCCGGGGACAGGGTCCGGCGGGGTACTCGGTGGGTCGTTCGGCTCCGTCGGCCCTCGAACGTCGGGGGCATTGCGCATAGGGACCAGTCCTTCCCGTCAGTCAGCCAACTCGTCACTGGCCTGCGGCAGTTCACCGCTCATCCATCCATGCCGTGGGGTGGGGTCCGTACGGTGCGTTTTCGGCGCACGAGTTCCGGAAGCCGGCGTTCACCCCAGCACCTGGAGCAGGAAGACCGCGACGCCGGCGCCCACGAGCAGGGCGACCCCGAGCGGCGGGTCGAGAAAGGCGACGTAGGTGACCAGCCCCGCGACGACCAGGATCAGCAGGGCGCGTTGAAGCTTGTGGATGGGGTCCATTCGGGCTGCTCCAAGGGCGAGTTACGACGCCGGTTCCGGTCCGCTGCGACCGGTCACCCGGCGATTCACCTGAGCAGGCCGCACGGGCAACCCCCCGAGGGAGCGCGCCGCACGGTGACCATCCTCACCTCGCCCCACGCGCCTACCGCACCCCGCCTTCAGGGACGTCGGGGGGAAAGCCGTTGTGGAAAGTGAGTAGGCTGCGGTGCCGTTCCCGCAGAGATGTCATGCCCATTTGAAAGGCCGCAGTTGAGCACGCCACCGTCGTATCCCGATCCCCGGCAGCTGCAGGGGTCGTATCCGCAGGCTCCCGGTCCGTATCAGCAGCCGCAGGCGCCGGGGCCGTACGCCCAGGTGCCGGGGCCGTACGCGCCCGTGCCGGAGTCCTATGCGCAGCCGGGAGCGGTCCAGTACGCGCCCGCTCCGGGGCCGTATCCGCTGGCGCCCGCGCCCGTTCCCGGTCCGTATCAGCACCCGATGCCGGTCGGTGGGGCGATGCAGGCATGCCAGCTGTGCGGGGCGGGGCCCGCGGCGCAGGTCACGGTGCGGGGGCATCAGGGCATGATCGTGATCATGCGTTCCCTGCGCCGCAGGGGGATGATGTGCCGCCCCTGCGCGCTGGCCACCTTCCGGGAGATGCAGGCCAACACGCTGGTGCAGGGGTGGTGGGGGCCGATGTCCCTGGTCATCACGCCCATCACGCTACTGAGCAATCTCGGTGCCCTGTCCACGATCCGCCGGATACCCGAGCCGGTCCTGGCCGGGCACCGGCCTCCGCTGAACCCCGGCAAGCCGGTGTTCAAGCGGCCGCAGGGCATCGTGGGCCTGGTCCCGCTGCTGGGGGTGCTCGGCATGGTGCTGCTCGTCGTCATCGGCATGGCGGCCGGTTAGCGCGGCGAAGAGACTGCGTCGAGGGTGACGGGCCGGTGCTTTGGGCACCGGCCCGTCTTCCGTTGGGTTCCGGTCGTCAGCGGTGCTGCCTGGCGCGCCACTTGCGGCCCGCGTAGACGCATCCCGCGCCCGCGCAGAGCAGCAGGGCGACCAGGGAGAGGGTCCTTCCCATGCCGGCCAGGCCGGTGCTGGCGAGGGGGCCGCCGCCCTGGCCCGCGCCGCCCGGTGCGGGGGCCGGGGACGCTCCGGTGGTCGGCGGTGCCGAGGGCGAGGGGCCGGACGCCGTGGGCGACGGGGTGGGGGCCGGCGGCTTGGCCTTGGGGAGGTACACGCCGGCGTCGATGGTGTGGTCGACCCCGCCCGGCTTCGCGGGTGCCGTGACCGGCGCCTGGCCGCTGCACAACGGCCCGGTGGTCGGCGGGGTCACGTTGGAGTCGTGGGCCCGGTCGTCGCCGGCCCGCGGGAGGGTGAACCGCAGTGCGGTGGCGGCGGGGCGGCCGGGCACCTCACTGGTGTCCGCGGTGCACACGTCGAACCGTACGGTGTACTTCGCGCCCGGCGTCAGCTGGTAGTCGGCGCCGACCCCGCCGAAGTAGTACTCGCCGTCGGCATCCGTTTTGGTGCTGGCGACCCGCTTGCCGTGGGCGTCCAGCAGGTCGATCGTCGCGCCCGGCAGCAGCACCTGCCCGGCGTTCTGGATGCCGTTGTGGTCGCCGTCGTACCACACCACGTTGCCGATCTGGACCGGCGCGTTCGCCGCGGCGTACGCGATGTCGCCGAGGCCGCCGGCCTTGCCGAACCCGTTCTGGTTCGGGCCAATGAACTGGTAGGCGTTGGCGGCCGGGTCGTTGCCGGGTCCGGCGCCGGTGCTGATGTCGTAGTAGCCGGTGCCGTCGGTGATGACGTTGCCGGTCGGGTCCATCTGCGTGCTGACGACCCACTGCTGCTGCGGGATGTAGGCGACCGAGCCCAGCGAGGACTCCTGGTGCGGTCCGGGCTGTGTCGCGGAGCCGCCGTTCGGGAAGAAGTCGCCCGGAAAGTACTCGGTGACGCCCGGTGCCTCGGCGCCGTCGGCGGCGGAAGCCGCGTGGTCGGGGCAGGCGCCGGTGCCTTCCCAGTCGTACCCGCCGGCGGGCTTGGCGCAGGCCATGTTGATGTCGCCGCCGGACATGCCGTTCTCGGGGTCGTCGTTCGACGGCCTGGGGTCGAGGCCGCCCCAGCTGACGATGTCCATGAACCGGTCGCGGAAGCCGAGGATCAGCGAGCCGTCGCGGGCGAAGGCCATGCTGGCGAGTTCCGGCTGCGGGTCGATCATCGTGCCGTTCAGCTTGAAGCTGTCCCAGTCCTTCAGGCTGCCGTTCCACGGGTTCCAGAAGTGGGCCTGCGGGAATGCGGCGTCGCTGCTGAGCACGTCGCCGCGCTGGTCGGTCAGCGTGTGGGTCAGCACCGGGGTGAACCGCTTGCCGTCGTAGGCGTAGACGACGGCCTTCAGGTCGTCGCGCTTCCGGGTGCTCTCCGCGTCGCACACGCCGCCGACGTACAGGGTGTTGTCGTGCGTGGTCAGACCGAAGGGCCGCCAGTCGCCGGAGGCCGCGCAGCCCGGATCGGGGATCGGCACGGTCGCCTTGGGCGCCGGGGCCCGCGTCCCGGTCGCGTCGAAGCTCACCAGCGCCCGCGTGCGCAGGTTCACCGCGTACAGCGTCGAGCCGTCCTCGGACAGGGCCAGCCCGCCGATGCTCTCCTTGCCCGGCGCGTCGGTGAAGCCCGCGTCCTTGATCAGGCGCGCGGTGTCGTGCGGGGTGACCGAGGCGCCCGGCACCTTCGCGAACAGCTTCGGGGCGCCCCCGCCGGCGGCCGGCACGGTGTAGATCGCGTCGCCGCCGTCGGGACCGTACTTGGTGTAGCGGCGGGCGAACTCGGCCTGGAAGAGGCGCTGTCGGTCCTTGTCGTAGGCGAGCCCGAAGGTGGTGCCCACCTGGTCCTGGGTGTCGAGTACGGCCGGACACGCCGTCTTGTCGGGGCAGTTGCCGCGGGCGCTGGTGCCGAAGGCCACCAGGGAGCGGGTGTCCGTCCCGCTGCCGCCGTTCTGGATCGGCACGAAGTAGCGGGAGTTGGGCAGGGCGTAGTCGGCCGCGTCCCAGACGCCGGTGATCACCGAGGCGTCCTTGCCGCCCGAGACGTCCACGAACGAGGTGAAGCTGTCGAAGTGGTTCGCCGCCGTCGAGGCCGGCGCGGCCCGGAGGTAGCCGCTGTAGGGCGCCGGGACGCTGACGTCGACGCGGTACCGGCCGCCGGTCAGTTCGGCCGACGGCTGGACGGCGACTTTTCCGGTGGCGTCGGTGACGCCGGTGACGTGGTGTCCGGCGGGGTCGGTGACGTCGACCTTCATGCCGCGCTGCGGCACGTCCATGGTGGTGTTGATGACGCCGGTGCCGAAGAAGTCCCGCAGTGTCTCGACGGTCAGTGTGCCGTCGGTGGTGGCGGCGCCGGCCTGCCCGGCGCCCGTCGCGATCGTACCGGTGGCGCCGCCCATCAATAACAGACCGGACAGCCCCACCCGCAGCAGCCTACGTAATGGCATCGCATTCCTTTGCGTTGTCTGCGTCGTCGCCCGACTCGGCGAAATGACGGCAACCCCCGTATGGAGAGTACAAGTTGACGGCTCGTCAGAACATGGAAACGGGGAAATGGGAGACGCTCCGGCAAAAGCTGTTAGCGTCGCGCCGCGTGTGGACCAAGAGACGCGTGCGGACCGGGGAAAACGAGCGGGGCCTTGGGCGGGGAGCGGCGGATGGGCGCCGCCGGTGGCCGCGATTACCGTGGATCGCGGGCGGGGTCGCCGCCGCGGCGGCGACGGCGGCGTTCGCCCTCCTTGGCAGTGGCGGCCCGGCCGGCCGGCGGCCGCTGACGCCGGACGAGGCGAACCGGCTGGCGGTCACACGCTTCCTCAACTACCAGGCGGGCGGACGCGCGGTGACGATCACCGTGCCGGGCACCGCCGGCGGGCTGGTCGTCACCGGGTCCGTCGACTACCGCGCGGGGATCGGGTACGGAGTGGTGCGCGGCACCGGACGCGACACGTCCAGCGACGGGCTGATCCAGTGGACGGCCGCCACCGTGCTCGTCCACCCCATGACCGGTGCCCCGGACTCGGCGCCGCCCGTGCCGCCCGCGTCCGGCTGGTACCGCCGCCCGCTCCTGAAGTCCGGCAGCGCACTGGACAGTTCGCTGGCCATCGCGCTGGGCCTGGGCAGCGACCGGCCGGACAACGCGGAGCTGCTGCCGCAGAACGGCGCGGCGATGGCCGGACGGGACACGGTGCGCGGCCATTCGGTGGAGATCATGACCGGCCCGAACGCGCATGCCAAATCCGGGAATTCGACCGCCCTCGAATCCGAAACCGGGGACAGCGTGCGCTATTGGATCGGTGCGGACGGGACGATGTACCGGGTGCGGGTCGGTGTGGCCTCCGAGTCGCGGCCGGTCGTCATCGATTTCGACACCCGGAAATACGTACCCGTCCGGTCCGCGCCCGGCATGTCGGCGGCGGGGCAGTCGCCCGCGCCCGGCATACCAGCGACGGAGTAGTCGCCCGCGCCCGGCATTTCAGCGACGGGGTAGTCGCCCGCTCCCCTGGCCGGCCCGATCGCCGGTCGACCCGCTCAAGAGGTGTGCACCCGCGCCGCGTCGGCGAGCAGGGACGGCGGCGGCAGCGGGACGCGGGTGAGGTCCGGGAGCGCGGGCACGGCCGGCAGCTCGGTGGCGCCGGTGGTGGTGGCACGCGGGAACTGCGGCTGCGGGCCGGGCGCGGCCACCTCGGTGAACGGGATGCCTCCGGGGGCCGACGGGGACCGCCAACTGCCGGACGGTGTAGGTGAGTCGGGGGCGAGCGGACAGGACGCCGTCGCCGCGAGCCGTGCGGGCACGGTCGTACGCAGCGTGTTGCCGTGCAGGCAGTTGCCCTTGCCGTGGGTCGCGGTGGGGAACGTCCAGCCGATGTCGACGCCGTTGGCGGCGAAGGTGTTGTCCGTGATCCGGTTGCCGTCGGGCGGCACGTCGGCGGTCGCGGTGATCACCAGCCCGGCGTTGCTGTTGCCGGTGATCCGGTTGCGGAGGAAGCGGTTGTCGCCGCCACCGTCCACACCGATGCCGATCCCCCAGCCGCCGTCGGCCTGTTCGGGGGTCCGCGCCTGCTGGTTGTCCGCGATCAGGTTGCCGGCGACGACGGCGCCGCGCTGCGGGAGCAGCTTCTCCTGGTGGTCGGAGTCGGTGGTCAGACCGACGCGGTTGCCGGTGAGGCGGTTGCCGACGACGTACAGGTCGCCGCCGGCGTTGGTGCCCTCGTACCCGACCGCGTTGAGCTCGGCGATGTTGTCGCGCACCACGACGCGGCACGGCTTGCACTGTCCGACATAGATCCCCGAGTCGGCGCCGCCCGAGGTGTAGGAGTGCTCGATGACACCGTTCTGGGCGGAGAACGCGTAGATGCCGTACAGCCCGTTGCGGGTCGCGGTCACGTACGAGACCAGGAAGGACTTCAGGAAGGTGACGGGCTCGTCCCCGGTGTCGTAGCCGCCGCTGCGGCCCGGCAGTCCGGCGACCGCCGCCGCGGAGCCGGTCACCAGCACACCGTTCTGCGTGTTGTTCCGCACGGTCAGGTTTTCGACGGCCACGCCGGGCGCCGCGACGACGACGCCGTTCGGCTGGCGCAGCCGCCCGTCGATGACGACCTTGTCGCGGGAGGTGCCGCGCAGGGTGATGCGCGGCGTCCTGATCCGCACCGACTCGTGGTAGACGCCGGGGGCGACCAGGACCAGGTCACCGGGCCGGGCCAGGGACACCGCCGCCGAGATGGTCGGGGCGTCGGAGGGCACGCGGATCGTCACCCGCGCGCCCTCCGGCCGCCGGCCCTTGCCCGAGCCGCCGTCGCCGCCACCGCCGCAGCCGGCCACCAGGGCGAGCGCGCCGAGCGCCAGCGCCGCCATCACGCGAAGAGGAGCTGATCGAGGCATGGTCCCAGTCTGGCAGCGGCGCGAATTCCGCGCCGGAATACGGGAGTTGACCAGCATGGGCGTTTCCGGTGTGGCACCCTGCACTCCATGCGCCGAGCCGATCACCGCCCGTCACGCCGCGCGTTCCTCGATGCCACCGGTGCCCTGATGGCCGCCGGTCTCGCGGCCGGGTGCACGGCGGAGTCCGCCGGCTCCGGGCGGCACGGCGCGTCGGCGGCACCGGCGTCTCCAGCTCCGGTCCCGGCGCTGGGCCGGCATCAGGCGGGTGTCGCGCTTCCCCAGCCGGCCCAGGGCAATCTGCTGGTCGTGGTGGCCGACCTCGGTACGGGCGTGAACCCCGGCCCGCTGCTGGCCGAACTCGGCGCGGCCATCCGTACGTTGACGGCGGGGACCGATCCCCGGCTGCTGGGCCTGGCTCCGGGCGACCTCACCGTGACCGTCGGCGTGGGCCCCCGGCTGGTGCGCGCGGCCGGTGCCGCCCTGCCCGGCGCGGCCGGCCTGCCCGGCACGGCCGACCTGCCGCGGTTCTCCCGCGAACGGATCACCCCCCGCGAGCGCGGCGGTGACCTGCTGCTCCAGATCTGCGCGAGCGACCCGCTGGTCGTCCCGGTCGCCGCCGCCGCGCTCCTGGAGCGGGCCGGCGACCGGGTCCGGGAACGCTGGCGGCAGTCGGGGCGCCGCGGTCCGGACGTGCCCGTGGGCAAGGATCTCGCCGCGCCGCGCAACCTGCTCGGCTTCATCGACGGCATCGTGGGCCCGCACACCGACGCCGAACAGCGGCGCGACCTGTGGCTGGCCGGGCCGCCCGCGGTCGCCGGGGGCACCCTCGCCGTCGTACGGCGCATGGAGCTGGACCTGCCGCGGTTCGCCGCGCTGTCCGTCGCCGAGCAGGAGGCGGTCTTCGGGCGGCGCCGGGCCAGCGGGGTGCCGCTCTCCGGGGGCACGGTCGCCGGGGGCCCGGACCTCGGCGCCAAGACCCCCGACGGCCGCTACCTCGTCCCCGCGGACGGCCATGTGCGCAGGGCACACGCCACGGTGGTCGGCGTCGGCCTCATGCTCCGCCGCTCCTACAGCATCGACGCGCCCGCCCCCGGTCTTCTGTTCATCAGCTTCCAGAACGACCTGCGGACGTTCACCGCCACGCTCACGCACATGGACGTGGCCGACGCGCTGCTGGGGTTCACGACGACGACGGCCAGTGCGACGTTCCTGATCCTGCCCGGCTTCGACCGCCAACGGGCGTTGGGGGAAGGGTTGTTCGCCAATTAGTGGGTGAGGTTGTGGGGTGGCGAGGGTGTGGGGGGGGTGGTGCCGTGATGCGGGCGCGCGGTCACACCAGCGGCACCGGCGGCACTGGCGACACCGGCGTGGGCCCGGAGCGTGGCGCCGACGCCGGTGTGACCATGGGTACGTGACGAGCCCCCGGCCCGCCATGCCCTCCCCCGCAGGGGCTCAGAAGTCGTCCGCGCCGTTGCGGAGTTCGGGGGTCCAGTAGCCGGTGAGGGCCTTGGCCGGGTCGACGGCGATACCGGCGCCGCCGGGCGCGGTGACCGCGATGACCGTCGGGTCGCCGGCGAGCATGACGGAGAACGCCGACACGGGCTCGTTGTCCTCCTCGCGCCCGCCGTCAGACAGCTTGACCAGGGCGTAGGCCGGGTCTCCCGCCGCGAGCACGACCGGTGCCTCCGGCTTGCTCTTGGCGACGGCCGGCACGTCCTGCTTGTGGCTCTCCAGGAACTGGATGTGCGGGAAGCTCGTCATCCGGCAGGAGTGGCCGGAGGTGTTCTTCGCCGTGAGGACGATGTGGGTGTACGGCGCGCCGCCCTGCACGGCCGCGGTGATGTGGACGTCCCGTGCGGCGCAGACCGGGGTGGAGGCGTTCACCTGCTCCCCGGACGTGCCGGACGTGCCGGTGGAGCCGCCGGTGACCTTGGTGCCGTTGGAGGAACCGGCCGATCCCGAGGAGCCGTTCGCCTCCGTCGAGCCGGAAGCTCCGCTCGAACCGTCCGAGTTGGCCGATCCCGTGGTACCGGACGCGTCGCTCCCCTTGCCGCCCGGCGACTGGGCGGAGACCGAAGAGGCAGGTGTGGGCGCCGACTTGGCGTCCCCGTCGCCCTGGCAGGCGGTGAGGGACAGGGCGAGGGCCGTGCCCGCGGCGGCGAGCAGGGCGGTGCGGCGAAGCGTGTTCATGGAGAGTTCCCCCGTGAGTGGCGTGAGTGGTGAAGGGCCGAGGCTCGGTGGCCTCGGCCGAGGTTCGTGCCGTGCGTGTCCCGCCGTACCCCTCGCCCTTCCCGGCCGTTAGTCGGACGGCAGGATGCGCGAAGGCGGACGGCGGGGCGTGTGAGGCCGTAGGGCCGGGTGGTGCGAGGCCGTACGGCGGGGTGGTGCGGAGCCGTACGGCCGGGGCGGTGCGGAGCCGTAGCGCGGGGTGGTGCGGAGCCGTACGGCGGGGCGGGTGGAGCCGGGTGGCGGGATGCACGCGAACTCGCCGGAACCGGCGCGCACACCCCGGCAACTCGGCGGTCCGTGCCCTGCGTTGAGTTCACCAGCTCCGGCCCCCGCGTCCCAGGCGGTTCCCCCGGCAGAACTGCCGTCCGCCATACTTCTGCCGGGGGCTCGCAACCGGACGAGCCGGACGATCGGGGCTTCGACGGTGCGCGACGGCACGCCTCTCACGGGAGACTTCGGACAGCGGCTGCGCCACCTGCGGACCCGAGCCGGACTGAGCCAGGAGGCGCTCTCGCACACCGCCGGGGTGAGCGTCAGGGCCCTGGCCGACATGGAGCGCGGGCGCACCCGAGGGCCCCAGCGCCGTACGGTCCAGGTCCTGGCCGAGGCCCTGGGACTGGACGACGACGAGGCGGCGGATCTGGAGAAGTCCGCTGCCGCGGGCCGCCCGCGCCCCCGGACGGCCACCGGTCCCACCGGTCCTGGCACCCTGGCGCTGCCGCGCGACATCCAGGACTTCACCGCCCGCGGCACGGCCCTGGCCCGGCTGCTGGAGCTGGCGCAGGACGCCGGTCCCGGCCGGCCGGCGGTCACCGTGGTCGCCGGTCAGCCCGGCCTGGGCAAGACCGCGTTCGCCGTACACGCCGCGCACTGCCTCGCCCCGCACTTCCCGGACGGGCAGTTCGCGCTGGACCTGCACGGCATGGATCCCGAGCCGACCACACCCCGCGACGCGCTCGCCCGGCTGCTGGCCGCGATGGGCATCGCCGACGCCGCGATACCGGCCGGCACCGACGACCGCGCGGGCCTGTGGCGCTCCCTGGCCGGCGAGCGGCGCATGCTCCTGCTGCTGGACAACGCCGTCGACGAGGCCCAGGTCGGCCCCCTGCTGCCGGGCACGGGACCGGCGCTGACCATCATCACCAGCCGGCACTCCCTGGCCGGTCTGGAAGCCGTCCACCGCACCGATCTGGCCCTGCTGCGGCGCGAGGAGGCGGTCGAGCTCCTGTCCCGCATCATCGGTCCGGAACGGGTGCGGGCGGAGGCGCAGGCCGCGCGCGACCTCGCCGACCTGTGCGGACACCTGCCGCTGGCCGTCCGGATCGCCGGGCAACGACTCCTCAGCCGCCCGCACGAACGCCTGGGCAAGCTCGTCACCCGCCTCGCCGCCGAGGGCCGCCGGCTGGACGGACTCCAGGCCGGAAACCTGCGGGTACGGGCCGCGTTCGCCCTCTCGTACCGTCAACTCGCGCCGGACGCACGGAAGTTTCTGCGCCGGTCCGCGCTGGCCGCCGGAGCGGACTTCAGCCCGGAGACCGGCGCGCTCCTGGCGGGTCTGCCGTACGACGAGGCGGTCGCCTGCGCCGAGGAACTGACCGACGCCGGGCTGCTCCAGAGCGATGCCGCCGCCGAGCGGTACCGCTTCCACGACCTGCTCCGGCTCTACGCGGCCGAGCAGGTCGCGATCGAGGACGGCCCCGAGATCCGCGACGCCGCCCTCGACCGGACCGCCCACTGGATGCTGCGCCGGGCGACCGCCGCCGCGCTGCACTTCGACGTGGAGCACGACCGGCACGCGGCGCCTGGCGACGGGGAGCGGGACGGGGACGGGCGGGTGACGACGGACCCACGGGTGACCGCGGGCTCAGCGGCACCCTTCGACCCACAGGCGCCCGTCGCCCCGCAAGCCGCTTCCGACCCGTATGCCACTCCCGCCCGGCACGGCACCCCCGCCCCCTACGGCGATCCCGACCCGGACGGAGCCCCCGCCGGCCGTGAGGAGGCGCGGGCCTGGCTGGAGGCCGAGCGTGCCCAGTGGCTCGCCGCGCTGCGCCGGGCCCATGACACCGGCCGGCACCGGCAGGTCCTGGACGCGGCGCAGGCGATGCACTGGTTCTCCGACCTCAACCAGCACTGGGAGCAGTGGGTGGAGGTGTTCCAGCGCTCCGCCGACTCCGCCCGGCTGCTGGGCAGCAGGCGGGACGAGGCGATCCACCTCAACTACCTCGCCTGGGCCCGCAACATGTGCGTCTACGACCCCCACACCGCCCTGACCGCCGCCGACGCCGCGCTCGTGGCGGCCCGCGAGTGCGGGGACGGCCTCCAGGAGGGGTGGGCCCTCGGCTACGGCGCGGGCGCGCTGCACCGGCAGGGGCGGGTGCCGGAGGCGCAGGCGCGGCTGCGCGCGGCGGCCGACTGCCTGGCCCCGCAGGAGTCCGCGCAGGCGCGGCTGGCCGAGCTGACGATCCTCAACTCCCTGGGCACCCTGCTCCGCCAGGCCGGCGACCCGGCCGGGGCCCTGGAGACCCACCGCCGCAGCGAGCGGATCTGCCGGGCGGGGGTTCCGGGCCGCACGGACGAGCTGATCGCGCTGTATCACGCGGTCGCCCGCCAGCAGATCGGCAACGATCTGGCCGCACTGGAGCGCTGGGCCGAGGCCGAGGCCCCGCTCCGCCAGGCCCTCGCCGCCTTCGAAACCGCCCAGATGCCGGCCTGGGCCGGCCCGGCCCGTCTCGACCTGGGTCATGTCCTCAGCGCCCTCGGCCACCCGGACGCCCGGCCGACGCTGCTCGCCGCCCGCGACGAACTCACCGACCTGCGCAGCCCCCGCCAGGCGGAGGCCGCCGCGGCTCTGACGGCCCTGGACGAGGCCACGACCACCCGGTGAGGCCCGTAGCCATCGCACAGCCACTCTTTCCACCCAAACGTTTGATCCAAAGGTAAGAAATTCATTAAGGTCAGGCTCCAACCCCCGTTCAAGGCTCACTCAGACGGAGTGACAGCGGCGGGCCCCGCCCACCGCAGGTTCCGGCAGGCGGCCGAAGGAGCAAGGAGTTCCCCCGGTGGCCTCCCATCGTCGACCCAAGCAGCCCAGCCGCACGCGTGTCACCGTCCTGACCGGCGCGGCGGCGGCTGCCGTGGCCCTGAGCGCGCAGGCCGCCAACGCCGCTCCGGGCACGAAGCCCGGCAAGGACGAGGTCAAGGCGAAGGTCGACAAGCTCTACGAGCAGGCCGAGCAGGCGACCGAGAAGTACAACGGCGCCAAGGAGCGGCAGCAGAAGCTCCAGAAGGAGATCTCGGCGATCCAGGACGGCGTCGCCCGCGGCCAGCAGGAGCTGAACAAGCTGCGCGACGGGCTGGGTTCGCTGGCCAGTGCGCAGTACCGCTCCGGCGGCATCGACGCCTCGGTCCAGCTCTTTCTCTCCGCCGACCCGGACGACTTCCTGGACAGGGCCGCCACGCTCGACCAGTTGAGCGGCCGGCAGCTCGCCGCCCTGAAGCAGATCCAGGGCAAGCAGCGCGAACTCGCCCAGCGGCGCGCCGAGGCGACCGAGAAGCTCATGGACCTCGCCGCCACCCGCACCGAGCTGGGCGAGAAGAAGCAGGAGATGCAGGGCAAGCTCGCCAAGGCGCAGAAGCTGCTCAACTCGCTTACGGCCAAGGAGAAGTCGGCCCTCGCCGAGGACCAGCAGCGGGCCGGCCGCTCCGCCACCGAGCGGGTGCGGCTCGGCGACGACAGCTCCGCCTCCGGCCGGGCCGCCGCCGCCTTCTCCGCCGCCCGGAGCCAGCTCGGCAAGCCGTACTTCCGCGGCGCCACCGGCCTCGCCTCGTACGACTGCTCGGGCCTGACCTCCTGGGCTTACGCACAGGCCGGCGTTCACATACCGCGTACCTCGGAGGAGCAGGCGGGCATCGGGACCCGCCTCACCCGGAGCCAACTCCAGGTCGGTGACCTGGTGTTCTTCTTCAACGACCTGCACCACGTCGGCCTCTACGCGGGCAACGGCCAGATCCTGCACGCCCCGCGCACCGGCACGGTCGTACGGTACGAGTCCATGGACACCATCGGCGGCCCGTTCATGTTCGGCGTCCGGGTCTGAAGCCGCCCCGGAGCATGCCGGGCTGCTCGCAGCCGCGGTCCGCGGCCGGCCGGCGCCTCGCCGGGCGCCGCCACGGCGTGGCCGGGGGCGGGGGCAGGGCGCCGGCCCACTCTCCGAGCGCTCGTCCATGACCGGGTCGCGCCTGCCGCGAGGCACGCGCCCGGCCATCGTCGGCCGGTTTCCCGCCAACGACAGGGGCGGCGGACCGGCGCGGGGGCCCATTGTCAGTGCCGGGCGCTAGTGTCGTTCGCCCGGCAAGGAGCCGGTGAATTCAGGGGAAGTACGAGACCGCCATGCCCGACAACCACACCGGATACCTGATCTCCGTCGTCGACGACGATCCGCTGCGCGCCCGCAAGGACGCGCGCGAGCTGCTCGCCGCGCTCGGCGAGGTGGACCCCACCGCCAGGCTCGACCTTCCGGAGCGCGACATAGCGGTGGGAGCCACCGACAAGGGCGGGCCGTCCGCCGAGACCGTCGGGCTGCTGCTGAGCGCCGGTTCGTTCGTCGTCGCGCTGGTGCAGACGTGGCTGGCGCGGGTCCCCCAGCGCACCATCGTGGTCAGGCGGCCCGACGGCGCGACCCTGCACATCACCGGCAAGGAGGCCCGCGAAGACGACACCCTGGTCGAGCGGTTCCTCGCGGACGACGGCGACGACGGCACCCCCGCGAGCTGAGCGCCGATGACCGACAACGACCGGTACGCGCTGCTCGTCGGCGTCTCCACGTACGACAGCGAGGCCTACGCCGACCTCCCGGCCGTACGCGCCGATCTGCACTACATGCGGGCGGTGCTGGAGAACACCGAGATCGGCATGTACAACGAGTGCGCGCTGGCCGCCGAGCCGACGCGGGCGGAGATGCTGCACGCCGTCGAGTCCTTCCTGGAGGCTCGGCAGCCCAGTGAGACCGCGCTGCTCTACTTCAGCGGGCACGGCGAGTACTGCGAGCAGGACGGCCAGCTGTACTTCCTGACGCGGGACACCGACCCGGCCGACCTGCCGGGCACGGCCGTACCGGCGGAGTTCCTGGAGCGGATGCTCCAGTCCTGCCGGGCGGCCTCCAAACTGGTCCTGCTGGACTGCTGCTCCAGCGGGTCCGTCGTCCAGGGCTGGACCGCCAAGGGCCCATCGGGGGAACCGGACCGGCCCGCGCCGAGCACCCTGCTGCGGCCGACCGGCGTGTACTTCATCACCGCGTCCGACGCCCTCCAGGCGGCCTCCGCGATGGCACCGCCCGGATCCAGCCTCGGCACCTCCCGGTTCACCGGGGAGATCGTCGAGGGGCTGCGCAACGGCCGGATCAAGGACGGCGGCTGGATCACGCCGGACGACCTCTTCGACTACCTGACCGCCCAGATGACCGGCGACGGCGTGCCGGAGGAGCAGCGGCCCACCAAGTCCACGATCAGGGCCACCCGCAGCCTTCCCTTCGCCCGTTCGGTGGCCCGGCCGGTACGGCTCCCCGCGCTCCCCCAGGACGCCCTGGGAACCGTCCACCACTCCCCCGCGCTGCTCAAGGCCCGCGAGCTGGCCGAGGCGGACGAACGGGACGGTGTCGACCGCCGGCGGCTGCTGCGCTACTACGCGGACTGCCTCACGGCGCAGGCGGCGGCCGCGATGCGGCCGGACCGGGACGGCGGCCGCGACAAGAAGTACTTCCTGCTGGCCAAGGGCGAGGAGACCATCCAGTCGGGACGCGGACCGCACATCCTTGCGCCCGGAGCGCTGCCCCGGCCGCAGGACGGCGGCTCGGGCACCGAGGCGGGCTCGCGCCAGGAGTACTGGTACGGCTATCCGGCGATCACCCTGCCCGCGCGGGACGGCGGCCGGGGGCGGCGCGCGACGGTGGAGCTGGCGCCCTTGCTCATCCAGCAGAATGGAGCTGGCGCCGGACGAGGAGGGCCGGGACGTGCTCCGGCCCAGCGGGGTGCCGTCCCTGCACAGCGGCGTCGTCTCGGAGCTGCTGGACGCCGGTGACGCGGCCGACCTGGTCGCGCGCTGGCAGCCGGCCTGGCAGGAGGGCAACCGCGCCCAGATGCTGCGCGCCATCAGGGAGTTGCTGGACGAGCTGGGGCTGCCGGAACTCGAACCGCTGGACCCGGCCGCGCTGAGCGACCGTACGGTGCTGCAGGCGCTGCGGCCCGGCGCGCACAACGCGGCGGTGCTGCTGGTGCCTTCGGGCGCGGAGGCCATGGCCACCCAGGCGCTGGTGGACAACCTGCTCCAGATCTCGACGCGGACCGCGCAGATCGAGGGCACCGCCCTGGACGCGCTGCTGAACGGCGGGACCGGACAGGCCCCGGCCGCCGCGGCGAGCCCGGTGACGCCGGTCGCTCCGGGGCCGTGCAACGAAAGCCAGGAGCTGGTGATCTCCTCGGCGATGACCCAGCCGCTGACGGTGGCGACCGGGCCGCCCGGCACGGGAAAGAGCGAGGTCGTCACGGCGGTCGTCACCACCTGCGTCGCCGCGGGGCAGTCGGTGCTGGTCGCCTCCACGAACAACGAGGCCGTGAACGTCGTCGCCCAGCGCTGCGACGACATCGCGCCCGGACTGCTGATGCGCACGGGCAACGTGGAGGCGCTGGAGCGGGAGGCGGCCAAACTGGAGCGGCTGCTCGCCGAACCGGCCGGGGCGCCGCCGCGCGGATCGGCCACCGTGGGCGGCGCGCTGCGCAACACACGGGAAACGGCCGACCGGCTGCGGACCCGGGCGGCACAGCGTGTCGCCGAGGAGGGCAGGCTGCTGGAGCTGCTCCGCGACCGGGAGGAGCGGGCCGCGGCCCTGGAACTGCCCCTGACCCTGCTCGAAGGGGCCTGGGCCGCGGACGGCCCGGCCCCGCTGGGCCGGTGGGCGCAGCGGGCGCGGAAGACGGCCGGGGCCCGCCGGTGGCAGCTGGGGGCGTGGCGGCGCGGGCGGACGCTCGCCGCGCTGGTCGCGGCGGTGACGGAGCGCCCCGAGGGGTCCGGCACGGCATGGCCGGCGTGGGCGACGGAGCGGCCCGTGCCGCCCGCGCTGCTGGAGTCCCTGGCCAAAATCGTGTCCGTGGAGCGTGAGCTGCGGGAACTCGTCCACCGGCACGGACAGTGGGACGAGGAAGGGCTCAAGGCGTCCCGGCTGAAGACGGCGGACGCCCTGTCCGAGCTGTCGGCGGAACTGTCCCGCGCGCTGTCCGCCGAGGCGCTGAACCGCGCCGACGCGCTCATGAACCAGCGGCTCCAGGCGCTCCGCCGCCGCTCCGGCTACCAGCGCAGCCAGAAGAACCTGATGCAGCACATCAGGGGATGGGCCGTCAGCACGCATTCGGTGCGTCAACTGGAGCTGGCTCCGAAGCTGTTCGACCTCGTCGTCATCGACGAGGCCAGCCAGTGCTCCATCCCGGCGGTGCTGCCGCTGCTGTTCCGGGCCCGCCGCGCGCTGATCATCGGTGACCCCATGCAGCTCGGGCACATCCCCGGCGTGCCGCCGCAGCAGGAGCGCCAGGCACGGATACGGGCCGGGCTGAGCGCCGCGCAGCTGGAGCACCACCGCCTCACCTACCACGTGCACTCCTCGTACCACGCGGCCGAGCAGCACGGCGAGGGCGCGCTGCTCCTGGACGAGCACTACCGCTGCCATCCGCGGATCGCGGACGTCGTCAACTGCCATTGCTACGGCGGCCGGTTGCGGGTGCTGACCGACGTACGGCGGCAGGTGCCGGCGCACGACCCGGTGGGGGCGGCCGACCCGGCGCCGGTGCTCGGCTGGGTCGACGTACCGTCCGGGGAATCGGCGCGCGGCGGCGACGGGCGGTCCTGGCGGAACGCGGCGGAGGCGGAGGCCGTCCGGCGCGTGGTCGACGGACTGCTGGCGGGTCTTCCGCCGGACGCGACGGTGGGCGTGGTCACGCCGTTCCGGGCGCAGAAGGAGGCACTGGCCCGGATGTGGCGGGACGACGACCGCGTCCGGGTCGGCACCGTCCACACCTTCCAGGGCGGACAACGGGACGTGATGGTGCTCAGCCCGGTGGCGGCGCACAACACCCCGCCCCGGACGACGCACTGGGTCGCGAGTCAGGTCAACCTGTGGAACGTGGCGGTCACTCGGGCCAAGTCGCAGCTGATCGCGGTGGGTTGCCGCGCCTTCTGGCAGGGCCAGAGCGGACTGCCCGCCCTTCTCGCGGCGCGTGCGGTGCCGCTGGGAGCGGCCGGCGAGGGTACGACGGCCGAGGCCGGCGCGCCCGGCCCGGCGACCGGGGCCCGCGAGGATCTCGCCGACCGCCTCCAGCGGTACCTGGCCGGGCGGGGCATCACCGATCTTGAGCGGGCCGTTCTGGTGGGCGGCCACCCGGTGGACCTGCTGTTCACCGACGCCGGAGAGAACACGGCGATCCTGATCGACCCCGGCCCGGCGCCCGGCACGGACCCCGCACGGCACCTGCGGCTGACCCACGCCCGCGGCGACCTGCTCACCGGACTGCCCTCCGGAGGCCACGGAGCCAAACCGGGCCCCGTGACCCGGACGGTACGGGTCCCCGCCTGGCGCATCCTCGCGGGCGAGCCCGCGCTGACCTCCCTGTTCACCTGACCACCGGGCCCGGTGGCCAGGTCGGCCACCGGGCGCTGCCGGAGTCCCTCTGCGTCCTCTCCGGCGAACCGGAGTCGCGCAACGGCGAGAAGTGGCTGACGGGCCGCGCGGGCGACTTCCCGCGCGTACCGGTCGGCGGCGTGGACGGTCTAGGAGGGTTTGAAGCAGGAACTCGGAGGGTTTGCAGCAGGCAGAGGAACGGTCGGTGCGGCCGGAGCACTTCCGTCGGTGCTCCGGCCGGGGGATCCGGGTGGCGCGGTGGGTTCGGTCACCCGGATCGTCTCTGCCGCGGGGCGGGTTGTGGGCCGGCTACTTCGGGGGAACGAGCATGTGCTCGGTGCCGAAGGCGGCGCCGGTGTGGGTGTACAGGCTGGTCTCCCCGTCCGACCAGCGGACGACGAGGTCGTCCGGCCAGCCGTTGGAGTCGTAGCTGCCCGCTGTCATCACCGAGTCATGGGACCAGACGCTGCCGGCCGGAGCCATCTGGACCTCCTTGCCGGGGCCGCCGGGGCCCGTCTCCTGGAACTGGGAGACGTGTCCGTCGGACCAGCGCACCAGGGCGTCCCAGTTGTCGCCGCCGGTGAAGTCGCCCGCGGTCACCAAGGTGGCGTCCTTCCAGGCGCTGTTCGGCTTCATCAGCTGGTGTTCGGTGCCGAAACCCTTGTCGCCGACGGCGGTGTAGTCGGTCACTTCGCCGTCGCTCCAGCGCACCAGCAGGTCGCTGACGTACTTCGCGGTTCCGAAGCTGCCCCCGGTGATCTGGTCGGCGTGGCTCCAGACGGATCCGGCGTCGGCCAGTTTGATACCGCCGCCCATACCGTTGGTACCGACGTCGGGGAGGAGCCTGACCTCGCCGGAGTTGAATACCACCAGCAGGTCCGATCCGTTGCCGCCGGAGAAGTCGCCGCCGGTGATGGACTTGACGTCCTGCCAGACGCCGTGGGGCGCGGCCAACTGGCGCTCGCCGGTGAAGCCGCCGTTGCCGTCGCCGGTGTACAGGGTGACCTCGCCATCGGTCCACACCACGATCAGGTCGCCCTTGCCGTCGCCGGTGTACTCGCCCGAGGCCAGCAGCTTGGCATGGGTCCAGGTCTCACCGCCGCCCATGGAGTACGGCAGCGGCGGCTGGTCGTAGGTGTTGCCGTGCGAGGGGTGCTGGTAGTTCTTGGCCTCGTCGTACAGGCGGAAGAACCAGTCGCCGTGCATGGGGCTGTAGGTGAGCCAGTCCACGTCGGCGTCGTTGCCACCGCCGTTGTACCCGCCGACGTTCCCGATGATCTCGCCGGTGCCCTTCTTCCAGTCCACCTCGGAGAACCAGGGGCCGCCGGAGACACCGCCCCACATGCCATGGCACTTGGCCTGGATCTGGTAGAAGCCGGGCAGCGCCTCCGTCTGCGTGGCGCACCGCACCGGATGGTCCTCGGGGTCGTGGCTGGACGGGTAGCCGACCATCGTGACCTTGTTCAGGTAACCGGGGGTCCGCACCAGCGTGTTGGCGCCCACCGCGTCCTGCGCCTGCTGCCCGCTCTTCGAAGGCTCAAGCGAGGCGAAGGAGAAGTCCAAGTCGGAGACGGGCTTCTTGCTGTTATGCACGTACCGGTTGTCGGTGAAGAACTTGGCGACCCGGTAGAACCCGAACGTCTGCTTGTCCAGCGTGTACTCGGCGGCGTACATGGGGACGAAGACCGCCTTGCCCCCGTCGCAGTGCCCGGCGGTGAGGATCAGATTGCGTCCGGGGCTCTGCACCACGCTCGCGGTGCACTTATGGGCGTGCATCTGCTGAGTGGTGGGGTCCGTGTCATAGGTGAAGATCGTCCCGACGGACGGAAGCCCGAGGAAGTGCTCCGCGGTCGGCATGTCGGCCGCCACGCCGGGATCGGCCGAAGCCGCCCGTCGCAACCGGGCCTTGGCGCTCGGGTTCGCCTGCTGCGCGGGCTGTGCGGGGTCGGTGGCCGAGGCCATGCGTTCAGGAGTCCAGAAGCGGAGGGCGTCCGCGTCCGAAAAGTCGTCGTCACCGGTCCCGGCCGAGGCGGACCCGCCGGTGCTCGCCGAGGGGGAGGCCGGGGGCTCCCCGGTGCCGGGACCGGTCGAGGGGCCGGCGGAGGCCGAGGGCGCGGGGTCACCGGACGGTCCGGCTGACGTTCCAGCGGATGGTCCGGCGGACGGCACCGTCGCCGGGGACAGCTGGGGCGCCGGTGTGGCGGCCCGGACACTGGCCTGGGCCTGCGCGACGGTTCCCCCTCCGGTCAGGAGCAGAGCTCCGGCCGCGAGGATCACGAGGCGCGATATTCGTCTGTGTGAGGTACGCAAGGAATGCCTTCTGAGTCATGGACGAACTTGCCTCCGGACCGGAAGCGACCGGAGGGAACGCGAGAAAGACGAAGGAAGAACGGAGGAAGGTGAGGCGCACCGGCACGGCTCGCCCCACCGGTGCCCGCTTGAGCCGCCGGGGACGGTCCGCGGCTGCCGGGTCCGCCGCTACGCGGAGGGCGCGGCCTTCCGTGAGCGGCGGCGCCGTACCGCCAACGCGCCGCCGGAGGCGAGGGCCAGCCCCGCGGCCGCGAAGCCACCGGTGACCGCCCAGGACGGGCCGTCGTCCGCGACGGGCCGGCCGGCGATCACGACGTGCTGCTTCGTGGTCTGCTGCCCATGGTGGCTGACCACGGACACGGTGTAACGGCCGTTGGGTACGTCGCCTCGCAGCCGTGCGTGGCCGGCGTAGACCGTGCCGTCGTCGTCACATTTGCAGCCAGGGTCGTCCGGGCTGTCCGTCTTGATGGTCAACGGCGCTTTGAAGATGGGTGATGTGACGGTCAGGGCGTCTTCCCCCGGTGCGGCCCGCAGGTCGGTGAGGACCACCCGGACGTCAGTGCCCGGCCGGAGGGAGGCGGGTGTGCCGCTGCCGGGGTACGCGTTCCTGGGACCGATGACGAACCGGTCGATCTGCGCCGAGTTCTCAGCCGCGACCTTGAGCCGCAAGGTCGCGACAGCACGGCCATGGCTCGTAGCGGTGACCGGGTAGGTGCCCGTGCGCAGGCCCGAGCGGATGCGGTGGTCCGTTCCCGGCGCGTCCACCTGGACCGACTGCGTCGACCCCTTCTTCAGGGGAGTCAGGGTGATCGCTTCCTGGAGAGCCGGGGAGGTGACTTCGACCTTGTCCCATCCCGGTGGCATGCCGTCGACGCTGAACCAGATGTCGTCACCCGCCTCCGGGGCGAGGTTCTGAGCCACGTGGTACTCCAGGCGGACGGCCGGAGCCGGGCCGGCGCTCGCGGCCGATGCCACTGCCGCGCCTCCCAGCAAGGCTGCTGCGGCGAGACCGGCGACACCCACGGCCCCAACGGCATTGCGGAACAACGTTTCCCCCTTGGTCAATGGTGGCTGGGCCGGTTCGACCGCATCCACGAGTCGACCAGGAAGAGAGCGGGCGCGGGCAGCCGGTTGCCCCGACCTGCGAACAACATCGACGGCGAGCCGGTTCAGTACGCGACGGACACAGAGGTCATCTCATTCGCCCGGCCGAGTAGGTATCGGCTGGGCACGCATCCCCGGCCGACTGGTGCCGGACGAACTGTGGGAGACGTTCCAGCGGGTGATGCCGGAGGCACCGTCGCGACGTCAAGGCGGCCGACGCCAGCACGGAGACCGTGAAGTGGTGCCGGCAACGATTCTGTCCGTGGCGCGTCGGGCTGCACATGGCAGCAGCAGCCCTTGTGGTGACTCCCAGTCCGCAGCCGGTAGGCCAGGAACGGGACGCCGAAGGCCACCCGGCTGGGCCTGCTTCCGGGCTACGGCGAGCTGGAACCGGACTGCGGTTGCGACGAGCCGGACCATCCGTGCGCGCACGCGCTCGCACTGGGCTACCAGTTCTCCTGGCTGCTCGACGAGGAACCGCAGCTCCTGCTGCTGGTTCGCGGCCGGGACTGGATACGGCCCTGGAGGAGCTGAAGTCCGTCCTCCTCCTGCATGCCATGACCGGGCGGCGAGGACGAGCAGGAGGCCGGTGCGGAGGCGGCGCGGCCGGACGACCCGACCGCCACCGGGACCCCCGCCGACGAGGCGTACGCCCGCCCGGCCGTCCCCCTCCCGCCGCTTCCCCCGCTGCGCTGCGGAACGCCTGCGACCGGCCGGAGGGCTGGACCGGGGGGCCGCGAAGAGGCATGGCAGCCCGAGGGACCCGACATGGTCCGGGCGCGTACGGCGCTCTCGACGGGCTGGGAGGACGAAGGGCTGCCCGAACCGGTCGTCCGTGACAACCGCTGGACACTGTCCGGCCGGGGCCTGCAACTGCGGTACGGACGCGACGGCCGCTGGTATCCGTACCGGAAGCGGTCCGGCACCTGGTTGCCCGCCGGGCCGCCCGCGCACGACCCGGTGCCGGCGCTCGCCGAACTCCTCGACGACTTACCGCCCGACCGCCTTTCATGCACCGACTTTCCGGGTGTGGCACGACTCGGGCCGGGCGGTGCTGGGCGCGCCGCCGGAGGCCGAGCGCATGACGTGCCTGATGCACTTCGCCGAGGCGTTCGGGGTATCAGTGGAGCGCAGTCTTCCGGGGGCGGCGGAAGCGGCCCTGCGCGCGGTAGACCGCGGCTTCCTCCGCGCTGGCGGCGAGCGGGGCCGTTCCTCTGGCTGTGTGGCGGTCCGAGCCCTTTCCGGAAGTGGTACGCGGCCCGCCGGGCGGGCTGCCGACTGCTGGACGCGCGCGTGGAGTGGTACGAGCGGGCCACGGCCCCGGACGGAGTCCCGGCCTGGCTGCTGACCGCAAGGTGCGAGCCAGGCAACGGGGCCGCCCCGACCGTGCGCCGGCTGCTGTCGGCTCAGGGGCAGGGCATGCTCATGTAGAGCGCTTGCTCGCCCTCGGAGGGGGTGCCGTCGTAGAGGGCGGTGTCCAGCCCGCAGAAGGCGAAGCCCATCCGCCGGTACGCGTGGATGGCAGGCGCGTTGACATTGGTGACCTCCAGCCAGAGGTGCCCGGCACCCCGCTCGCGGGCGCACTCGACAGCGAGCCCCATCAGCGCGCGGCCAACCCCCCGGCCACGGTGCTCCGGGGCGACCTCGATGTCTTCGACGGTCAGCCGACGGTTCCATCCGGAGTACGAGACGGTGACGAACCCGGCCAGGTCACCGGCGGCCCCATGGGCGACGAAGGTGCGGGAATCCCCGTCATCGTCCTCATCACCGTCATCGTCCGACTCGTCGTCGGGAAACACCTTGGTCAGGGGCGGGTCCACGGGGATCTCCCGCAGCGCGAACCCCTCGTCGCCGACGCTCACCTGGAAGACCGTGTCAGTGATGAAGGAGCCGTCCAGGGCCCTGATGGCCTCGGTGTCCTCGGGAACGGCGGGGCGGTACCGGTAAGCGGCATTGTCAACAGTGGTCACGGCACGACGCTAAGACCGATCGGACCACGACAGGGCTGCTTTCGGCCGACCACGCCCACATCCCACGGCATGGCCCTGGGGGCACGGACCACGCCCGGTGGGCGGCGGTGCCGTACGAGACGGCAGGTGGAAGACACGGCGCAAGAAACAGCAGATCAGAGGCGTTTCGCGACCGGCTCCAGAATCGCCACGCACTCCACATGATGCGTCATCGGGAACATGTGCGCCTGAGACCTTCGGGAGAAAACACCAGGTCAGGCCCTGTTTTCTCGACCCTCGACCGGGGCTCCCAGAGCGGCGAGCGTCAAATGAGCGTCACAGATTTCGACCGGCGTCAGGCCCTCAGCGCCGCCGCGGGTCGGTGCCCCGTTGCAGCGTGGGACCTCCACATCACGAAGCATAGCCGTCCGCGCGGCTGGAGCGCCCCGCTCTCTCGATGATCCGCACCAACCGCAGAACGCCCTCTACCCCCTGGCTCGTCATCGCGAGTCAGGGGGTAGAGGGTTCGGGGGCAGGCATCTAGGCTCTGGCCGGACGGGCCACGGACTTGCGTAACCGCGGTTCTTTGCACGAGCAAGATCAGGGCGGGCAACGGGCACCGCCAGCGCCAGATCTGCGTGACCGAAGTCACCGCGCCACTGCCAACGTCCGAGTCGAAGTGGCCCCTTCAGTCAACGCGACCGGCACGACCAGTTGGGACTCAAGCCTCGTCCACGCTCCGAGAACCGCTTCATGCGAGTCAGGGGCAAGATGCGCGTAGCGCTGAGTCGTCTGGTAACTCTCGTGACCAAGCAGATGCTGCACCTCGTACAACGAGACCCCTTGCTGCACGAGCCATGAGGCGCACGTGTGGCGCATCGAGTGCGGCGGATACTCCGGCACATGACGGAACCGACCCTTGCTGTCCTTGTACTGCGCCGCACGGACCGCCGGCCACCAGGTCTGCCGGCGCCAGTTGCCGTCGTTGAGCAAGCGCCCGGAACGCCCCTTGGTGATTGTGGTGAAGACAACTCCGTCGGGGTCACGCCGTGCATGTGCCGGGCCAGCGCCTCGCGTACATGCTCGGGGAGAGGCACCTCGCGGCGGCTCTTGGAGGTCTTGGGGTACTCCTTGATAACGGAGTTGGCGTTGGCCTCAACCACAAACAGTCGCGAGCGTAGCCAGTCGATGCGCTTGCCATGAAGACCAGCCAGTTCCCCCCAACGCAAGCCGGTGTAGAAGCCGAGCAGTGCCATCGTCTGCCACGGCTGCGGCAGCTCCGCCTCTTTCGCCGAAGTCGTCGGGCAGGTGCAGGCGGAGTTCACCGACGTGCCTGTTCACCAGGTAGAAGGACTCGTCACCAGCCTGGTTGAGCGCGGTGTGCTCATCAGCGGCCTGCACGCGCCATCCGCCACCTTCGACGCCCTCGACCACCTCGTCCAGCAGACCGAGGCCGTCGACGCCGGGCCGTGCGCCGATCTCGTTGCCGACCTGCGAGCCGTCCGAGACGCCATCGCCCAGCACAACCAGATACCGGCCCCGACAGACGGCCGCCGCCTGCGCACCGCCTTGCGCCAGAAGATGACCGCTTTGAGCACCGTCAAGGCCCAGCCCGTCACGCTGGACCTGCGCATGGACTGCTCACTGACGCTGCCCCGCAGGTTGCCCGCGAGGCAGAGAGGGCCGCCACTGTGCTGGCCCGGCTCACCGCGTACCCCTTCGGAACCCCGGCGTGGAAGGACTTCCACAACCGGTTCTTCGAGCGGTACGGCATCAACTCGCTCGTCCCCGTCCGCGACGTCGTGGATCCGGACGTCGGCCTCGGCTTCCCGTCCGGATACCGCGACGCGGAACCCGAGAAGCGGGAGGCCCTGACCCTGCGTGAACAGCGGCTGCTGTCCCTCGCCCAGGCGGCCGTGCTCGACGGCCGCGACGAAATCTGCCTGGACGAGGAGCTGATCCGCACGCTGATGGTCGGTGACCAGGACACGATGCAGGTCCCGGCCCACACCGAACTGCGCTTCCAGATCCGTGCCGCCTCCCAAACCGCTCTGCGTGCAGGCGATTTCACCCTGCATGGCATCGCACCCTCACGCGGGATCGGCACGACGATCGGCCGAAGCCTGGGACTGCTGAACTCGGAGGACCAGGCCCGCGTGGCCGCCGTGCTGGAGCGGCTGCCGGTCAACGCCCCCGGCTCGCTGCCCACGCAGGTCTCCTTCGCTCCGCTCGACCGCGGCGACGCTAATGTCACCCGCGTCGCCGAACTCCTGCCGGCCGTGATCAGCCTGGCTGAGCACCCTGCGGTGGATGAGCGCACCATCACGCTCGATGACCTAGATGCAATACCGGTGATTTAGGCTGTTTGCCGGTGGGTCGGTCTGGGCTTGGTCGGTCCGACCAGGGTTACGCGGGGTGTGTCCGGCCGGCGCGGATT
>NZ_JBWKES010000058.1:0-17296 GCF_056435325.1 Streptomyces sp. NPDC043952
GACGGGCAGAGCGCTTGGTGGGGGAGAAAGGGGGGGGGTCCCTTGGGGTTCGCCCCCCCGCCATCACGCCGGTGGCGGCCGGCGGTCGCCTACCGGGGGGCGGAGACCGAGGTGTCGATGGTGCTCAGCGTGATGACCAGGCCGCTGGTGAGGACCATTCCGGCCAGCACCCGCGCGCGGGCGCAGGCCCGGTTGCGGCCCTTGAGGGTGATGCCGCCCGCCGCGTCCTGCTCGTCGGCGGTGCTCCCGGCGGTGTCGGCGGCGGTGGCGGTGAGGTCGGTGGCGGCGGCGAGGTTCTTGTCCATGAGGTGATCCCCTTCGGATGGACCCGCGTGGGAGGGGCGGGAGCGGAGGTGGAGGAGGTGCGGAGGTGCGGTGGTCAGTTGCCGTACCGGCCGGGGTGGGCCAGGAGCAGGGCGGACGGCACGGTGCCGGGGTGGGCCAGGCGGAGCAGTCCGTAGCCGATGCCGGCGAGACCGGTCAGCAGGCCGGGGGAGGGAACGTGGTCGGGGGTGGCGCAGCGGTGGCCCTGCGCCTCGACGAGCGCGAGCGCCTGGCCGGTGCGGAGGGTGAGCGCTTCGGCGGCGGGGGCGTCGCCCCGTTCGGCCAGGACGGCGAGGGCGTCCAGCGTGCCGAGGGCACCCTGGCCGAGGCTGAGGTCGGGGCCGACCTCCGCGTCCCGCAACCGGAGCGAGAACTCGGCCGCGGGGGAGGGGGTTTCGGTGAGCGCGGCGGCGGCCGCCACTCCGGCGAGCCCGCGGGCCCACGACGGATCCGGGTCCGAGGCGGCCCCAGCCCGCCGGACCGCGCCGCCGAGCAGGGCCCGGCCCGCGCTCGCGTGCGCCGCGGACCGCGCCGGCCGCGCGGCGGCGTACCGCAGCAGCGCCCAGCCGATGCCGGCGGCGCCGTCCGCGAAACCGCCGTCCGCGAAACCGGCGTCCGGGGTGTCCGAGAGACCGGTGTCCGTGAGACCCCTGTGCGCGGGTCCGGCGTCCGTGAGTTCGGTGTGCGCGGGCCCGATGTCCGTGGGTCCGGTGTCCGCCGCGGGCCCCGCCGTCCGGCACAGCCGGTCCGCCAGGGCGTCCGCCAGTTCCAGCGCGCCCGGCGTCCCGGTCGCCTCGTGCACGGCGACGGCGGCGGCCAGCGCCCCTGCCGTACCGCCCGCCAGCCCCGGCTCGGTGCAGCCGGCCGCCGCGTGGCCGAGCGCGGTGAGCGCGTCCGGCAGGCACGGGGCCAACTCCTCGCCCAGCAGTGCCGAGAGCCGGACCAGGGCGTAGCAGATGCCGCCGAGACCGTCGTAGGCGCCGGGGCCCGCCGCCGCGCCCAGCTCGGGGTCGGCGGCCAGGGCCGTCAGCAGGGCGGGCAGCGGCCGTACCGCCTCCCGCGCCAGCGCGGTGTACCGGTCGGCGCCGGTCAGCGCGCCGGTGTGGGCGAGGAACAGCGCGACCCCGCAGTAGCCCTGCGCGAGCCCGGCGCCCATCGGCAGCACCGCCCAGTGCGGGCCCGAAACCCGTTCCAGACCGAGCCAGTTGGCGCGACCGCCGTCACGGACCGCACGGGCGGCGATGTCGTCGGCGATCCCGCACACGGCGGCCAGCAGCCGGGAGGCGTCGGGCACGACGGCCGGTACGGGCGCGACGGCGAGCGCCGACCTCGGCCGGTCCGCCGGGTCGCAGGCGCCCCGCGCGGCCAGGGTCGCCGAGACGATCCACTCCTGGTCGCGGCAGTCGATCTCGTCCATCCGCGCGATCTTCTTGCGCACCGCGGCCAGGCTCGCCTCCGGCAGCACGTCCGCCAGCCAGGTCCCGTCGGCCGCCCGGACCCCTGTGCCGGACGGCCGATGGGTGAACAGGGGGATGTCGCCGCGCCACAGGTCCGCCGTCTCGTGCTCGATGAGCCGCGAGCGGGCCCGGTCGTGCGCGGACTCGGTCCACAGCACCGCGAACACCCCGTCGCGGGCGAGCGCGTCACCGAGCAGCGCCGGATGCGTGGACTCCTCCAGCAGGGTCGCGTACAGCCGGGTGGCACGGGCGATCAGCCGCGCCGGGACGTCGGCCCCCGCCGCCAACGGGCCCTCGTCGCCGGTGAGTTCGCCGCCGTGCGCCGCGATGGCCGCGTACGCCGTGCGGAAGCCGTCGAGCAGCGCGGCCCGGTGGTCCGCGCCGTCCAGCGGACGGCCGTCCGGCACCGGCTGGTTCTGCCCGGCCGGGCTGAGCAGCGGCCCCCGTACGGCGCGCATGGTGTCGCGACCGCTGTCCGCCCAGTGCAGCCCCTCGCTGGGGAAGGTGCCGTCGGTGGAGCGGCCCAGCGCGGAGATGTCCAGCGCGCCGTGCTCGCCGATCAGCAGATGGGGCAGCAGGCAGGTGCGGTGCACGGAGGTGTGCAGGGCGTCCGCCGCCGGGTCGGCGCCGGCCGTCATGGCCTGCCCGAGCCCGGTGTGCAGCAGCGTCTCGGCGTCCACCAGGACCGGCTGGTCGCCGCAGGCGATGACGTTCTCGTAGTGCATGTCGGCGCCGTCCACCGCGTAGAGCAGCGCGAGCAGCACGCCCTGGCGGCGGTAGAAGGCGTCGGTCTCGGTCACCGACCGGCACCAGCGGTGGGCGACGAACTCCAGCCAGCCGTACCCCTCCCGGCGCACCGTGCGCGCGGTGCGCAGCGCGAGATCGGGGACCTTGGTGTCGAGCCAGGCCGCCAGCTCGTCCAGCAGGGCGTGCTGGCCGAGCGGTCGCGGCTTGTACACCACGCGGGCGCCGTCCGCGAAGCGCAGCACGGCCACCGACCGGTTGCCCTGGTGGGCGTCGCCGAGGCCGAGTTCGACGCGGGCGAGCGCGCCCGGATCGCGGCCGTCGAGGAGCGTGCCGACCAGCTCGTCCCGGTCGGCGTGGAAGCGGGCCGCCAGTTCGGCCGCCGCGTCCAGCGCGTCCAGCGCGGTCTGCCCGAGCATCCGGGCCAGCACCGGGTAGGCGCCGAACAGTTCACCGAGTCCCCGCCGGGTGCCCGCGGCGGCGACGAAGGACGCGAACCGCTCCCGCGGCGTCGCCCCCGCAAGCCGCCCCGCGCGCCGGGCCCCGGCGAGTTCCCGTACGAGGGTACGCGCGGCCAGCCGCACCAGCTGCGCTGTCAGCCAGGCCCCGAACTCGCCCTGCCAGACGCCCCGTTCGGCGCCGGGCGCATCCGGCAGCAGCGCGGCGAGGCGTTCGGCCGCCGGGGTGACGAGCGGCCGTACGACATGGGCGAAGACCTCGGCGCCCGTGCCGTCCGTGGCCGGCTCCTCGGGGTGCTCGGGGGCGGCGGCCAGGGCCGTCTCCGCGTACCGGGCCCAGCGGGGCTTGGCGGCGCGGGCCGCGAGCCGCTCGGCGGGCTCCGCCGCGAGGGCCGCCGCCGTGGCGCCGTCCACCCCGAGGTGCGCGAGCCGCAGCGCGAAGCCCTCCGCGTCCCCGGCGGCCCAGGGGGCGCGCACGGTGGTGTCGGGGTCGGCGGGCGCGGCCGGTCGGCCGGGGGCGGCGAGGCGCTCCGCGAGGGACAGCGCCGGGGCCCACCAGGCGAGCGGCAGGCCGACGCTCCGGGGAGCCGGGAGGCTGGCGGTCTCAGTCACGTCACCGAAGGTCCCAGACGGGGGCCGACCCCCACATGGGGAAGTGACCCCCATATTCTCCCCAGGCCCTCCCCAGGGGTGGGGGCGCGCACCCTCGCGCATGGGGAAACCGCAGGTCGGCGCCGTACTCCCCAGAACCCGTACGACCGTCCCCCACGGGCCCCTACGACCACCCCCCGGTCCCTACGACCACCCCCCGGCCCGTACGACCGCCATCCGTACGCCCCACCACCCATCGGCGCCCCCATGTGCCGGGGCCGGTGGCCCGCGTGGGGGGGGCGCGGCCTCCCGGCCACGTGCCGCACCTGCCCCTACGGGCGCCGCACGCGCCCTTACGGGGGCCCGCATCTGCCCTTACGGGGACTGCGCCCACCCTTACGGGGACTGCGCACACCCTTACGGGGCCGTGTACGCCCCTACGGGTGCCGCCGCGGGCCCTTACGAGAGGCGGTCCCCACCGCCCGGTAGTGGACCCGCGCCGGAAAGGTGGGGACCGACTACCGATGCCCGGCCCCCGGCGACGGCGGCAGGGTGTGCGTCGTACCCCACAGACCGCCCGCGGTGCTCACCACCGGGCGAACGACCTTGCAAGGAGCAGAAGATGGGAGTTCCCGTACCCGTCGGCGTGGTCGCCCTCGACCCGGTCCTGGAGGCCGGCACCCGCAGTACCCTGCTCGCCTGCCCGGAACTCGCGGTGTGCGAGCCGGCCGACGCACGGGTCGCCGTGCTCACCGTGGACCGGCTCGGTCCGGCCGAACTCGACATGGTGCGCACCACCCGCGCCCACCGCACGCGTCCCGCCGTCGTCCTGGTGGCCGGCGCGCTCGCCTCCGGAGACGCCCTGCACGCCCTCGCCGCCGGCGCCCGAGGCCTGCTGCTGCGCCGCGAGGCGGACGCCTCCCGCCTGGCCCACGCGGTGCTGGCCGCCGCACGGGACGACTGCACCGTCCCCACCGATCTGCTCGAACAGGTCCTCGACCAGCCCGGAAGGGCCGAGCGGGGCTGGGCCGGCGGATCGCTCTCCGACCGCGAACGCTCGGTGCTGCGCCTGGTCGCCGACGGACACGAGACGGCGGAGATCGCCCAGCAACTCGCCTACTCACCGCGCACCGTGACCACCGTCGTGCACGACATCACCCAGCGGTTCCGGCTGCGCAACCGCGCCCACGCGGTCGCCTACGCGCTGCGGGCGGGCCTGCTGTGACCGCCACCCTGACCGCCGCACCCGGAGCGACGGCCACCACCCTGCCCCTGCGCATCCTGCCCTCTCCGGGCGCGGACCGGGTGCGCGCCCTCGCCCACCGTGCCGGCCTCGACTGCGCGATCGGCCACGGGCGGCCCGGAACCGTCACCGTCCTCGTCACCGACGACGCCGAACGGGCGCTGCGGAGAGCCCCGTCGAGCGGCCCGCTGCTGCTCGTGTGCGACACGGTGGGCCGCGCCGGGCTGCTGGAGGCGCTGCGCACCGGGGCCGTGGCGCTACGCAAGGCGGACCTCACCGAGGAGAGCCTCACGGCGGCCGTCCGCCGCGCCGGGGCGCCGCACCCGAGCATCCCCTACCCCGAACTGTCCCACCTGCTGACCACCGGCTCCGAGCCCGGCTCCCGCCCCCCGCACGAGGACCGGCCGCCATCCCTGACAAGCCGTCAGATGTCGGTGCTGCGGCTCATGGCGGAGGGCCACGGCAACGCGGGCATCGCGCAGTTGCTGCACTGCTCGGAGCACACCGTGAAGAACGTCGTCTACGAGGTCATGGCCCGGCTCGGCGCCCGCAACCGGGCCCACGCGGTGGCGCGCGCGGTGCGCCACGGGCTGATCTGAGATGCGGCGGACACCGGCCCGAGGGCCCTCACGCGCCGGGATCCGGCAGCAGCCGCGGCGTGATGCGCTCCTCCACGGCCCGGTCGCCCTCCCGGCGCACCACGTACGCGCCCTTGCCCGGCAACTCCGCCACCGCCTCGACCAGTTCGGTGCCCCGGTAGACCAGGCCCACCCCGTCGTCGGTGCAGTGCGCCGTCGGCAGGGTGCCGTCGGCGACCAGCCGGTGGATCAGCGGACGCCGGCCCGGATCGGTGTCGTAGTGCACCCCGTTGCCGTACGGCAGCAGCCCCAACGCGTTGGTCACCGGCCGCAGTTCGGGGCCGAAGGAGTCCGTCGCGCCGCCCTCGAACCAGCAGATGGAACCCGCGCTCACCCCGGCGAGGACCACCCCCGCCCGCCAGGCCCGGCGCAGCACCGCGTCCAGGCCGTGCACCCGCCACACGGCGAGCAGGTTGGCCACCGAACCGCCCATCACCCAGACCACGTCGTGGTCCAGGACCGTGCCCTCGACGTCCTCGACGTTCGGCATGGGGAACAGGTGCAGGGGCGTCAGGTCGAAGCCCGCCACCCGTGCCGCCTCCGCCATCCGCGCGGCGACGTGTTCGGCGTCCCCGATCGCGGTGCCGACGTACAGGATGCGCGGTCGTCTGCCGTGCACACCGGAGAGATCGACCGCGTGCCGGACCAGGGCGTCGAAGACCACCCGAGTGCGTGCGGCGGCGCGGTGTCCTCCGGAGGTGGCGACGATGGTGGGTTCCGGGGCGGTCACGCGGTGATCGTAGCGCGGGGAACGTGCTCCGGACGTGGGGAAATCGTGAAGGCGGGCGTCCGGAGAGAAGACGCGGACAACGCGGCGGGGACCGGTCGCCCGACCGGTCCCCGCCGTCTTCGCGCGCTCCGCCTCCCTGGCGCCCTCACTCGCGCCGCAGTGCCACGGCCGCCGCGTACCCCGCCGGGACGAGGACGTCCCGCAGGGTCCAGTCCGGGGCGGGCGGCACCGGGCGCGGTCCGGTGCCGACGTGGTCCAGGGCCGGAGCGCGCACCAGCCCCGTCCCCAGCCCCTTGAGGTACGCCTCCTTGCGCACCCAGGTCCGGGTGAACGCCGCCTGCCGCTCGTGCGCCGGGAGCAGGGCCAGCTCCGCGACCTCCGCCGGGTGCAGCGCGCACTGTGCGCTGCGCACCGCCTCCACGGTGGCCACGCCCTCCACGTCGACCCCGACCGGTGCGCCGGCGAGCGCCACCAGCACCAGGTTTCCGCTGTGCGACAGGGAGAAGTGCACCCCCGAGGCACGCAGCGCGGGCCGCCCGTGCGGGCCCCCGCAGCCCGCGCACGGCTCCCGCATCAGCGGCAGCTCGTCCGCCGGGACCCCCAGCAGGGGGCTGAGCAGGGCGCGCAGCGTCGCATGCGCGATCACATACGCGTCCCGGTCGCGGGGCCGCCGGAAGGCACGGGCCCGCGCCCGCTCCTGCGCGTCCAGCAACTCCTGGGCGCGCAGCAGCGATCGGTCGTCCTGGCCGCCGACCTCGGCCAGATACAGCTCCAGCGGCCCGCGCAGCGCTCGGCGGCCGACGGCGTACGGCGGGTACGGCGGACCGGGCAATTCGAGCCGGGCGGGGCACAGGGGACCGGGGTCCGAGGCCGAGGCCGAGGCCGACAGCGGGACGCCGGTCGGTCCGGTCGTCCCGGTCAGTCCGGTCAGTCCGGTCGGTCCGGTCGGTCCGGTCGGTCCGGTCGGTCCGGTCGGTCCGGTCGGCCCGGTCAGCCCGGCCGGTCCGGTCGGTCCGGTCGGCACGGGGGCGCCGGTCGCCCCGGCCGGCAGGGGGTGCCGGGGAGCCCCCGCCATCGACGGTGCACGGGAAGCGGTCGCTGCCGCCGGCGTGCCGGAAGCCCCGAGCGTCGGTGGTGTGGGGGAAGCCCCCGCGGCCGGTGGCGTGCGGGGAGCCCACGTCGCCGGTGGCATACCGGAGGCTCCGGCCGTCGGCGGCGCGGGGAAGGCCCCCGCGGCCGGTGATGTACGGGGAGCCCCGGCTGTCGGTGGTGTGCGGGGAGTCCTCGTCACCGGTGGCGTACCGGAAGCGCCGGCAGCCGGGGATGTACGAAAAGCCCCCGTCGTCGGCGGTGTGCCGGAGGCCTCGGCAGCCGGTGGTGTACCCGAAGTCCCCTCCGTCGGCGGCGCGTTGGCCGGCCCGGCCGGCAGCAGGGCCGGCCGGATCTCAGACATCGGCCCCGGCGAGCCGGCGGCGCAGACTCAGCGGGCGCATGTCCGTCCAGACCGCGTCGATGTGGTCCAGGCACTCCTGCCGGCTGCCCTCGCGGCCCTCCCGGTACCAGCCGGCCGGCAGCTCCCGGTCCGCCCGCCAGATCGAATACTGCTCCTCGTCGTTGCGCACCACGAGATACACGTCCTCGCCGCCGGTGCCGTTCGCGGAGTCGGGTTGCGTCACGGTGAACCTCCCAGGTGATGGGCCGGCCACGGATCAGGGTCCGGCGACGCAAGAGTGCCCGGCCCCCGCCCCGCCGGGTCAGGGACGAACGCGCCGCAGCGGTGGCACCCGTTGCTGCCGGATCTTCCCTGGTGACCGATGGCCCCGGCGCGGGACCGTGCTGTCCGGTCGCGGGCCGCCCGGCACCCCGGAAACCCCGGCCCACGCGATTGCCCGCGCACCCCGTTTCGGAAGGAGCACGCGATGTCGGACGAGCACGCACCTGTCCTGCTGCCGGGCGGAGGCTGGCGGCTGTGGGAGCAGTTCGCGCTCCGCGGCCCCGGCTTCCCCGCCGACGGCGTGCTGCGCCTCGCACCGCCCTCGCTCGCCGAGGCCGCCGACAAGTTCGGGCCCGGCGCCGAACTGTCCGGACCGGAGTGGGAGGCCTTCGCCGCGGACCTCGCGGCGGCCGCCGTGGACACCGCGCGCCACCTCCAGGAGATCGCCGCCCAGCCCCGCTTCCAGGCGGCGCTCGCCTGGCAGAACCCCGCCGTCCTGCGCACCGGCATTGCCCCGTTCCTGCGCTGGACCCCGGCCGCGGACAGCCGCAGCAGCATGCCCCGGCAGCGCGAGGAGCTGGTCGCGCACTACTGGCAGCGGTTCTGCGTGAAGAACGACACCATCGGCTTCTTCGGCCCGGTCGGCTGGGGCCGCTGGGACCTGACCGGCCGGGGCGGCGTCGCCGTGCGCCCCGGCGACGGCTTCCTCGCCGCCGGTGAGGTGTACTTCTCCGGCTGGGCGATCGACGCCCTGGCGAAGGTGCTCGCCGCGGACAGCGCGCTGATGCGCTGGATCCCGCCGCGCCGGGTGTCGTTCGTGCGCTGCGCGGACGGCACGGTCCAGGTCCCCGGCCGACCCGCCCGCCAGGCCGGCGCCCGCGAACGCGCCGTACTCGAACGCTGCGACGGCACCCGCCACCTGCCCGCCATCGCCGCCGAACTGGACCTGTCCGAGGAAGAAGCAACCCAGGCTGTACGGGAATTGATGTCCCGCCGCTGGGTGCAGTGGCGACTGGACGTCCCCGCCGCCACCCACCCCGACCGCGCCCTGCGCGACATCCTGGAACGCGTCCCCGAACAAGCCCCGCGCGAGCGGGCGTTGGAACGGCTCGCCGTACTGGAGCGCGGCCGGGACGCCGTGCGCTCGGCCGGCACCGACGCCGCCGCGCTGACCGCCGCGATCGGCGCGCTGGAGGCCGACTTCGCCACCCTGACCGACAGCGAGGCCCAGCGCGCCAAGGGTGAACGCACCGCGCCCTGCCGGGGGTTGGTGTACTCCGACGCCCGGCGCGCCGCCACCGCCAGCACCGGCGCCGCCCTGCTGGCGCACCTCGAACCGCTCCAGCTGTGCCTGACCGCCGCCCGCTGGATGACGAACCGCTTCGCCGAGGCCGTCCGCGCCCGGCTGCGCACCGTGTACGAGCGGCTGAGCGCCGACGGCGCCTCGGTCGACCTGGGCACCCTGTGGCTGCACACCCTGCCCTCCCCGCACCCCGACGCGGGCGACCTCATCGACGCGATCCAGGCCGAACTGCGCGCCAAGTGGGCCCGCGTCCTGGAGCTGCCCGAGGGCGTCAGCCGGGTCCGGCTGGCCACCGACGAGCTGGCCGACCGGGTGCGCCAGGAGTTCGAGGAGCCCGGCGACGGCTGGTCGCTCGCCCGCTACATCAGCCCCGACGTCCTGGTCGTCGCGGACGACGAGGCCGCCCTCGCCCGCGGTGACGTGGACCTCGTCCTCGGCGAGATGCACTGCGCGCTGAACACCATGGGCGCCTCCCTGTTCGTGCACCAGCACCCCGACCGCGACGAGTTGCTCGCCGAGACCACTCGCGACTTCCCCGGCCCGCGCCTGCTGCCCATGCTGCCCAAGGAGCTGCCCCTGAAGTGGTCCACCCGCAGCCGGCCCTCCCTGGACCGGCCCGAGGACCACTACGTCGCCCTGGTCGACCAGACCGGCGACCCGCACCGCCCGCGCACCGTGCTCAGCGCCGACGTCCGCGTCGAGGACCGGGCCGGCCGGCTCACCGCGGTCCTGCCCGACGGCACCGCGTACGACGTGCTCGACGCCTACGCCAACACCCTCACCCAGCGCGTCATGGACCGCTTCACCCTGCGCCCCGAGGGCGAGCACACCCCGCGCATCACCCTCGGCCGGATGACCGTGGCCCGCGAGACCTGGCAACTGCCCGTATCCGACATGGACTTCGCCGACGAGAAGGCGGAGGCCGCCCGGTTCGTGAAGGCCCGGCACTGGCAGCGGCGGCACGAGCTGCCCCGGTTCGTGTTCGTGGTCTCGCCGGCCGAACCCCGGCCGTTCTACGTCGACTTCGACAGCCCCGTGTACCTCACCATCCTCGCCAAGGCCGCCCGCAGGCTCGCCCGCAAGGACCCCGGCGCCCGGCTCAAGGTCAGCGAGATGCTGCCCACCCCCGAGCAGGCCTGGCTCACCGACGACGAGGGCCGCCGCTACACCTCCGAACTCCGGTTCGTCGCCGTCGACCTGACCGTCACCGGTGCGGAGGAGAGCTGATGCGCACGGTCGCCGACGACATCACCGCGCACGCCCTGCGCCACCCCTGCCGCGTCGCCCTCGACACCCCGGCCGGTGAGGTGACGTACGCCCGACTGGCCGCCCGCGTCGAGGAGATCGCCCGTCTGCTGCGCGCCCGCGGCGTCCGTCCCGAGACCGTCTGCGCCGTGGCCGTCGAGCACGGCCTGGACGCGGTCGCCGCCATGGCCGCCGTGCTGCGCTGCGGTGCCGCCTTCCTCACCCTGGACGTGAGCCAGCCCCGCGACCGCCTCGCCTCCTTCGTCCGCAGCGCCGGCGCCCGGCTGCTGCTCACCCACTCCCAGCGCGCCCCGGCACTCGAACTGGGCATACCCACCGCCCTGTTGGACCAGGAGCAGCCGCCTCCGGACGGCCCGCTCCCGGACCCGGGCGCCGACCCCCATGCCCTCGCCTACGTCAGCCACACCTCCGGCAGCACCGGCGAACCCGGCGCCGTACTCGTCGAACACGCCGCTCTCGACGCCTATCTCCGCGACACCGCGACGGCGTTCGGCCTCGGCCCGGACACCGTGGCCCTCCAGATGGCACCGCTCGGCTACGACGCCTCCATCCGGGACACCTTCGTACCGCTGCTCGCGGGCGCCCGGCTGGTGATCGCGGACCGCGCCCGGCTGCTGCGTCCCGCGGAGTTCGCCGCCACCGTCAGCGACCACAAGGTGACCGCCCTGCTCAGCGTCACCCCGTCCTTCCTCACCCACCTGGGCGGCCAGACCGACCTGACCGAACCCCTCGCGGGGGTCGCCCTGGTCGCCTCCAGCGGCGAGTCCCTGCGGCCCTTCCTCGCCGCGGGCGGCCGAAGCCTCGTACCCGGCCGGCTCGTCAACCAGTACGGCCCCACCGAGTGCACCATGACCACCACCCGGCACGACGTGCCCGCCGCCCCCGACCCGACCACCGACCTCGTCGGCACCCCGCGCGCGGGCACCGTCGTCCGCGTCCTGGACGCGGCCCTCGCCCCGGTCCCCGACGGCACGGTCGGCGAGGTCTGCGTCGGCGGCGCCGGAGTGACCCGCGGCTACCGCGGCCAACCCGCCCGCACCGCAGCCGCGTTCGTCCCCGACCCCCTCGGCCCGCCCGGCGCCCGCCTCTACCGCACCGGCGACCTCGGCTACTGGGGCCCCGGCGGCCTGCACTACACCGGCCGCACCGACCGCCAGCTCAAGATCCGCGGCTACCGCGTCGATCCCGCCGAGATCGAGGGCGCCCTGCTCTCCCATCCGGGCGTCACCGGCGCGGTGGTCACCCCGCACACCGACGACCTGGGCCGCGTCCACCTGCTCGCCCACGTCACCGGCGCCCTGTCGGACACGACGGACGCCACCCTGCGCCGCCACCTCGCCCGCACCCTGCCCCCGCACCTGATGCCACGCCGCTTCGTCCGCCTCCAGACGCTCCCGACGACCCGCGGCGGCAAGGCCGACCGCCGGGCACTGGCGGGCGGGAGGCCGGTATGAGTACGACACGGCTGGGGTCCGGAACCGGTACGACCGTACTCGGGGCCCGTACGGGTACGACGGCAGCTGCGGCCCGTACGGGTACGACGGCAGCCGGGTCCCGTACGGGTACGACGGCAGCCGGGGCCGGTGCGGCCACGGCAGGAGTCGGGACCGCGGGGAGCACGGCCGTACCCGGAGCCGGTGCCCGCGTGTCCGCACACGGAGCCGGTACGCGCACGACCGGGACCGGCCGGATGCCGGCAGAGGCCGCCGCCTGGGCCTTGGGCAGGTCCGACCTCCTCGCCGCCGCCTCCCGTATCGCGCCGTACACCGTCCGTACCCCTCTCCTGCCCGGCCCGGTGACCGCGGCGCACGGGACGGGGCTGCTGCTGAAGGCCGAACACCTCCAGCTCGGCGGCTCGTTCAAGATGCGCGGCGCCGCCAACGCCGTCCTCGCGCTGGGCGCCGGCCGGGTCGTCACTGGTTCCTCCGGCAACCACGGCATCGCCCTCGCCCGGCTCGCCCGCACCCTCGGCATCCGACTCACCGTCGTCCTCGCGGCGGGCGCGCTGCCCTCGAAGGCGGCCGCCATCCGCGCGCTCGGCGCCGAGACGGTCCAGGTGGGCGGGGGAGTGGCGGAACGGGAGGAACGCGCCCGCGCCCTCGCGGCCGAGCAGGGCGCCGTCCTCGTACCCTCCTCCGACCACCCCCTGGTCGTCGCCGGACAGGGCACCGTCGGCCTCGAACTCCTCGCCGCCGCCACCGACACGGAGACGGTCTACGTCCCCACCGGCGGCGGCGGACTCCTCGCCGGCCTGTGCCTCGCCGCCGCGGACCACCCGGTCCGCGTGGTCGGCGTCGAACCCGCCCTCACCCCGCGCTACGCCCGCTCCCTGGCCGCCGGCCACCCCCTGCGACTGCCGCCCTGCGCCACCGTCGCGGACGGCCTGCGCGGCCAGAGTCCCGGAACCGTGCCCTACCCGATCATCCGGGACCGCGCCGACGAACTGATCGCCGTCGGCGACGCGGAGATCCTCGCCGCCACCGCCCTGCTGCACCGCCTCGGCGTCGACGCCGAACCCAGCGGAGCCGTCGCCCTGGCCGGCGCCCTGCGCGCCGGCCGCCGCGAACGCGCCGTGGCCATCGTCTCGGGCGGCAACACCCCCGCCCGGCTGCGCACTTACCCGTCCGGCCCCACCGACACCCGCACCCACATGGAAACGAAGGAGCCCACGCCATGACCCCCAACGCCACCACCGCCGCCCCCGTCGTCACCGCCGACCTGCTGGTCGACATCTTCCGGGACGTGCTGCGCCTGCCCGACCTCACCGCCGAGACCGACTTCTACGAGGCCGGCGGCGACTCGCTCACCGCTTTCCAGATCACCGGCCGGCTCCAGGAGATCGTCGGCGCCGACGTCCCGGTCTCCCTGGTCTTCGCCTACCCGACGCCCCTGGAGCTGGCCGAGGTCGTCGCGGCCGACTACGGCGCCGCCTGACCCGCTCTGCGCCGCCCCGCCGCCCGCCCACCCGCGCTCGCCAAGGAGAGCCGTGCCATGACCGAAGAACTCGTGCCGTCCCTCGGCCGCTGGCGGCTGTGGGAGCAGTTCGCCCTGCGCGGGGCGGGCTTTCCCGCCGACGGCGTGCTGCGCCTCGCCCCGCCCAAACTGGCCGAGGCCGCCGACAAGTTCGGCGCCGGCGAGCCGCTGGAGGGCCCCGAGTGGACCGGCTTCGCCCGCCTCTTCGCCGAGGCGGCCGTGGAGAGTGCGCACACCTTGCAGGACATCGCCCGGACGCCGGCCTTCCGGGAGGCGGTGGCCTGGCAGAACCGGCCGGTGCTCGGCTCCGGGATCGCCCCGTTCCTGCGCTGGACCCCGACGGCGGAGGGCCGCAGCAGCATGCCGCGCCAGCGCGAGGAACTGGTCGCGCACTACTGGCAGCGGTTCTGCGTGAAGAACGACACCATCGGCTTCTTCGGCCCGGTCGGCTGGGGCCGCTGGGACCCCGGCACCCCGGCCGTCGCCGTGGACCCCGGAACCGGCCTGATCGCCGAATCCTCCGTCTACTGGGCGAGTTGGGGGATCGACGCCCTCGCGAAGACGCTGGACGCCGATCCCGCGCTGCGCGAGTGGATCGCCCCCCGCCGCGTGCCCTACCTCGGGCTGGACGGTGACCGCGTCCGCGTGCCGGGCCGCCGCCCGATCACCGTGTCCGCCGAGACGGCGGCCGTGCTCGCCCGCTGTGACGGCGCCCGCCCGGCCCGGTCCATCGCCGCCGAACTCCCGGACACCGACGTCCCCGCCGTGCTGGCCGACCTGGTCGCCCGCCGCTGGGTGGTCTGGCGCCTGGAGATCCCGGCCGGCACCCACCCCGACCGCGCCCTGCGCGCCTGGCTGGAGACCGTCGGCGCACCCGGACCCCGCCGACGCGGACTGGAGGCCCTCGACCGGCTGGAGCGGGGCCGCGCCGCGGTGGCGGCGGCCACCGGCGTGGAGGGCCTCGTCCAGGCCCTCACCGCGCTCGAAGGCGACTTCACCGAACTCACCGCCACCGCCGCCGTACGCGAGAAGTCCGCCTCGACCGCCCCCTGCCGCTCCCTCGTCTACTCCGACACCCGCCGCTCCGCCACCGCCCGCCTCGGCCCCGCGATGCTGCAAGCCCTGCGCCCGCTACGGCTGTTGATGGACAGCGCCGCCTGGCTCACCGCCCAACTCGCCGCCACCGTCCGGGAGGAGACACGCCGCGTCCACGACCGCCTGGCCGCCGAAGGCCCGGTCGACCTCGCCTCCTTCTGGTTCGCCTGCCTCCCGGTGC
This sequence comes from Streptomyces sp. NPDC043952, assembly GCF_056435325.1. Classification (NCBI taxonomy): domain Bacteria; kingdom Bacillati; phylum Actinomycetota; class Actinomycetes; order Kitasatosporales; family Streptomycetaceae; genus Streptomyces; species Streptomyces sp. NPDC043952. The sequence goes on from NZ_JBWKES010000058.1 coordinate 14,718, forward strand.
TGCACGGCGCCGCCCGCGCCAAGGCCGCCGAACTGCAAGGCGAGTTCGCCGCCCGCTGGCACCACATCCTGGCGGTACCGGAGGGCGCCCGGCAGGTGACCGCGGCGACGGCCGACATCGAGACCGCCGTACGGGAGCGGTTCGCGTCCGGCGGCGACGGCTGGACGGCGGCCCGCTATCTCAGCCCCGACATCCTGATCGCGGCCGAGAGCACCCAGGCGATCGAGCGCGGCGACTTCACCCTGGTCCTGGGCGAACTCCACCTGGCCGCCAACACATTGGGCGCCTCCCTCTTCACCCACCAGCACCCGGACAGCGGCCAACTCCTCGACCTGACCGACCGCGACCACCCCACCCCCCGCCTGCTGCCCCTGATCCCCAAGGAACACCGCGCCCGCCTCTCGGCCCGCGTCCGCCACACCCTCGTACGGCCGCAGGACCGCCAAGTCGCCCTCGCCGACTTCACCGGGGACCCCGCCCGGACGATCCGCAGCGCCGACGCGACCGTGCACAACCGGGCCGGCGACCTCGTCGTCCGCCTCCCGGACCGTTCCGAATTCCCCGCGCTGGACGTCTTCTCGCACGTCCTGACCACCCTGTCGATGGACCTCTTCCAGCTCCTGCCACAGGCCGGACACACCCCCCGCGTCACCCTCGACCGCCTGGTGGTCGCCCGCGAGACCTGGCGCCTGCCGGCCGCGCACGCGTCGTTCGCCGACGAGAAGGACGAGGCCCGACGCTTCGTGGCGGCCCGCCGCTGGCGCGCCCGACTGGGCCTGCCCCGCTACGTCTTCGTGGTCTCCCCGACCGAGTCCCGCCCCTTCTACGCCGACTTCGACAGCCCCGTCTACGTCACCATCCTCGCCAAGGCCCTGCGCCGCCTGGCCCGCAAGGACCCCTCCGCCACCGTCACCCTCACCGAGATGCTTCCGACCCCCGAACAGAGCTGGCTCACCGACGACCAGGGCCGGCGCTACACCTCCGAACTGCGCTTCGTCGCCTTCGACACCACCCCGCCGCGATAACCGCACTTCATTCCCGACACTCCGTCACCGATGGTGATCGCGCAACTGCGAACTGTGGTCAACTGTGCCTGGTCGTCGGGCAACGGGCCCGAGATGTCCAAGGAGAGTTCATGCAGAAAGTTGCTGTGGGCAGGCGAATCGCCTCCGCCGTCGCCACCGCGTCCCTCCTCGGCGCGCTCGGCGTCGCCGGTGCGGCACCGGCCCTGGCGGCGGTGCCCGCGCCGCTGAGCTTCACCATCGACTACACGAGGAACACCTCCATCCCGCAGACGCCCAGCCTGGGCGCCGGCTTCGCCGGGAACGGCCCGGTGTTCGACTCCTCGGGCCGGGTGATCGGCCGGACCTTCGACACCTGCGGCATCGACGGCGTCGAGGGCCCGACGCGGATGGACGCCGACTGCGGCGCGTACGTCGTCTTCAACAACGGTGACGAACTCGACCTGAGCACCCAGGCCGTGATCGACGCCAACCCGATGGACTACCCGTACCGCTTCAAGGCCGTGGTCGAGGGCGGAACCGGCGAGTACAACGGCGCCCAGGGCGAGGCCACCGTCACCGCCGAGCGCCCCGGTGTGTACAAGGTGGACGTCAAGTTCACGTGACGTCGTGAACCGAGGAGCCGTAAGGCGTGGTCCTGCGGCTCCTCCTCCGCCTCCCGCAGTCACACACGTTCCAGTACGTCAGGAGCTTCGGTGGAGCCCTCTGCCCCCACGTCGGCCGTCGCGGTCGCCGGGCCCGGCGTGGGACACGCCCCCGCGGACCCGCCGCACCCCCTCGCCTTCCGCCCCCTCCGGCGCCCGCGCCCCCGCCTGGCCGCGTATCTCCGGCTGGCCAAGCTCGGGATGGTCGACTACTACCTCAGCCTCCCCGTCGTGGCGTCGCTGACCGGCGCCCGCATCCTCCACACCTCGTCCTGCGCGACCCTCGCGGCCTTCCTGCTCGGCGAGTTGTGCCTGGTGGGCGCGGCGGTCGCGTACGACGACATCACCGGGTACCGGGACGGCAGCGATGCCGCGAACTACGGCACGGACGCGGCGGTGCGCCGGCTCGCCCGCAAACCGCTCCTCGCCGGCGCCCTCACGGAGGCGGACGCCCTCCGCTTCGCCCGCGCCGCCCTCGCCGCCGGTGTCCTGTGCTGGACGGCCGCGCTGGCGCTCGCGCCCCACCGGCCGCTGTGGGCCGTGCTCGCCGTCGCGGCCGCCGGTGTCCTCGTCCCGCAGTACTCCTGGGGCCTGCGCCTCGGCTACCACGGGCTCCAGGAGGTGTTCCTCGCCGCCGTCGGCTGGGCCTTCGTGCTGCCGCTGTACGGCCTGCTCACCGGGCGAGCCACCGCCTTCGCCGCCGTGGAGGCGTTCCTGTTCGGCCTCGGGCCGCTCCTCTTCGGCGTGTACTCGAACACGAACGACATCGCCGGGGACCGCGGGGGGGGGGGGGGGGGGGGGGGGGGGGGGGGGTGGGGGGGGGGGGGAGGGAGAGGGGGGGGGGGGGGGGGGGGGGGGGGGGGGGGGGTGGGTGGGGGGGGGGGGGGGGGGGGGGGGGGGGGGAGTGGGGGTT
>NZ_JBWKES010000058.1:17305-23172 GCF_056435325.1 Streptomyces sp. NPDC043952
CCCTCCATTGCGGGGGAGGCTTTCTTTTTCGTCCTCGTACCTCTCCTTTTGGGTGTGCCCTCAAACCCAAACGACCTCCCCGGGCCCCGCCCGCCCCCCCCCCCCCCCGCCGCCTGCCTCCTGTCCCGCCGCGGCAACACCGTCTTCATCGCCGCGCTCTCCGCCCTGGAGACGGCGGTGATCGCCACGGCGGCCGTCCTCGGGATCGCACCCTGGTGGTTCCCGCTGGTCCTCCTCCCCGTGACGGCGGCCCGCACCGCGCAGTTCACGGTCGGCATGGTGCGCGGCGACGTGCTGCGCGGCCGGCTGCTCGGCATCCGGGCCCACCGGGTCCTGGTCGCCGCCCTGCTCGCGGCCAACCTGCTGTACGCGGCCACGAGTTGACCTGAGCCGGTTACCCGTACACCTGGACATGAGGGAGGAACCGCCGATGGCCGGCACGGACGTCGACGTCGCCGTGGTCGGGGCCGGGATCTCGGGCCTGGCCACCGCCTTCCACCTGGCGGCCACCGGCAGATCGGTGCGCGTGTTCGAGGCGGCGGGCCGGGTCGGCGGGCGGATGGCCGCGCGCCGCCACGAGGGCTACGTCCTGGACGAGGGCGCGGAGCAGATCGCCACCCGTGGCTACGACGCCACCTGGCGGCTGATCCGGGCCGCCGGCCTGCCCGCCGGTGCCGTCGTTCCGGTGGGCGGCCGGATGGCCATCTGGCGCGACGGCCGGGCCCGGCCCGACTTCGGCCATCCGGCGGGGCTGTTGACCGGCGCGGGTATGTCCTGGCGCGGCCGGCTGTCCTGTCTGCGCTTCACCGCGACGCTCCTGCGCCACCGCGGGCGCTTCGACCCCGAGCACCCGGAGGCGACGCCGTTCGGCGACCTGACCGTCGCGGAGTACGCCCGCCGGCACCATCGCGACCTGTACGAACGCCTGTTGCAGCCGATGTCCGGCACCTTCTTCGGCTGGCGGCCCGAGCGGTCGGCGATCGGGCCGATGGCCGTACTGCTGCTCGCCGTCGGCGGTGCCGGAGAGCGCTGGGTGGCGTACCGGGACGGCATGGACACGCTGGCCAGGGCGCTGGCCGGCCGGCTGGACGTCGTCACCGGCACCGCCGCCCTCGCCGTCAAACCGGGCCCGCGCACCGCACGCCTCGACCTGGCCGACGGCACGACGGTGACCGCCGGGCACGTCGTACTCGCCGTACCCGCGCCCGTCGCGCTCGCGCTGCACGCCGATCTCCCGGACGACGAGCGCCCCTACCTGGCCGCGAGCACCTACCGCCCGATGCTCAAGGTGTCCTGCCTGCTCGACCGGCCCCTCCCGAGCCCGACCCGCCGCCCCTCCTACGGCCTCCAAGTGCCCGCCGTGGAGAACCCGGTGTTCGCCGGGGCCATCCTCGACCACGTCAAGGCACCCGGCCGGGTACCGCCGGGACGCGGTCTGGTCAGCCTGTTCGCCTCCCCGTACGCGTCGACGCGGCTGCTGGGCCGCACCGACGACGAGATCGTCTCCGAGCTGGTCGCGCACGCCGAGCGGTACCTGCCGGGCCTGACCGGGGCCACGCACACGGCCTTCGTGGCGCGCTGGCCACACGGTTTGCCGGAGGCGTCGCCCGCCGCGCTGCGCCTGCGCCGCGCCTTCCTCGACCGCCCCCTGCGCCGCGTCGACTACGCCGGCGACTGGCTGGCCCTGCGCCCCAGCAGCGAGGCCGCCGTCCACTCGGCCACGCTCGCCGTGCGCCGGGTCCTCGCCGCCGGGGCCGCCTGATCAGGGGGCGGACCGGGGCGCCCCGGCCCTCCCCCTTCGCGGTGTGTCCCGCTCAGCCGACCGTGATGTTGGAGCTGCCGCTGCTCTGGTAGCCCTCGGTCGACAGGATCATGTAGTTGAAGGCGCCCAGGTTCATGCCGTGGCTCGCCCACGCGTCGAAGTGGTTGCCCGTGGTGATGCTGCCGCCCACCCGCTTGGACTGCCGCACGCTCCAGTACTGGTTGAATGTCGCGGTGCCGATGATGGACGGCTGGTTGACCTGCTGCGTCTCGTAGACGTCGTACGTGCCGCCGTCGCTGCTGACGCTGCCCTTGTACGTGCCCGTGGGCCGGTAGGTGCCCCAGCTCTCCAGGATGTAGTACTCGACCAGCGGGTTGGTGGTCCAGCCGTAGAGCGACAGGTAGCCGTTGCCGGACGGGTTGAAGCCGCCGGAGTAGTTCACGGTGCGGCGGCTGCCGGTGCTCCAGCCCTTGCCGCAGGTGAAGTTGCCGCAGTTGGTCCACGAGGTGCTGTAGTTGCCCCCGGAGCCCAGCGTCATCGAGACCGAACCGCCGCCGTTGGTCCAGAACGAGTACCAGTAGCCGTTGTCGCTGCCCGTCTGGTTGGTGGTGATGGTCGTGGCCGCCTGCGCGGTCCCCGGCAGCAGCAGCCCGGAGGCGGCCAGCGCCAGGGCACCGGCCCCGGCACCGGCGAGGAGATTCCTGCGGCTGATCGGGTGGGCGGTGGGCTTGTCCTCCATGTGCATGCTTCCTCCTCAGGAAGGCTCGCGGAGAAACCGGGACCGCGTGCCACGGCCCCGGAGACACGGGTCGGCCCGCTCGGCGGGGCCACCCGGGTATCGGCCCCGATACTGTTTCCGGAAAATTTCCGGAAGTTGTCGCCGAACGTTAGGGGCGGACCGACGGCCCGTCAACCCCCGCCGCCTCAACAGACCTGCGCCGCCCGCGTGTTGTCCGTACGACGGCCCAAACGGCGGCGCGCGGGATCCGCGATCGGCGATTGCCTATGCTGAGGGCCGCAGGCGAGGAGGCAGGGATGGCAGCACAGGACGCGGGCCGCGTCACCATCGCGGACATCGCGCGGGAGGCGGGCGTCTCCCTGCCGACGGTCTCCCGAGTGCTCAACGGACGCGCGGACGTGTCCCCCTCGACCCGCCGCCGGGTCGAGGACCTGCTGGCCCACCACGGCTACCGGCGGCGCCCCGCCCAGGGAGCCGGCCGCGCGGAACTGATCGACCTGGTCTTCAACGACCTCGACAGCCCCTGGGCCGTGGAGATCCTGCGCGGCGTGGAGGACGTGGCCCACGCCGCGGGCCTGGGCACCGTGGTCTCCGCGGTGCACCACCGCAGTACCTCGGCCCAGCAGTGGCTGGTCAACCTGCGGGCGCGGGCCTCCGACGGCGTCATCCTGGTCACCTCGGACCTCGCCCCCGAACTGCACGCCGAGCTACGGCGCCTGGGCGTGCCCACCGTCATCGTCGACCCGGCCGGTGTCCCCACCTTCGGCATACCGACGATCGGCGCCATGAACTGGGCCGGCGGCCGCAGCGCCGTCGAGCATCTGCTCCAGCTCGGGCACCGGCGCATCGGCGTCATCACCGGCCCCTCCACCCTGCTGTGCAGCCGGGCCCGCCTGGACGGGTACCGGGCCGCGCTGGAATCCGCCGGGGCGGAGATCGACGACCGGCTCGTCCGCCCCGGCGATTTCTCCCACGAGGCCGGTTTCACCGCCGGCACGGAACTGATCACCCTCGCCGACCCGCCGACCGCGATCTTCGCCTCCAGCGACCAGATGGCCCTCGGCGTCTACGAGGCCGCCCGCCAGCACGGCCTGCGCATCCCGGACGACCTCAGCGTGGTCGGCTTCGACGACCTGCCCCAGGTCCAGTGGTCCCCACCGCCCCTGACCACGGTCCGCCAGCCCCTGGACGAGATGGGCCAGGTCGCGGTCCGCACCCTGCTCCGCCTGATCCAGGGCGAGACCCTGGAGAGCCCGCACATCGAACTGGCGACGCAACTGGTGGTGCGCAGCAGCACGGGAGCGGCACGGCGCTGACCTTGGGAGCCGTACGCGCCCCCGGTCGCCCGGAGCGGCGCGCCGGGCGTGACCTACGGCACAGGAACTCTCCGCGGCGTGCGGACAGAAGTGAGTGTGAACAAGTCAGAGAACGACATCCGCCGCCGCGTACGCGAGGGGGATCGTGAGGCGTTCGCCCAGCTGTACGAGGAGTTCGCGCGGCCCGTGTACAACCACGGCCTGCGGCTCACCGGAGACTGGTCGACCGCCGAAGAGGTCATGTCAGAGACGTTTCTGACCGCCTGGCACGCGCGGGCGCGCCTTGAGGAGGAGGGCGGCTCGCTGCTGCCCTGGCTGCTGGGCATCGCCACCCACAAGGCGGACAACGCGCGCCGGAGCACCCGGCGCCGGCAGAGGTTCCTGGCCCGCCAGGTGCCGCCCCGAGAGGTGGAGGACTTCGCCGCCCGGACGGCCGGGCGCATCGACGACGCGCGCCGGCTCCAGGCCGTGCACGCGGCGCTGGGCCGGCTGCGGCGGCAGGAGCGCGAGATCCTCGCCCTGTGCGTGTGGTCCGGACTGGACTACCAGCAGACGGCCGAAGCCCTGGGGATCGCGGTCGGCACCGTGCGGTCCCGGCTCTCCCGTGCCCGCAAGAAGCTCGCCCGGTTCGCGGACGAGAACACCGCACAGGACCGGGAACCGCGGGTCCGCCGCGGAGAGGTGACCAGTGTGGCCGCGATCGCGGCCCTGCCCGTGCGGGAGGAACTCACATGAACGACCGTCACGCTTCCGGTCGGCGGCACGACGACCGCGACGAGATCGCCCGTCTGCTGCCGGCCCCGGCCGACTGGGACCTCCCGCGCGAGCGGCATCTCCGTCACAAGGATCTGCTCATGCGACACATCGACCGCGACCAGGCCGAATCCGCCAGCGGCACACCCACCACCGCACCCACCGGCATCCCCACCACCACGCCCGCCACCGCACCCGCCGCCCCGCCCGCCCGGCGCGCACGGCTCCTGCTGCGGCCCGCGCTCCTCGCCCCGGCGGCCGCGCTGGCCCTGGCCGGTGCGCTGACCGCCGGCGCCGTTCTCAGCGGCAACGGGGGCGGTGACGCGGCACGGCACGCCGCCGGGGACATGCGGCCCGCCGCCGCCCTGCTGCACCGCATCTCCGACGCCGCGGCGGACCACGGGGCGCCCACCGTGCGCGACGACCAGTTCGTCTACACCCGCGAGAAGGTCCGCGGGGCCGATGTGACCAGCGGCAGGGCCGTCGTGGGCCCGCTGCAGGACCGCGAGACATGGATGGCCCAGCGGCCCGGCCCGCTGCACCGGCTCGGCCTGATGCGCACCGACGGCGAGACCCTGCCCATCAACGCCGAACTGGGCGACACCAAGGGCACCCCGGCCGGTCTGAGCCGGCCCACGTACCACTGGCTCGCCTCCCTGCCCACCGACCCGGACAAGCTGCTCGCCTACCTGTACGCCAAGACGCCCGCGACCGCCGGACGGGAACGCGACCAGGCGGTGTTCGAGCAGATCGGCGGCCTGCTCGGCGGAGTCATGCCGCCCCGCACGGCCGCCGCCCTCTACCAGGCCGCCGCGCGGATCCCCGGCGTCGACCGGTCCCCGCGCGCGCGGGACGCCATCGGCCGGCAGGGCCTCGGCATCGTCCGCGACGACAAGCGCTACGGCGTGCGCACCGAGTGGGTCTTCGACACCGAGGACTACTCCTTCCTCGGCTCCCGCAGCTACCTGACGAAGAACACGTCGTACGGCAAGGCCGGCACCCTGCTGTCCAGCACGGCCGAACTCGCCCACGCCGTGGTCGACAAGGCGGGCGTACGCCCCGCAGGCGTAGCGGGTACGGACCGCTCGGGAACCGCCTGATGTCCCGGGCGTCACCCACGAGGAGGGGAACCCCCGGGGGCGGAAGACGGGGGGGGGGGGAAGGGGGGGGGCTTTTTTGTGTTCACCCTCTCCCCACCCTCCTTTGGGACGCCCCCAGTTTTGCCCCCAGTGGGGTTTCCGCACCACAAAGGCCCCCTAAAAGCGTCGCCGCCCCCCCCCGAGGGAGGGGGGAGGTA
>NZ_JBWKES010000059.1:0-22964 GCF_056435325.1 Streptomyces sp. NPDC043952
CGACGCGTCATGGACCACAACCCCCACCTCACCGTCGTCAACGGCTACGGACCCACCGAAACCACCACCTTCGCCGCCACCCACCGCATCGAGCGACCCTTCACCGCGGCGGGCCCGGTACCGATCGGCAAGGCACTCGACAACCACCGCCTCTACGTCCTCGACACCGCCCTGCGCCTGGTCCCGCCGGGCACCCCCGGCGAGCTGTACATCGCGGGAACCGGACTCGCCCAGGGTTACCTGGACCGGCCCTCGCTGACCGCCGACCGCTTCGTGGCGGACCCCTACGGGCCGGCGGGCTCCCGGATGTACCGCACCGGAGACCTGGTCCGCTGGAACAAGCAGGGCTCGCTCGACTACCTCGGCCGCGCCGACCAGCAGGTCAAGCTGCGCGGCTTCCGCATCGAACCCGGCGAGATCGAGAGCGTGCTCGCCGCCCACCCGGCCGTCGGCCAGGCCGTCGTCACCGTCCGCGAGGACCGGCCCGGCGACAAACGGCTCGTCGCCTACCTCACGGCGCAGGACGGCACGGACCTCGACACCGCGGACGTGCGGCGGCGCACGGCGGGGCTGCTGCCCGAGTACATGGTGCCGTCCGCGCTGATGGTGCTGGACGCGATCCCGCTGACCGGGAACGGCAAGGTGGACCGCAAGGCCCTGCCCGCCCCGGTGGTCGCGGAAGCCCCGGCCGGACGCGCGCCGCGCACGCCCAGGGAAGGGGTGCTGTGCGGGCTGTTCGCGGAAGTTCTCGGGCTGCCGGACGTCACCATCGACGACCACTTCTTCCACCTCGGCGGGCACTCGCTGCTCGCCACCCGGCTGGTGGGCCGGATCCGCACCGTGCTGGGGGTCGAGGTCTCCGTGGCGACCCTCTTCGAGAACCCGATCGTGGCAACGCTCGTCGAGAAGCTCGACGGCGCCGAGGCCGCAAGGCCCAAATTGCGGCCGATGCGCCGGATGGGAGCGACCAAGTGATCCCCTTGTCCTACGCCCAGCAGCGTCTGTGGTTCATCGCGCAGATGGAGGGCCCCTCGACGACCTACAACATCCCGCTGGCCGTCCGGCTCACCGGTGAACTCGACCGGGACGCGCTGAAGTCGGCGATCACCGACGTGATCGGGCGCCACGAGAGCCTGCGCACGCTGTTCCCGGACGAGAACGGGACGCCGTACCAGCACATCCTGGACGAGGCGGAGGTGGAGTTCGAACTGCCGGTGGTGCCGGCCACCGGCGAGAGCCTGGCGGCGGTGCTCGCCGAGGAGTCGGCGCAGGTCTTCCACCTCGCCGCGGACCTGCCGATACGGACGCGGCTGATCGCACTCGGCGAGCGGGAGCACGTGCTGCTGGTGGTGATGCACCACATCGTCAGCGACGGCGGCTCGACCGCCCCGCTCCTCGCCGACCTGGCCACCGCCTACGGAGCGCGCGCCCGGCGGCAGGCGCCCGACTGGGAGCCGCTGCCGGTCCAGTACGCCGACTACACGCTGTGGCAGCAGGAGCTGCTCGGCGAGGCCGACGACCCGCAGAGCACCGGCTCGAAGCAACTCGCCTTCTGGCAGGAGACGTTGGCCGGACTGCCCGAGGAGGCCACGCTGCCCGCCGACCGGCCCCGCCCGGCCGCCGCCTCCTACCGCGGCGCGCTGTGCACCGGCCGGCTGCCCGCCGAGGTGCACACCGGGCTCACCCATCTGGCGCAGGAGTCGGGAGCCACCCTGTTCATGGCGGTGCAGGCGGCGGTCGCGACCGTGCTGTCCCGCTCCGGGGCCGGGCCGGACATCGCGCTGGGCTCCCCGGTCTCCGGACGGATCGACGAGGCCCTGGACGGGCTGGTCGGCTTCTTCGTCAACACGCTCGTGCTGCGCACCGATCTGACCGGCGACCCGAGCTTCAGGGAACTGCTCGACCGGGTGCGCCGCACCGACCTGGCCGCCTGGAACCACCAGGACCTGCCCTTCGACCGGCTGGTGGAGGTGCTCAACCCGGAGCGGTCCGCGTCCCGGCACCCGCTGTTCCAGGTGATGCTCGCCTTCGGCGACGCCGGCTCGGACGCCGTCGGCTTCCCCGGCCTGCAGGCCCGCACCGAGTACAACGAGCTGCAGATCGCCAAGTTCGACCTGACCTTCGGCTTCGCCGAGCACCGCACCCGCGACGGGCGCCCCGGCGGCCTGGACATCACCATCGAGTACGCCACCGACCTGTACGAGGCCCGCACCATCGAGGCCCTCATGGCCCGGCTGCGCTGCCTCCTGGAGTCGGTCCTCACCTCGCCGGACACCCCGCTGTCCGTGCTCGACCTGCTCGGCGAGCACGAGCGCAGGCAGCTCCTCACCGAGTGGGCGGGCCCGGTCACGCGGGTCCCGGACGCGAGCCTGGCCGAGCTGTTCTCCGCGCAGGCCGCCCGCACCCCGGACGCGGTCGCGATGGTCGACGAGTACGAGGACTTCAGCTACCGCGAGCTGGACGAGCTGACCAACCGGCTCGCCCACCGCCTCATCGGTCTGGGCGTCGGGCGCGGTGACGTGGTCGCCGTCCTGATGGAGCGCTCGGCCGGGCTGCTCACCGCGCTGCTGGCGATCGTGAAGGCCGGCGCGGTCTACGCCCCGCTGAACACCACCGACCCGGACACCCGGCTGGCGCGGATCCTCGCCGACACCGCCGCCCCGGTACTGCTCGCCGACGAGGCGATGGCCGACCACCCGGTGGCCGCCGCCACCTCGGCCCGCGTCGTCGTCCTGGACAGCACCGCGGTCCCCGCGGACCTGCCCGCCACCGCGCCGGTGACCGGCATCCACCCCGGCGAGCCGGTGTACGCCATGTTCACCTCGGGCTCGACCGGCGTGCCCAAGGGCGTCGCCGTCACCCACCGCAACGTCGCCGACCTGGCCGCCCAGTCCAGGTACGCGGGCGGCGACCACCGCCGGGTGCTGTTCCACTCGCCGGCCGCGTTCGACGCGTCGACGTACGAGATCTGGGTGCCGTGGCTCAACGGCGGCACCCTGGTCGTCGCCCCGCGCGGCCACCTCGACCCGGCCGGCTACCGGCGGCTGATCGACACCCACGGCATCACCGGGATGTGGCTGACGGCGGGCCTGTTCCGGGTGATGGCCGAGGAGGCGCCCGAGGCATTCGCCGGGGTCCGCCAGGTGTGGGCGGGCGGCGACGTCGTACCGCCCGAGGCGGTGCGCCGCATCCACGAGCACTGCCCGGACACGACCGTCGTCAACGGCTACGGGCCGACCGAGACCACCACCTTCGCCGCCACCCACCGCGTCCGCCGCCCCTTCGACTATCCGGGCACCGTGCCGATCGGCGAGGCGCTCGACAACCACCGGCTGTACGTCCTCGACCCCGCGCTGCGGCTGGTGCCGCCCGGCGCGCCGGGCGAGCTGTACATCGCGGGCGCGGGGCTCGCCCAGGGGTACCTCCACCGCCCCGGCATGACGGCGGAGCGGTTCGTCGCCGACCCCTACGGGCCCGCGGGCGAGCGCATGTACCGCACCGGCGACCTGGTCCGCTGGAACCACGAGGGCTCCCTGGAGTACCTGGGCCGCGCCGACCAGCAGGTCAAGCTGCGCGGCTTCCGCATCGAACCCGGGGAGATCGAGAGCGCCCTGACCGCGCACCCCTCCGTCGCCCAGGCCACGGTGATCGTCCGCGAGGACCGGCCCGGCGACAAGCGGCTCGTCGCCTACCTGGTCGCCGCGCGGCAGGCGGCGCTGGACACGGACGAGGTGCAGCGGGAGATCTCCGCCGCGCTGCCCGAGTACATGGTCCCCTCCGCGTTCGTGGCCCTCGACGCGCTGCCGCTGACCCCCAACGGCAAGATCGACCGGCGGGCGCTGCCCGCGCCCCCGCAGAGCGCGGCCGAGGGCGGACGGGCGCCCCGCACCCCCGCGGAGGAGGTGCTGTGCGGGCTGTTCGCGGCGGTGCTCGGGCTGCCGTCGGCCACCATCGACGACCACTTCTTCCGCCGCGGCGGCCACTCCCTGCTCGCCACCCGGCTCATCAGCCGCATCCGTACCGTGTGGAACGCCGACATCACCATCCGGGACCTGTTCCGGTACCCGACGGCCGCCCAGCTCGCCGAGCGGCTCACCGCGGCGGACGACGACAGCCGGCGGCCGGCGCTCGCGCCGCGGCAGCGCCCGGAGCGGGTGCCGCTGTCCTCGGCCCAGCAACGGCTGTGGTTCCTCGACCAGCTGGAGGGCCCCTCGGCGACGTACAACATCCCGATGGCCCTGAGGCTGACCGGCGAGCTGGACGCCGACGCCCTGCGCCACGCGCTCTGCGACCTGGTGGCCCGGCACGAGAGCCTGCGGACCGTCTACCCGGTCCACGAGAACACCCCCTGCCAGCGGGTCCTGCCGGCCGAGCCGGCCGAGCTGCCGCTCACCGCCGCCACCGAGCCGGACCTGGCCGCGCTGCTGGCCGCGGAGGCCGCGCGCACCTTCGACCTGGCGGGCGAACTGCCCTTCCGGGCCCGCCTGTTCCGGCTCGGCGAGCGGGAGCACGTGCTGTCGCTGGTGATCCACCACATCGCCTCCGACGGCTGGTCCAACGCACCGCTCTTCCGCGACCTGTCCACCGCCTACGCGGCCCGCGCCGAGGGCCGGGCGCCCGCCTGGGAGCCGCTGCCCGTCCAGTACGCCGACTACGCGCTGTGGCAGCAGCAGCTCGTCGAGGAGCACGAGGAGCGCCAACTCGCCTACTGGCAGGAAGCGCTGGCCGGGCTGCCGGAGGAGGCCACGCTGCCCGCGGACCGGGCCCGCCCGGCCGCCCCCTCCAACCGGGGCGCCACGCACACCGTGAGCGCCGGCGCCCGGCTGCACCGGGCGCTCACCGAGCTGGCCCAGGACAGCGGCGCCACCCTGTTCATGGTCGCCCAGGCCGCCGTGTCCACCCTGCTCGCCCGCTCCGGCGCCGGACCCGACATCCCGCTGGGCTCCCCGGTCGCGGGGCGCGGCGACCAGCAACTGGACGACGTCGTCGGCTTCTTCGTCAACACCCTCGTATTGCGTACGGACCTGACCGGCGACCCGAGCTTCCGGGAGCTGCTGGGCCGGGTCCGGGAGACCGACCTGGCCGCCTGGGCCCACCAGGACCTGCCCTTCGACCGGCTGGTCGAGGCCCTCAACCCCGAGCGCACCGCGGCCCGGCACTCCCTCTTCCAGGTCATGCTCACCGTCGGCGACACCTCCACCGAGGCGCCCCGGCTCGGCGCGCTGGACGGGGAGTTCCTGTTCCCCTCGGCCTCGGTCGCGAAGTTCGACCTGACCTTCGCCTTCGCCGAGCACCGGGGCGCGGACGGGGCGCCGGACGGCCTGGACATCACCGTCGAGTACGCCACCGATCTGTACGACGCCCGCACCATCGAGGCGACGGCACAGCGCCTCGTACGACTGCTGGAAGCCGCCGCCGCCACCCCCGAGCTGCCGGTGGGCGAACTGGAGTTGCTGTCCGAGGACGAGCGCGGACGGGTGCGGGAGTGGAGCGGGGCGGCCACCCAGCCCCCGGCCCTCGGCCTCGACGGGCTGTTCGCCGGGCAGGCCGCCCGCACCCCCGACTCCCTCGCCCTGGTGTACGAGGAGCAGCGGCTGACCTACGCCGAACTGGACGTGTGGTCCAACCGGCTGGCCCGGCACCTCACCGCGCGCGGAGTCGTCCCCGGCAGCCTGGTCGCCCTGCACCTGGAGCGCTCCCCGCACCTGATCGCCACCATCCTCGCGGTGCTGAAGGCGGGCGCCGGATACACCGTCCTCGACCCGCAGTTCCCGGCCGAGCGGCTCACCGCCGTACTCGCCCAGACCCGGCCGTCCGCCCTGGTCACCCAGAGCCATCTGATCGCGCTGCCCACCGCGGCACCGCTGATCGACCTGACCGTGGACGCCCCCGCGATCGGCGCGCTGCCCGGCACCCCGGTGGCGACCGGCGGGCACCCGGAGGCCACCGCCTGCGTGATGTTCACCTCGGGCTCGACCGGGACGCCCAAGGGCGTGGCGGCCTCGCACCGGGCGCTGGCGGCCACCTTCATCGGTCCGGACTACCTGAACTTCGGTCCCGAGCAGACGTATCTGCAAAGCTCCCCGGTGTCCTGGGACGCGTTCGCGCTCGAAGTGTTCGGGCCCCTGCTGCACGGCGGGGTGTGCGTGCTCCAGCCCGGCCAGCACACCGACCCGCACCGGATCGCGGAGCTGGTGGAGCGCCACCAGGTCACCACACTCCAGATGTCGGCGAGCCTGTTCAACCACATGCTGGACGAGCACCCGGCGGTGTTCGCCCGCGTGCGGGAGGCCATGACGGCGGGCGAGGCGGCCTCGCCCGCGCACACCGCCAGGGCCCTGGCCGACCACCCCCATCTGCACCTGATCAACGGCTACGGTCCGGCCGAGAGCATGGGCTTCACCACCGCCCACGCCATCACCGGGGCCGCGCCCGCGATCCCCATCGGCCGGCCGGTCACCGGCAAGCACGCCTACGTCCTGGACGAAAACCTGCGGCTGCTGCCGCCGGGCGTGCCCGGCGAGCTGTACGTCGCCGGGCACGGCCTGGCCCACGGCTACATCGGGCGCCCGGCGCTGAGCGCCGAGCGGTTCGTGGCCGACCCGCACGGGGCGCCCGGCGCGCGGATGTACCGCACGGGCGACCTGGCCCGCTGGAACCAGGACGGCGCGCTGGAGTACCTGGGGCGGGCCGACCAGCAGGTCAAGCTGCGCGGGTTCCGCATCGAGCCCGGCGAGATCGAGTCGGCGCTGCTGCGGCACCCCTCGGTCGCGCAGTGCGCGGTGCTGATCCGGGAGGACCGGCCGGGCGACAAGCGGCTGGTCGCCTATGTGGTGGCCGCCGACGCCGGGGCGGACCCGGTGGACGTGGCCGAGCTGCGCCGGCACGCGGCCGCCGTACTGCCCGAGTACATGGTGCCCGGCGCGATCGTCGCCCTCGACGCCCTGCCGCTCACCGTGAACGGCAAGCTCGACCGGCGCGCCCTGCCCGCGCCGCCGGCGGCCGTGACCACCGGCGGACGGGCGCCGCGCACGCCCGCCGAGGAGATCCTGTGCGGCCTGTACGCGGCCGTGCTCGGGCTTGCCGAGGTCGGCATCGACGACCACTTCTTCCGCCTCGGCGGGCACTCCCTGCTCGCCACCCGGCTCATCGGCCGCATCCGCGCGGTCTGGGACACCCCGGTCACCATCCGGGACCTGTTCCAGCACCCGACGCCCGCCCTGCTCGCCGAGCACATCGCCGAGGACGCGGGCGGCGACCCGCTGGAGACGGTTCTGCCGATCCGGACCTCCGCCGGCTGCGACGAGCCCCCGCTGTTCTGCGTCCACCCGGTCTCCGGGATGAGCTGGTGCTACGCCGGACTGCTCAGGCACCTCGGCGACCGGCCGCTGATCGGGCTCCAGGCACGGGAGCTGACCGACCCGGCGCTGCGCCCCGCGAGCATGGCGGAGATGGCGGACACCTACCTGGCCGAGATCCGCGCGGTCCAGCCGCACGGCCCGTACCACCTGCTCGGCTGGTCCTTCGGCGGACTCGTCGCGCACGCGATCGCGGCCCGCCTGGAGGAACTGGGCGAGGAGGTGGCGCTGCTCGCCCTCCTGGACGCCTACCCGCTGCCCGACGGCTTCGCCGCCCCGGCCGTCGACGGACGAGAGGTGCTCACCGCGTTCCTCGGCACCCGCGGCGCCGAACTCGACGTGCGCTGCGCCGGGTCGGCACCCGATCCGGCCGAACTCGCCGACGTGCTGCGGCGCGAGGACCCGATCCTGGGCGCCCTGGATCCGGTCCAGGCGGCCGCGGTCGTCGAGGCCACGGCCGCGCACCTGGAGATGCGCTACCGGTACGTGCCCGAGCGGCGGTTCGGCGGCGGCGCGGTCTTCTTCAACGCCCGCCGGACGCCGGCCGCGGCCACCGGCGCCGAGTCCTGGGCGCCGTACGTTCTCGGCCACGTCGAGGAGTACGACGTCGACTGCGCGCACTGGGAACTGACCGGCACCGAGCCGCTGCGCGAGATAGGCAAGGTGCTGAACGAGCAACTGCGGGGAGTACGGCACTAGCCGCGTCCCTCCGCGAAGGCGCCCGGACCCCCGTGCCAGCGGGTCCGGGCGCTTCCGCGTGCCCGGCGCACCGCCCCGCCGCCAACCGCCCACAACCTGCCGCTGTTGCCGCCGGAGAACGGGTTTCGGCCTCCGTAGCGTGAAGGCGTCCGAAGGTCACGGCTTCACCGGCTACAGAAGGTCAAGGACATGGTGGATCATTTCGACTGGCGTGTCGGGGCAGCTTCGGCACCCGTCCATCACGGCGAGATTCTTCAGGGTGTCTTCACCGGCCGCGACGGGCTCGTGCGCGGACTGGTGACGCTGCCCTGCACCATCCACACCACTCGGGCGACCTTCACTCCGGCGTCCGGCACCGGGGTCACCGTGACACCGGACTGGAAGGGCAAGGCGCGACGGGCGGCCGAACTGGCCGTGCGGGCGGTCGTCCCGGCGGGCGCCGGCGCGGTCGGCGGCCATCTGGAGCTGACCGGCGACGTGCCGCTGTGCCGGGGCTTCGGCTCCTCCACCAGCGATGTGCTGTCCGCCATCTGGGCGGTGAAGGACGCGTTCGCCGATCCGCTGCCGCCCGGCGAGGTGGCCCGGCTCGCGGTGCGTGCGGAGACCGCCTCCGACTCACTGATGTTCGAGAACTCCACGGTGCTGTTCGCGCAGCGCGAGGGCACCGTCATCGAGGACTTCGGCTACCGGATGCCGCCCCTGCGCGTCCTGGGCTTCGGCTCGCGCCCCTCCAACCGCGGCAAGGGCGTCGACACCCTGACCCTTCCGCCGGCCCGGTACGACGAGGCCGAGATCGAGCGGTTCGCCTTGCTGCGGGACCGGCTGCGGGAGGCCATCCACATGAAGGACGTCGCGCTGCTGGGCTCGGTGGCGACGGCGAGCGCGGAGATCAACCAGCGGCATCTGCCGGTCCCCGGCTTCGACCGGATCCGGGACATCGCGCGCACCTCGGGCGCGGTGGGCGTGCAGGTGGCGCACAGCGGGGACATCGCGGGCCTCCTCTTCGACCGGGACGACCCCGAGGCCGAGGCGCGCACCGCACTGGCGCAGGACCTCCTGCGGAGCACCGGAATCGACGAGCAGTGGAACTACACCACGGGTGACTGACATGACGACGACGACCCTTCCCCAGGCCCACTCCTCGATCGTGGAGGCCACCGAGCTGCCACGCATCATCAAGGTGGGCGACAACCTCTACGCGGCCGCCTTCAGCCTGATGAAGCTGCTGCCCGCCCGCTACATCCTCGACCGGGCCGAGGCCGCCGGGGTGCTCACTCCGGGCACCCCGGTCATCGAGACCTCCTCCGGCACCTTCGCCCTGGGCCTGGCCATGGTGTGCAACCTGCGCGGCTATCCGCTGACCATCGTCGGCGACAACGCCATCGACCAGGAGCTGCGCACCCGTCTCGAAATGCTCGGCACGACGGTGGACATCGTGGAGCACACCGGGCAGCCCGGCGGCATCCAGGGCGCGCGCCTGGCGCGGGTGGCCGAGCTGTGCCGCCGGCAGCCCGAGGCGTTCGTGCCCGGCCAGTACGACAACCCCGACAATCCGGGGGCCTACGGCATCGTCGCCGATCTGATCGACGACACCCTCGGCACCGTCGACTGCCTGGTGGGACCGGTCGGTTCGGGCGGCTCGACGGGCGGGCTCGCCGCCGCGCTGCGGCCCCGCAACCCGCAGCTGCACCTGGTCGGCGTCGACACCCACGGCAGCATCATCTTCGGCACCACGGACGCCCCGCGCACCCTGCGCGGGCTGGGCAGCAGCATCCATCCGGGCAACGTGCGGCACTCGGCGTACGACGAGGCGCACTGGGTGACCGCCCCCGAGGCCTTCCACGCCACCCACGAGCTGTACCGCAGGCACGGCCTGTTCATGGGCCCGACCAGCGGCGCGTCCTTCCAGGTGGCGTCCTGGTGGGCGGAGCGGAACCCCGGCAGCACGGTCGTCATGGTGCTGCCCGACGAGGGCTACCGCTACCAGTCGACCGTCTACAACGACGCCTGGCTGCGGGAGCAGGGCATCGTCCCCGCGCCCGCCCCCGGCGGCGCCCCCGTCACCGTGGAACACCCGCTGGAGGCACCGCCGGTGTGGTCCCGGCTCATGTGGGCGCGGCGCGGCTTCGACGACGTGATGATGCCGGGGCTGGCGTCATGAACGGGCGGCTGCTGCTCCTGGTGGAGTCCAACACCACCGGCACCGGGCGGCTGTTCGCCCGCCGTGCCGCCGAACTGGGCGTCGTGCCGGTTCTGTTGAGCGCGGACACGGCCCGCTATCCGTACGCGGCCGCGGACGGGCTGCGTACCGTCGTCACCGACACCTCCGATCCGGCCGCCCTGGCGCGGGCGGCGGGCGCGCTGGCCCGCGAGGCGTCCGTCGCCGGGGTGCTGACCAGCTCCGAGTACTACGTCCCGGCGGCCGCCGAGCTGGCGTCCCGGCTCGGCCTGCCCGGTCCCTCGGCGGACGCGGTGCGCTCCTGCCGGGACAAGGCCGAGCAGCGGCGGGTGCTCGCCGCCGCCGGGGTGGGTGTGCCGGGCTTCGCGGAGGTGTCGACCGTGGCGGACGCGGTGGCGGCGGCGGACCGGCTGCCCGTCGTGGTCAAGCCGGTGCAGGGCTCGGGCAGCCTGGGCGTACGGCTGTGCGCGGACGTGGACGAGGTCGCCGGGCACGCGCGGACGCTGTTGGCGGCCACCGCGAACGAGCGCGGGGTGGCGACCCCGGCCCGGATCCTCGTCGAGGAGTACCTGACCGGCGCCGAGTTCTCCGTGGAGGTGTTCGGCACCGAGGCGGTGGTGGCCGTGGCCAAGCACGTGGGCCCGCTGCCCGCGTTCGTGGAGACCGGCCACGACGTGCCGGCGGCGCTGCCCGCGGACCTGGAGCGCGAGCTGCGGACGACCGCGGTACGGGCCGTGGCGGCGCTCGGCCTCGGCTGGGGCGCGGCCCATGTGGAGCTGCGGCTGGACGGCCCCCGCGCCAAGGTGATCGAGGTCAACCCGCGGCTGGCCGGCGGCATGATCCCCGAGCTGATCCGCCGGGCCTGCGGAATCGATCTGGTCCAGGCCCAGGTGCTGGCCGCCCTGGGCCGCCCGCCGCACCCCGAGCGCACCCTGTACGGCCGCGCCTCGATCCGCTTCCTGACCACCGACCGCGACGGCATCCTCGACCTCGGTCTCGCGCGTGTCCAGGGCCGGGCCGCCGCCGTACCGGGAGTGGTCGAGACGGTCCTGTACCGCGCCCCCGGCGAACCGGTCGGCCCCGCCGCCGACTTCCGCGGCCGGCTCGGCCATGTGATCGCGGTCGGCGACCGGTCGGCCGAGGCGGCCGCGGCCGCGGACCGGGCGGCGGCACTCCTCGCGGAGGCGATCATCCCCACCGCCGCGATCCGGGAGGAGGTGCCGGCGTGAACGGAGACCACCTGACGCCTCGTCAACCTGACTGCCGGCGACCGGCCCGCGAAGAGGCGTCGCGCGGAGGGCCGGCACACGGAGGGACGGCGCGCGGAGGGACGACACACGGAAGGACGACACACGGAAGGACGGTGCGCGGAAGACGTCCGGCCGCCGCGCCGCGCCACCCCGGCACCCCTTCCCCGCACTCCCCCGAGTGCCCGGAGAGCCGCCCGCTTCCCACCCCCGAGGACCTCTCATGACCACCGCCCCCGCACGCGACGGCGTGCACACCGGCCGACTCAGCTCGGCGCTGGACCCCGAGGCGCACGCCATCGTCTACGGCCGCAACGGGTCCGAGGACGCGGCCGATCCGCTCGGCGGAGAGCTGCGCCGGATCAGCCAGGTCGACCGCGCCCACCTGGTCATGCTCACCGAGCGCGGTGTGGTGGACCCCGAGCGGGCCGCCGCCCTGCTGCGCGCCGTGGAGGAGCTGCGCGCCGCCGACTTCGGCCCCGTCCGCGGCCGCCCGATGCCCCGCGGGGTGTACCTCGCCTACGAGGGCTGGCTGATCGAGCGGCTGGGCGACGAGACCGGCGGCATCCTGCACACCGGCCGCTCCCGCAACGACCTCAACGCCACCACCGCCCGGCTGCGCACCCGCACCCCCTACCTCGCCCTGCTGGACGCCGTCGACCGGCTCGCCGACGTGCTCCTCGACCGGGCCGAGCGGTACGCGGACGTCACCATGCCGGCGTACACCCACGGCCAGCCCGCCGTGCCGATCACCTACGGGCACTACCTGGCGGCGGTGGCGGGTGCGGTGCTGCGCTCCTACGGCCGGCTCCTGGACGCGGGACGCCAGTTGGACGTCAACCCGCTGGGCGCCGGTGCGATCGGCGGCACCTCCGTCCCGGTCGACCCCGAACGGACCGCCCGGCTCCTCGGGTTCACCCGGTCCGCCCCCAACTCCGTGGACGCCGTGGCCTCCAGGGACTTCGCCCTCGATCTGCTCGCCACCTCCGCGATGCTCGGCGTCACCCTCGCACGGGTCGCCCGCGACCTCGGCTTCTGGACCTCGGAGGAGGCGGCGCTGCTGCGGGTCGCGGACACACTGGTCGGTTCCAGCTCGATGATGCCGCAGAAGCGCAACCCGTTCCCGCTGGAGCACATCCAGGGCCGCTCCACCGCGAGCCTGGGCGCCCTGGTGAGCGCCGCCTCGGCGATGACCACCGCCGGCTACACCAACGCCATCGCCGTCGGCACCGAGGCCATGCGCCACCTGTGGCCCGGCCTCGGGGACACCACCGACGCGGTGACGCTGCTGCGGCTGGTGGTGGCGGGCACCGAGCCGCGCCCCGAGCGGATGGCCGAGCGCGCCCGCGACGGGTTCACCGCGGCGACGTACCTCGCGGAGCGCCTGGTCGCGGACGGCATGCCGTTCCGCGCCGCGCACCACCGGGTCGGCGAGACCGTGCTGGCCGCGCTCGACTCGGGGCGCCCGCTCGCGGAGACGGCCGGCTTCGGAGGCGATCTGGACCCCGCCGAGGTGGCCGCCGCCTGCGCCCACGGCGGCGGGCCCGGCAGCGACGGACTGCCGCCGCTGCACCGGGAACTCGCCGCCCACCGCGCCGAGTCGGACGCCCGCCGCGGACGCTGGTCGGCCGCGGAGGAGCTGCTCCGCGAGGCCGTACGGAAGGTCGCCGGCGAACCGGCCGCGGCGGAGCCGCCCCGCGAGCCCGTACGGAAGGCCGCCGGCGAACCGGCCGCGGCGAAGCTGCCCCGCGAGCCCGTACGGAAGGTCGCCGGCGAACCGGCCGCGGCGAAGCTGCCCCGCGAGCCCGTACGGAAGGTGGCCGGCGCATGAGCCAGGACGTCTGCCCCGCCGAGGCCACGGCCCCCGCCCCGGCCCGGCCGCCGCTGTCCCGCAACCGCGACTTCCGCCTGCTGTGGTTCGGCGAGACCACCAACCGGGTCGGCATCAACATCACCACCGTGGCGATGCCCCTGGTCGCCGTGGTCACCCTGAACGCCAGCACGCTCAGCGTGAGTGTGCTGGCCGCCGCGCCCTGGCTGCCCTGGCTGCTGATCGGCCTGCCGGCCGGCGCCTGGGTGGACCGGATGCGCCGGCGCCCGCTGATGCTGGTGTGCAACCTCGCCTCGGCGCTGCTGCTCGCGAGCGTGCCGGTGGCCGCCTGGCTCGGCGCGCTCACCATGACGCATCTGCTGGTGGTGGCGCTGCTCAACGGCCTGGCGGCGGTGTTCTTCGGGATCTCGTACAAGGTGTACGTGCCCTCCATCGTCGACCGCGACCAACTCCAGGAAGCCAACGCCAAGCTGACCGGCAGCGAGTCGGTCGCCCAGATGGCCGGCCTCGGCGGCGGCGGTCTGCTCGCCCAGGGTTTCGGCGCGGTCTACGGCCTGCTGGTCAACGCCGGCACCTTCCTCTTCTCGGCGCTGTGCCTGCTCGGCATCCGCGGCCGGGAGGCCCCGCGCGACCCCGTACGCGAGCGCACCCCGCTGCGCCGGGAGATCCGCGAGGGGCTCCAGCACACCGTCCGCGACCCCTATCTGCGGGTGCTGACCGCCTACGGCACCGTCACCAACCTGCTGCTGTCGGCGTACCAGGCGATCCTGCCCGTGTTCATGATCCGTCTGCTCGGCGTGCCGGAGGGCGCGACCGGCTGGCTGCTGGCCTCCGCCAGCGTCGGCGGCGTCCTCGGCGCGGCCGGTGCCAAGCGGGTGACCGCCCGCTGGGGCACCGCACGCGGGCTGCTGGCGGCCACCGCCACCACGGCCCCCTTCGCTCTGCTGATCCCGATGGCGCACAAGGGACCGATGCTGGCCGCGCTCGTGGCCGGCAGCGCCCTGCTCGCCCTCGGTGTGGTGCTCGCCAATGTGATCCAGGGCGCGTTCCGCCAGCGGTACTGCCCGCCCCGGCTGCTCGGCCGCATCACGGCCTGCATCTCGGTGGCGAACTTCGGTGCCATTCCGCTCGGTTCTCTGCTCGGCGGCGTGCTCGGCACGGCGCTCGGGCTGCGGCCGACGCTGTGGCTGCTGACCGCCGGACTCGCGGTCACCCCCCTGTTACTGCTGATCGGGCCCCTGCGCGGCAGGCACGACCTGCCCTCCGCGCCCGGTGGTTCATGACTCCCGGTCGGCTCCTTCGAGTACGAACAGGAGAGACCCCGTGGAAGGAACACTGCCGTGGGTCGCCCGTGAGCTGCCACCCCCCGGCTCACTCGACCTCTGGCTCCTGAGGGTCTCGGATGTCACCCCCGGCATCCTGGACGAGGCGGTGCTCGACGCGACCGAGCGCCGGCGCGCCGCCGCCTTCATGCACACGCCCGACCGCATCCGGTTCACGGCCGCGCATGTGGCACTCAGGCGGCTGCTCGGGGCGTATCTGCGCCGCCGCCCCGAGGAGATCCACTTCGGCCGGGACACCTGCCCCTGCTGCGGCGGTCCGCACGGCCGGCCCACCGTGCTCGGCGCGGGCCGCGACGATGTGTTCTTCTCGCTCTCCCACCGGGGCGACCTCGCCCTCGTCGGTACGGCGCCCGCGCCGATCGGCGTCGACGTGGACCTGGTGTCGGACCAGACGGCCACCGCCGAACTGGCCTCGATGCTGCACGTGGCCGAGCAGGAGGAACTGGCCGCCCTGGCACCGGCGTTGCGGCCCCGCGCACTGGCGCGGCTGTGGACCCGCAAGGAGGCCTACCTCAAGGGCCTCGGCACCGGACTGGGACGCGATCCGTCCCTCGACTACGTCGGTACCGGAGCACCGGGCGGCCCCTACCCGCCGTCCGGCTGGACCCTGCTGGACGTCCCGGTGGACCGGGGTTACGCGGCGGCGGTCGCGGTGCGCGGCGAACTCGCCGGACCCGGCCCGACCGTCACCCGGCTCGCCGGTCCGCAGGCCGCCGCCCTGGTCCGCGCGGCCCCGCCCGCGCTGCTGACGGGAGGCACCCCGGTCTGACTCCACACGGCGCCCCGCTCACTCCACCACCCCTACGAACTCCGGGAAGCAAGCATGTCAACCACCGTGCAAGAGGTCCCCGCGGCCCGCCTGCCGCGGGTGCGCGCCGCCGACGAACCGATGACCGGCGCCCGGTCGCTGATCCGCGCCCTCGAAGAGGCGGGCGTGGACACCGTGTTCGGGATTCCCGGCGGATCGATTCTGCCGGCGTACGACCCGATGATGGACTCGGCTCAGATCCGCCACATCCTGGTCCGGCACGAGCAGGGCGCCGGACATGCGGCGGCCGGCTATGCGCAAGCCACCGGAAAGCCTGGCGTCTGCATCGCGACCTCGGGGCCGGGCGCCACGAATCTGGTGACGCCGATCGCCGACGCGTACATGGACTCCGTACCGCTCGTGGCGATCACCGGCCAGGTGTCGTCGAAGGCGATCGGCACGGACGCCTTCCAGGAGGCGGACATCGTCGGCATCACCATGCCGATCACCAAGCACAACTTCCTCGTCACCGATGCCGCGGACATCCCCCGGACCATCGCCGCGGCCTTCCACCTGGCCGCCACCGGCCGCCCCGGCCCGGTCCTGGTCGACATCACCAAGGACGCCCTCCAGGCGCGCACCACCTTCGCCTGGCCCCGGTCGGCGCAGTTGCGCGGCTACCGCCCGCGGACCCGCCCGCACCCCCGGCAGGTCCGCGAGGCGGCCCGGCTGATCGCCGCGTGCGCACGTCCCGTGCTGTACGTCGGCGGCGGCGTCCTCAAGGCCGGGGCCACCGCCGAGCTGCGCGACCTCGCCGAACTGACCGGCCTGCCGGTGGTCACCACGCTGATGGCGCTCGGCGCCTTCCCCGGCAGCCATCCGCAGCACCTGGGCATGCCCGGCATGCACGGCGACGTGTCCGCCGTCGCGGCCCTCCAGAAGGCGGACCTGATCATCGCCCTCGGCGCCCGCTTCGACGACCGCGTCACCGGCAGGCTGGACAGCTTCGCGCCGGGCGCCAAGGTCGTGCACGCCGACATCGACCCGGCGGAGATCTCCAAGAACCGGTACGCGGACGTGCCGATCGTCGGCGACGCCCGCGAGGTGATCGCCGCGCTGGCGGCCGCCGTACGGGAGGCGGGCGGCGCCGGTGACTACGGCGCCTGGTGGCGCTGCCTGAACCACTGGCGGGACACCTATCCCCGCGGCTACGACCTGCCCCGCGACGGATCGCTCTCCCCGCAGCTGGTCATCGAACGCATCGGCCGGCTCGCCCCCGCGGGCACCCTGTTCGCCTCCGGCGTCGGCCAGCACCAGATGTGGGCGGCGCAGTTCCTGCCGCACGAGGAGCCGGGCACCTGGTTCAACTCCGGCGGCGCCGGGACGATGGGCTACGCGGTCCCGGCCGCGATGGGCGCGCAGGCCGGCCGGCCCGACCGCACGGTGTGGGCGATCGACGGCGACGGCTGCTTCCAGATGACCAACCAGGAACTGACCACCTGCGCCCTGAACGGCATCCCGGTCAAGGTCGCCGTCATCAACAACGGCAACCTCGGCATGGTCCGCCAGTGGCAGAACCTTTTCTACGGCGCGCGGTTCTCCAACACCGTGCTGCACGGCGGCGCGACCAACGCCGCGACCGGCTCCACCCGCGGCGTGGGCTCCGCGGCCCACCGGGGCACACGGGTCCCGGACTTCGTCCTGCTCGCCGAGGCGATGGGCTGCGTGGGGCTGCGCTGCGAGTCCCCGGACGAACTGGACCAGGTCATCGACAAGGCCAACTCGGTCACCGACCGTCCGGTGGTGGTGGACTTCATCGTCCACGAGGACGCGATGGTGTGGCCGATGGTCCCGGCCGGAACTTCCAACGACGACATCATGGCCGCCCGTGACGTACGTCCCGACTTCGGCGACGCCGCGGACGACTGAGAGGACCCTCCGACATGTCCCAGCACACGCTCTCCGTCCTGGCCGAGAACACCCCCGGCATCCTGGCCCGGATCGCCGCCCTGTTCTCCCGCCGCGGCTTCAACATCGACTCGCTCGCCGTGGGCACCACCGAGCACCCGGACCTCTCCCGCGTCACGATCGTCGTCCGCGTCGACGACGAACTCTCCCTTGAGCAGGTCACCAAGCAGCTCAACAAGCTCGTCAACGTGCTGAAGGTCGTCGAGCTGGAGACGTCCTGCGCGGTCCAGCGCGAACTCGTCCTCGTGAAGGTCCGTGCCGACCACGCCACCCGCTCGCAGATCCTGGAGATCGCCGGACTCTTCCGCGCCCGCACCGTCGACGTCGCGCCCGAGGCGGTGACGCTGGAGGCCACCGGCGCCGGCGACAAGCTCGACGCGATGCTGCGGATGCTGGCGCAGTTCGGCATCAAGGAGCTGGTCCAGTCCGGCGCGATCGCCATCGGCCGCGGCTCCCGCTCGCTGACCGAACGCGGCCTCCGCGAGACCCGCCCGCTGCCCCTCGCCCCGACCGCCCGAACCGCCTGAGCACCCACCCTTCCGCCCCACCATCACAAGGAGATTCCCGACCATGGCCGAGCTGTTCTACGACGCCGACCTGTCCATCATCCAGCACCGCAAGGTCGCGGTCATCGGCTACGGCAGCCAGGGCCACGCGCACGCCCTGTCGCTGCGCGACTCCGGTGTCGATGTCCGGGTCGGTCTGCACGAGGGCTCGAAGTCCAAGGTCAAGGCCGAGGAACAGGGCCTGCGCGTGGTCACCCCGGCGGAGGCCGCGGCCGAGGCCGACGTCATCATGATCCTGGTCCCGGACCCGATCCAGGCCCAGGTCTACGAGGAGTCCATCGCCGCCAACCTGAAGGACGGCGACGCGCTGTTCTTCGGCCATGGCTTCAACATCCGTTTCGGCTTCATCAAGCCCCCGGCCGGCGTGGACGTCTGCATGGTCGCCCCCAAGGGTCCGGGCCACCTGGTGCGCCGCCAGTACGAGGAAGGCCGCGGCGTGCCCTGCATCGCCGCCGTCGAACAGGACGCGAGCGGCAAGGCCTTCTCCCTCGCCCTCTCCTACGCCAAGGCGATCGGCGGCACCCGCGCCGGCGTCATCAAGACGACCTTCACCGAGGAGACCGAGACCGACCTCTTCGGCGAGCAGGCCGTGCTGTGCGGCGGCACCGCCGCCCTGGTCAAGGCGGGCTTCGAGACCCTGACCGAGGCCGGTTACCAGCCGGAGATCGCCTACTTCGAGTGCCTGCACGAGCTGAAGCTGATCGTGGACCTCATGTACGAGGGCGGCCTGGAGAAGATGCGCTGGTCCATCTCCGAGACCGCCGAGTGGGGCGACTACGTCACCGGCCCGCGCATCATCACCGACGCCACCAAGGCGGAGATGAAGAAGGTCCTCGCCGAGATCCAGGACGGCACCTTCGCCAAGAACTGGATGGACGAGTACCACGGCGGCCTGAAGAAGTACAACGAGTACAAGAAGCAGGACTCCGAGCACCTGCTGGAGACCACGGGCAAGCAGCTGCGCCAGCTGATGAGCTGGGTGAACGAGGAAGCCTGACCACTGAAAACGGGGCCGGCCTCTTACCTCGCCGCCAGGCCCCGTTCCGGTGGTATCCGGTCAGACTTTGAAGCGGAATGCCTGCGGGCTGATCCTGACCTGTGGCGGAGTCCTCTCCATGGCCCCGACCGGGGGTTTCCTCGTGGGCATACGCCGGCTCCCGGCGGCCGCTTACGGGTGTCCTGCGGACTGGCTGCGGACTGGCAGAGGGCTCCGAGCCGCGAAATCCCTGGCACACCCGCGCGGCCTGCAAGGAGACTGCGCAGGTGAGCGACTCCTACCCCTGTCCCTGCTGCGGGTACCGCGTGCTGGACGCGATGCCCGGCTCGCACGAGATCTGCCTCGTCTGCTTCTGGGAGGACGACGGGGTCCAGTTCCGCTGGCCCACCATGAGCGGCGGCGCGAACAGGGTCTCCCTGATCGAGGCCCAGCGGAACTACCAGGACTTCGGCGCCTGCGACGAACACGGCCGGCGGTACGTCCGCCCTCCGGCCGACGACGAGCCTCTCGACCCCGCCTGGCGCCCCATCGATCTGGCACAGGACTCCTTCGAGGACTGGGCGGCCGAGGACCGCGCCCCGTGGCCCGCCGACCGCTCGGTGCTCTGCTGGTGGCTGCCCACTTTCTGGCGCCGGGACCACCCATGACCCCCCACATCGAGAGACTCATCCAGCAGCTCGACGACTCGACCGGCCCGTCGTACGACGCCCGCGCAGAACTGATCGGCATCGGCTCCGACGCCATCCCAGCCATCATCGACGGACTGCCCTCCCTCAACGGCTTCGGTCAGCTGACCGCCATCGAGGTCTTCGAAGAGGTGGCGGACCCACGCTGCGGCCCTGCTCTGATCGCCCTCCTGGGCAGCGACGACTGCACCGCCCGAGAATGGGCGGCGGTGGCCTTGGCGAGCCTGAAGATCGACGGCGCGGTCGAGGCCATGCGCCGCGCCTATCGCGCCTGCATGGAACGGGCGACGCCACCGGACGGGAGCGAGCCGGAAGGCATCCGCTGGGCCCTGACCGAACTCGGCGCCCGCACCCCCGTCGTCCCGCCGCTCACGGCGCGCCTACGACCCACCACTGCGGACAATACCCCCGGCTGGCCTTCAGCCCACTTCACCGAGATCATCAACGACCTGGCCGACCACGCGCAGGTGATCCTCTACTCCCAGTTCTGGCGAGTGGACGCCGGTGGCACATACGGCGTCCCCGCCCCCGCCCTGGACTGGGAACTCGACTGGACCGCGCCCTGGGAGCACCTGGTCGAGGAGTCCCGCACATGGTCCCTGCTGGAAGCCTCCGAAGCCCCCCGCCGGCGACGACATCTTCGTCGCCCCCACCTGGATCGACCGTACCGACCTATACCCGGAGAGGTGACCGATGCCATCCCAGCACCCCGAGGAGATCGGCTACGGCTACGTCATCGAGCGCTACGCGGCAAGAAAGGACTCAGGCCACGCGCGCTACCTTATCCTGAAAAGTGGTCGATTCCTGCGGCCCGAATGGCCTCACGCCGAACGTTTCGCCCATCACCTCATCGACGACTCGGCCATCATCACCGATGCCGAGCTGGAAGCCCTCCTCGGCTACGAATGGCGCTCACGCCTCACCGCCGCCTGGCTGATCGGCGTAGGCCGACGCGCCACGTTCCGCGAACGCATCGGCGACCTGCTCCTGGCCAGCGAATTCTGCCTCTCCGGCAGCGCCTACTGCTTCGCCCTGGCCCGCTTCGGCACCCACGCGGACGCCGAGATCCTCACCGCCTACCTCGACCATTACCTCCCTCGCACCGACCTCCGCTACGACCAGCCCGCAGCCCTCGGCGCCCTCCTCCGCCTCGACGCCCACCTCGGCACCCACCATGCGGACCGCTTCACCGAGCCTGACGGTCTCTGGGACCAGTGGGTCAATGCCCTGGCCCACCTCCGCGACCACCCCGCCTACACCCCCGTCGAGCGTCGTCGCCGGACTGACTTCCAATGCGACTTCGCCGACGGCTGGACCCGGCCGTAGCCACAGCCGCCTGACTTCGGCTACGTGAAGTCCGCGTACGCCATGTGCTGGCCGCAAGTGCGGCACATGAAGAGGCAGCCGCTGAGCTGCAGTACGACCTCCGACTCACTGCCGCGCAGCAATCCGACGCGAAGGCAGGTAAGCACCCGACTCCCCTCTGTAGCATCATCTGACCAGGTGTTAGCAGCCCACACAGAGACACTGGGGGGTCGGACGAGGGATGACGAGCACGCCGAAACCAGCGCAGCCGATCAGCCCAGCCGCCTACGGGGCCCTGGCCGGCGCGCTCAAGTCGATCTTCTGGTACAAGCGCGACCTCGAACGATTCATCCGCTTGTGGGCCACGGACCATCCTTCACTGCTGGCCCACATGGACTTCAGCGGCTACAAATGGGCAACCGCAGATGAGTTCGTGGACCGCTTGATGGCAAATGAGCGCCAATACCACGACCTTTCACTTCGGATGATGGCGGAGGTTTCTCAGCTGACGAGCTTCCCTGCACTGAAACGGCACGAGAACGCCGAATCACTGATCGCCGAAGCAAGGGAAGCGGTCGACCATCTCAGGAGGCTGGTGGACCGCCAGCGCGTTGCCCACGAGCAACAGTCGCAGTTCGATGATGAGCTTCTCACGTACCGTGCTGTGGTGGAGGCCCAGCAGGGCTTTGAAGCTAAGCTTGCCACTCTTAGAGAACGCTTTCTCGAACTGGAGCGCATGGATAATCGCCAGCAGGCAGGCAGGCTCTTCGAGCCCTTCCTGAACGACGTCTTCAGGCTGTTCGACATGGAACCGCGACTGTCATACAGTCTGGAGTACGAGCAAATCGACGGCTCGCTCACCTTCGACACGGACGACTACATCGTTGAAGCCAAGTGGTGGCAGGAGGCGATCCAGCCCCACCACCTCTACAGCTTCAATGAAAAGGTGAGGCGGAAGGGGAAAAATTCACTTGGAATCTTTATCAGCGTAAATGGATTCACTAGCGGAGCCCGAGAAGCGTACAGGGAGAGTACGCCGTTCCTGACGATGGAGGGGCTCGATTTCTTCTACGTTCTCGACGGGCGCCTCACGCTCGACGAACTTTTGCGACGCAAGAAGCGTCACGCAAATGAGACCGGGAGCTGTTACTTTCCAGCCACGATGTTCCCGGGCGAATAGCCGAATCAGCCTGTCGCCGTCAAGCCAGAGACGACGCGGTGACGGTGATCAGGCCGTACCCACCGCCAAGACGCTCGTCGGCCGCGCCGAAGGCCGCGGTGTCTGCCGTACGACCCATGTCCTCCGCGCCGACCAGGGACGTACCGGTGCGGGCGCGAAGCATGCGGGCAGTGGCTGTCGACCGATGCCCAGCCACCGGTCGACGAAGCGGCGTAGCCGCTCCCCGCGCGCTGGCCGAAGTCAGCACGCTGCGGGCTCTGCGCGGACCACAAAGGCCGCCCAACCCGCTCCACCGCGGGTCGGACGGCCTTTCGGCAGGCGGATCAGACGTTGAACCTGAACGCCGTGTACGGGGCTCTTACCTGCGGATATGTATCCTCTGAACGGGTCATCCCAGCACCATCCCAGCGCAGGCGCTTCATCCCTGCACAGTGTTCCTCTCGGCCACCGGTAGGGGCACCGGCGAGAGGCGTCCGACCACCCCGCTGCAACGGGCGCTTCATGATGACGATAAGCCCGTTTCGACATCGGCCCCGATCATTGCCTAATCGCCTTGGCGGCCCGCCGGGCCCGTGCACCACGTCACCAGGGTCCACTGGGCGCAGCCTCACCCCCGTGGGCCATAAGAGCGACGGCATGGCGGCGCCCCACGGTGAGCTCCCGCACTGCCGCAGGCCAGATGAGCTCCATGGCAACAAGGACTGCGACCACGACTGCCTGCGGCGCTGGCTACGCGGGGGGCATGGCCCCGCACATCGTCTGCTAGGACCTGTCTGATAATCGATCTTATGGTGGGTCGTGGTGAGCTGACGGATGCGGCGTGGGAGCGGATAGCGCCTTTGCTGCCGGGTGTTGAC
>NZ_JBWKES010000060.1:0-20519 GCF_056435325.1 Streptomyces sp. NPDC043952
CCCGCGGAGCGGGTTCCTTCGGGCTGCGCCCGAAGCAAGCGAACCACCGCGCTGCGCGCGGTGGTTGCGCTCCCGCTCTGCGGGAGCCTGACAGTCGGCTGCGCCGACTGCACAACCTGGCCGCTGCGCGGCCAGGTTGACGGTCCGGGAGCTGCGCTCCCGGATCTGCGGGTCCGCTGCGCTCCCCCTCCTCGCCGGTCCTTCCGGCTGCGCCTCCAGGACTTCAGGGCCCGCTGACGCGGGCCTCGCTGGCTATAGGGGCCGGGCTTTGGGTGACGGTTCGTCAGCGGAGCCACGCAGGGGTGGTGTGTTGTGTCTCGCCGACCAGTGGCGGGTGCTTCCCTTCTAGAAAAGTTTTGGTGATTCCGGAGATTTCTCTGTTGCCTCCACTCCGAGCTGGCAGGTGCGGCGGTTAACGGCGCGTCACATGACCCGTCTGCGCCGGTGTTGCATTGGACTCATTTTGTTGATTTGTGGGATACGTCAGAGGGTGGTGTGGCCTCCTGACAGAGTGGATATGCCTACGTTCGGGTGTGGTGTGGCTCTGGAGGGCAAATGAGTGCCGAGGCTTTCGGCTCTATGGCTCTGTTGTTCAGTGAAGCGGCAGGACGTATCCGTGTCTCGGTCTCGGGGCTTCCTGAGGGCACGCATGTGCTGTCGGTGCCTGTACGGCGTGGGGGGGGGGGGGGGCAAACCGCCCGCCCCGCAATCGCCAAGGGCTGCTGCGTACCCAGGAAGTCGATCTGGTGACCGCTCGGGTGCAGCAGGCCTACGAGCCGCCTGAGGGTCTGGATAGCCGGCACTTGGTCTGGGTGTTGTCTGCGAAGCAGCGGCGCTCTTGGTCCACGGTGGTATCTCGTTTCGGCGACAGGGCGTGGGATGTAGCCCTGTCGCTGGTGCGGTGCGGAGGTGTGGTCCTGCGTTGCGCGGTTGACGACGACCTGGAGCTCGCCGGTCCGTTGGCATGGCGTCTGTCTCATTCGTGGGCTTTGCAGGCGGATGAGTTGCTGCAGGATCTGCGCGGGTGGCGGGATCCCGACGAGGTGCGCAAGGAGCTGCTTGCGCTGATGGCGCCGGTGCCGGAGTTGGAGCACGAGCAGGCGTTGTTGGATGCCTGTCCGGCCGGTTCGGCGCTGAGGGTGCCTCAGGGAAGCGCGGTCGGGACTGAGGCTTGGTCTGCCTATGAGGCTGCGGTGCGTGCGGCTGCGGTGTGGTGGCCAGTGCACCGGAATGAAGAGCGGTTGTCTGCGAAGGAGTTGGCCGGTCTTGCGTTGAGTGGGTCGAAGAAGTGGACTCCTGCGCGGCAGACGGCGTTCGAGAACCTGGTCGGCATGAGTTTTGACCTGGCGCTCGATGAGGCTGATGTGGATATCCGGGTGCGGGGGCCTTTGCGGTGGCGGGTCGGTTCGGTTGCTGCGGATGCTGCGGTGGCTAAACCGTGGATTGCTCTGCCTGCTGGGGCTCTGCGGCTGGTGGGAGAAGTCGAGCATGGCGGGTGCGGGGTCTTTCTGGTGGAGAACTCCGAGACCTTTGAGCGCGTGTGTGGGATCCCGGAGATCACGTCGCAGTGGCTGTGCATCTGGGGCAAGGGGTACGTGACCAACAAGCTGATTGCCTTGCTGGAGTGGATGCGTCCGGAGCGGCTGGCCATCTGGGGAGACCTGGATGCTGACGGGATTGCCATCATCGATGACTTGTCCCGGCGGTTGGGCCGCAAGGTGCATGCGGTGGGGATGGAAGTGGAGATGTGGCGCGCTGGCCCTTACCGGGAGCAGGAACCCGATCAGTATCCGAAGGCCCGTGAGTTGGCGGCGCGGATGGCGGCGGAGGGTCCGGTGGAGTTGCGGGTGCTGGCTGCGGAGATCGCGGTCACGGGTGAGTCGTGTGAGCAGGAGCCGTTGCACAGGAAGGTGCTTCCTCGCCTGGTAGGGCTGTTGGAGGCGGTGCCGGCCGATGGATGAGCAGCTCGCGTTCGGGGATGGTGATCGGGAGGATCTGGCGGCGGCTGTTCAGTTGGCCAACTGGCGGGCGTTCATGGCTCCCGTTGCTGAGGATGCTGGTGCTGTGGCGCAGCATCCGGAGGTGGCGCGGGTGGCGCTTGCGATCTTGAAGGTGTTTGCCGAGCATGCCGGGGCGCATGGCCTTTCGAAGGCTGACGTCGTGCGGGCGTTGCAGGGCAATGCGCAGGGTTGGTCGGAGGAGCTGATCGACCGTCGGTTGGCTGTCCTGATTCGGCTGGGATTTCTTGAGCCGTATCTTCTGAAGTCTCATCAGGACCGGTATGTGGTGCGGCCTGCTGGGCTGGCGGGTGCTTTGGCGGCT
The DNA here is from genome assembly GCF_056435325.1 of Streptomyces sp. NPDC043952. Classification (NCBI taxonomy): domain Bacteria; kingdom Bacillati; phylum Actinomycetota; class Actinomycetes; order Kitasatosporales; family Streptomycetaceae; genus Streptomyces; species Streptomyces sp. NPDC043952. The sequence continues at coordinate 2,323 of NZ_JBWKES010000060.1, forward strand.
GAACGGCTGGCGGAGCACGGGGGCGTTGATGAGTTGATCTTGCTGCTGGATCGGGCGAGGGCCGTGTTCGACCGCAGCAATCCCGATCCGGAGGCGGCTCTGGACTATCTGGTGTCGTGCCGGAACGCGTTGCAGGTGTTCGCGTTGGATCTGCAGCGGCAGATCGCTACCGGCACGACAGCCGAGTTGATGGAGTCGCAACGGCAGCATGATCATCAGGGGTTCACGCGCCAGGTGAAGGAACTGAACCAGCTGGTCACGGACCGGTTCAGTGGCGACTGGGCGCTCGAGGAGGCTGGTTCGGCTCTGATCGAGGCGGAGCAGTTCTATCGTCTGCAGGTCATGGCTGCTGCGGACAGAGTGCTCGAGCAGGGCGGTGGCAGTCTGAACTTTGACGTGCTGACCGTGGGGGAGTACGACCACGCCGCGGTCAAGGGTGACGTCGAGCTACTGTCGCAGGTGGGTACGGCGTTGGTGGCTGATGTGCCGGCGGTGTGGATTGAGCCGGCTCAGCTGATGGAGACGGTGGAGGGCTTCGCTCCCCGCTCTCGGGCACGCGTACGGCCCCTCGTGGTCGAAGATGAGGGCGAGGATGAGGATGATCCTTTGGAGTGGGCCGAAGCGGCGCACGCGCATCTGCAGGAGCGGCGTCGACTGCTGGCCGATGAGCTGTTGACAGTCGACGAGGAAGTGGATCTCACGCAGGCGCTGTATACGGCGGGGTGGCCTGCTGCGGCGTCGATCATCAGCGATGTGCTGGCGCTGAGTGACGATCCTGACGAGCCCTACGCGGTCGTCGTGGAGGACGTCGTGCTGGCCGATCCGGAGGCCTCTGTCACCTATCTGCATCCCTTGCGCCTTCGGCGCCAGGAGGCCGGTGAGAGGGGCGCGGATGGCTTCTGAACAGGGCGCCGTCAGCGGGGCGGATGAGGAAAGAGCGTTCCAAGCAGCGCTGCTTCTGGGGCGGTTGCGGGCTGCTGGCGTGACGTCGGCTGGGACGTCCGCTCCCGTAGCGGCTGCGGCCGCGGCTGCAGCCGCCCGGATCGGGCGCCGTGTGATCCGCGTGCACGGGGCGGGCGGTGCGGCCGATGTGCTGGTCTTGGGGTGGGACGGTGAGACGGCCCCGGCTGCCGGCAGCCTGACGACGGGAGGGCGGCTGGGTCTGTCGCCGGTTCCGACCCTGGTGTGGGCGGTCTGCCTGCGCGCGGCGTGGCCGCGGCCTGAGCGCTCGCCGTACCCGGGCGGACCGTTCAGGCGTGCCGACATTGTGTCGCTGTGTTCTCAGCTGGGCGCGGATGGCGAAGCGGTGAAGCAGGCGGTCGACCGGACCCTGCCGGAGGCCGGCCTGATCGCTGTGGACGGGGATGAGTTGCGGCTGGGGGCGGCTGTTGCGGCGTTGCCTGCTGTGGTGGTGGAGGGCCTGCGCCGCGGGCACCATCTCCTGCCGGCTCCCCTGGCGGATGCGCGGGCGGGTGATGGGGAGCCGACGTCGGTGGTACCGCCGCATGAGGTGCCGGCCGATACCGAGCCGACGCACGAGATGTCCGATTGGTATGTGCTGCGGTCCGCCATCGCCACGCTGGAGACGGCGCGCAGGCCGGTGCCCCGGGGTGAGCTGCCGATGCTGGCGGACCCGGCGATGCGGGCCGCGGTGGAGCGGGCCTTGCTGCCGTGCGGGCGGCAGCTGCGGCAGACGGCGGACGGCAATTGGATCACCGGGTTTTGTGATCCGCTCGCCGATGCGCTGGTGGCCGAGGGGGTTGGGACCCTCGCCGCGGTGGACCGGGCGGTGCTGGCCTTGGTCCTCTTGCACACGGTGGCGATTCCGAGGGCTCAGGGGCGGCACCGGCACAACCGCTGGACGGGGGAAGCCCACACCGTCACCCTGGCAGAGCTCGCCTCCAACCGGCGGATCTCCAAGGCCGCGATGAGAGCCGCGCTGCGCAGACTGCGGGCAGCGGGCATGGTCGCGGAGACCACCACGGGCCGCTATCTCCCCGGCCCCGCCTTGGACCGCATGAGCGAGGCCCGCAGCAACCTGCTCTGGGAGGATCTGATCCTGGTCGGTCGGCCGGACGGGCAGTTGGCCGCCGCTATCCGGCGGCGGCGTGGCCTCGATGCGCCTCCTGGCGAGTTGCCCGATGGACCGACAGAGACGGACCGCATGTGAGTCAGCAGATCCAAAGTGCACGTGGCAAGCGTGGGGTGATCGGCACCCGTCAGCTGGTCGCTGTCCAGACGTTCTCCATTGCCCGTCTGACCTCCCACCCGGTAGCCATCGTCCCCGGTACCTTCGTCGCGGTGACCGGGCGGGGGCCGAAGGACTCCAATGAGTCGGGCAAGACCAGCTTCCTGGCCGCCCTGGCCCTGTTGCTAGGGGATCCGGAATGGCGCATGACGGGCGGCGGCTCCGTACACGCGCCCAAGCTGCTGTTCGAGCCCGTCACGGCCGGTGCGTCACCGGAGGTGAACGAGGCCGCATCGGTGGGCTATGTCGTGGGTGTCTTCGCCGAACCCGAGGATCCGGGGGGTAGTGCGCACACCGTGTGGCTGCAGATATCGACCAAGTCGCCGCACATCGAGGTACGGCATGAGGAAGGGGTGCACCTGCTGCTCAGCGGAGACGATCGGAGCCAGCACGAGCTGGCTCCGGAGTTCTTCCGCGCGCTCGGCGGGAAGCTCCTGGGCGCCACGGACTACGCGGAAGTCCTCTATGGCCGCGCCCCGCGTCTGCTCGCCTACATCATCAGCCGCGGCGGCATGCGGTCGCGGCCCTCCTTGCTGAAACTGGATGCGGGCACCTTCACTCCCGTGCAGATCGGGGAGGCGCTGCTCGATCTCACCGGCAAGGCCGGCATGCTCGCCAACGACGTACAGGCCCGCAAGAAGCTGGCCGAGACGCAGAAGAACCTGGCTGACAAGCTGGCCGATGCCGAGAAGTCCTGGCGCGAAGAGGAGATCATCCTTCACTCTGTCGACACCCGGGAGCGGGCCCGGGTGGAAACGGGCCGCGCTCACCACTTCTGGCGCCTGGCATCGGCGCGTGCCGCCCTTGATGCCGTCGTCTACGAGCGCCGTATCAGCAGCAGCCTCGCCCGCGTCGAGGCTGATCTGGAAGCGCTGGCTGGGCAGCATGATGCGGTGCAGGGCCAGCTCACCGAGGCCCGTGACATTAACCAGCTTCAGCACACGGCCCGTTCCGCGCAGGTGCGCAGCGACGGGCTCCAGCGGGAGGTGGAGGAAGCCAGCGAGAAGCTGGGACAGCTCCGAGGCGACCTGGAACGGGCGCAGAAGGATCAGCGCCAGGCGCGGCAACAGGCCGAGGACTATGCCGGCCCCTCCCCCACCGAGCTCGCCGACCACGTCCGCGATCAGGAGGCGCGCCAGCTTCAGGTGAACGCGGAACTCCTGCTGGCCGAGGATCGTGTACGTGCCGTGGAGCGTGAGCTCGCCGAGGCCCGGGAGGGGCGCACTGGACAGGCGGGCGCGGTGCTGCGGGCCCTGGAGGGGGCCTCATCCCACCGGGCGGTGGGACTGATGGCGACCACCCGGATCCATCCTGACGCGCGGCCCTTGTGGGAGGCACGCCTGGCGCCGTGGAGAGAGGCAGTGTGTGTCGCCTCCGATGCTCTGGAGGACGCCACCCAGGCGGTGAGCGGTCTGCCCGGGACCATCCTCATCTGCGGGCCTACCAGTGAACCGGCGGCCGGTCCCGGCGTCCCGGACGGCTTGCCCGAGGGAATCCTGGACGCCGACCGGCTGGCGGCGCCGTTCCTGCATGCCCTGGCCGATGCCACCGAAGTGGCGGTTCCTCCGCATGCCTGGCTGTCTGGGCTGGGCGTTCGCGTCATCGGAGGCTTCGACAAGCCGATCGCCGGCCAGGAGGACATCTGCGCCCACCTGGAAGGGCAGCTGGACCAGGCCCGATCCCAGCACTCCACGCTGGAGACCCGTGCCGGTCTGCACCTGCGCCGGATCACCGAACTGCGCCGCGACATCGAACGGGCCGAGGCCCAAGAGCTCGTACGGCAGCTCGGACCCAAGGTCCGCGAGCTGGAGGAGGCCCTCGCCCAGCACACTGCCGCGCTGCCCGGGCTGCGGACGTCGGCCAAAGAGGCCAGTGATGCGGCGTATGAGGCCCAGACGGCGTTTCGCACCGCCAAGGACCGCGCTCAGAAGCTCGTGGACGTGCTGCGGAAGGTGAAGGACGACAGGGCTCAGGCGCAGCGCAGGAAGGGCAAGCTGGAGGAGCTCCGCAGGACGCCGGGCACCGACCGGGCACGGATGATCTGGACGGGCTCTGAGGAAGAGGCATTGGAGGAGCTCAACTGGAGCTGCCTGCCCGACGATGATCCCGGTGCGGAGCCGGCGGATGGCATCGGCGCTTATGCCGTTGTGCCGCGGGACGCGGAGCGCCCGGCCGAGGTCCGCACCAGTGCGGATCTTCGCAGCGAGAGCCGGTCGCGTCTGGCGGCCGCGCTGACGAGGCTCGCCGCGGACACGGCGACCACCGGTGTGGCCACCGTGGAAATCGCCGACGCGCTGCGTCACCACGAGGCACACACCGATGATCCGCACGACAGAATCTTCCGGAGCTCGCTGACTGCGCTGAAGACGTGGCTTGATGAGTACCAGGAGCGGGATGCAGGGGCTCGGGAGCAAGTGGAGGCCAAGCGGCGGGAGCGAAAGGACGAGCGGAGCTACCTCCAGGACCTCGTCCAGGAGTCACGTCAGGCCCTCGCCGAAACCCAGGAGTCCATCAAGGAACGGGTGCACAGTGCGCTCAAGCGCATCAGCGACCAGCTCAACCTGCTGCACAGCAAGGAGGGGTACGCAGCTGACTTGGTCTATAACGTCAGCGAGCCGGAGAGCGCCGAGGGGCAGTGGATCTGCCATGTCGTGCCCCGGTGGCAGCGCAATCCCGGCGGCTCCTTGCTGGCCTATGATGCGCCCACCAACACCGCCCAGGAGAAGCTGTTCTCCATCCATCTCGTCCTCGCTGCCTTGCTGGCCGCGCCCGACGCGAGAGGCCGCGTCCTCATCCTCGACGAACTCGGTGACTCACTCGGCGCGGAGCACCGTCGTGAGGTGATCGCCGCGTTGCGTGATGCCGCGCGGGAGCACGGCATCACCGTGTTGGCCACCTGCCAGGATGGTCTGATGGCGGACGTGGGGCCTATGTGTGGCCAGATCCTGCAGTTCCGCTACTACTCGAAATCCGACCCGCTGAACCGGCCCACTGCCATGTTCGGGTTTGACGCCAACCGGCGCCGTATCAAGCTAACCCTGGACCATCTCGTCGCAAGCCGGTCCTGACCGGTGTGTGCTCGCTGGCTGAGCGGTGCCGGCCCCGGCTGTGGCACGGGAAAGCTGCAGCCTTCGAAGCAGCCTGGGAATCCACAAAAGGCGGCTGACGAGTGCGTGCGCCTGGTGCGAGCGGCTTGCTGGGCGCGCTACGGAGCTTGTGTCTGAGTCAGTTGCTGTGCGCCAAGCGGGGCCGGCCGTTCCTGGGAGGTCGGCGGTCGTAGCCTGTCCTTCCTGGCGCCCTTGCTGCGGCAGGAAGCCTGCCTCATCCGTCCTCATCAGGTTTCAGCCCCGTCTGCCGAGCGATTCGCTCCAGTTGTGGCGTCCAGGGTTTGTCAGGCATCAGATCGTTGAATGCTTCCACCCCGAAGTAGAGCAGCATGAACGCCACGAATGGGGACAACTCGTTGGGGTTTGGTGCCTTCCCGTAGCGAGGACTGTCGTAGAGGCGAACAGCTTCGTCGGAGCTGTCGTCGAAGAAGGCGCGAGCCGCAGCGATCCCAGAGTGGGACAACTGAGTCTCGCTAGTCCAGATCTCCAGCAGGCCGTTGCCAAGGCGCCCCAGAAGCTTGCCCGTCGCGGCGAATTCATTGGCAGAGTTGGACGGGACCACCGCCGCTGCGACGGCATCCGCCGCCGCTGCCACCTCCCTGTCGTACGTGAACACGTCGCCTGCGTCCACGGCCTTCCGCAGCCTTCCGTGCGTGTACTGGAAGGCTTTGTTCATGGAGTCGGCCGCGTCCTCGCCGTCACGGGCCAGCCATTGAAGCTGCGCCATGTACTCGATCATCAGACGACGGTTGGGGGCGGCCTCATGCCCAAGTCCATGACGATGCAGGAGCACAACGGCACACGCCTGGCGGTGCAGCGCCGCCACGAGCCCCCACCCGATGACAAAGGGTCGGTGCTCAGACTCCGCAGGAGCGTATTGCCCGACATCTTGTTTCAGCAGCTCAGTGAGGCCTTGCAGGCCCTGGGTCGCCCGCTCGTTGCGCTGCTCAGGAGAGAGATCCACAGAACAACCATCCCGCAATCCACGGGCACAACGCATCAAGATAGAGGGCCTGCAGTCAGTCACTGCGCTCGGACGTCGGCCACCGCAGATGCAGACCTTGCGTCACTGTCTGGCCATTCAAGGGCGGAGCACTGCGAGCCGTCCACCCGGGGCGGCGGCTTCCTGGTGCACCGCACTGATTCCGGGCTCTCGGCCCGGTCCGTGCCAGCAGAGTCCCCGCCGTTCGGGTGAGCGCCGAATCCGGCTTGCAGCACGGGCTGCCCGAACGAGCAGGGCTATGGGAGGGCTGCGGGCGGAGTGGCTTCGTCGGTCCAGTCGCCGTCGAACAGGGCCGCCACCAAGGCCGCACGCTCAGTGGGGAGTTGCCCGGCTCGGTGCTTGGTGCGGGTTTTGGCAAGCCACGGACCGATCCTGACCTGCTCACCGTCGACGGTGATGTCCTCACGGGCAGTGGGGGCCCGGCGCTCGCGATGCAGAAAGAGCTCGAGGATCTGTACAGTCTGGGCGAAGGTGCGGCGAGAGCGAGGGGCCGCTGCAAGTGGGTGGGTCTCGGGGGTAAGGCCGAGGTCCGTCATCAGGTGCCGCTGGCCGGTGGCAAGTGTGGTCCACTGGGAGAGCTGGCGGTGCAGCCAGCTGCCGATCTTCACGGATCCGAGGACGGCGTCGCGATGAAGGGCCGCTAGATCGTTCCCAGCAGCCAGATGAGCGCGCAGCAGGTGAAATTTGCGGTGCCAATCCGGGCCGAACGGCAGCTGCCAGTCGGAGTCGATGGCCGCGAGGTCGGCTGCACGCTGCGGTTCGAGCTGGCTCCTGGCGGCCAGTTGGCGCTGCTCGGCGAGCCAGGCCCCGACGGGCGTGGTGGTGGGCGCGGCGAGATGGCCGTGGTTGCGGTGGTAGTCGGCGGCGGCGGCAAGGCGGGCGCGCCAGGCTGCGTCGTGTTTGTCCCAGATCATGCCGAGGGCATCGAGTTCGGCGATCCAGTCCTCCTCGAGGCGGCCGGCGGCGCGGGCCTCGCGTGTGGTGGTGATGAAGGCGCCCAGGTCGTAGCCGACGGGGTCGAGGTGGTCGGTGGGGACGTCGAGGTGGCCGTGAGTGTTGTGGAAGGCCTGCGCGGCAGCCAGGCCCCGGCGGCGGGAGCGGCTGAGGGAGCCGCGGGGGTTGAAGGCGATGAGGTCCATGGCCTGGGCGATGCGTTCGGGGTGGAGGGTGAAGTCGAAGTGCCAGCGGTGCTGGATGATGCGGCTGGTCTCGGCCGTCAGGCGGTTGGTCTTCGTGGGCAGGCGTTCGAGGATGCGGTAGTCGTGGCTGGCGAGGGCTGCGCTGATGGCCCAGACAGGCTCGTAGGGGGTGCCGAGGATGTCTTCAGGGTCTGCGCCCGGCGGGATGTAGACGGGGACGACGAGGTTGGCGGTCTTGCCGCTGACGTCCAGGCGCAGGGCCCTGCCCAGGCCCTGGACGCAGCGGACGATGCTGCTGGTGGGGTCGGCGAAGACGACGGCGTCGACGCTGGGGATGTCGACACCTTCGGCGATCACCTTGGCGTTGGCCAGGACGGCCCTCTTAGAGGCGGCGAAACGGGCGAAGAGCGCGGTGCGTTCTTCGGGTGTGTGGTCGCCGTGGACGAAGAAGGTGTCCGGGTCCAGGCCAGGGAAGGTGTCGGGCTGGGCGTGGCGCAGGCGCCGCAGGGTGTGGCCGAGTTCGGTGGCGAACCGTCTGGCGTCTTCGACCAGGTGGAAGAAGATCAGCACTCTGCGCAGGGAGTGCTGGGCCATGGCGTTGAGGACGGCGAGGTGCAGCGCGCTGGTGCGCAGTGCGTCCGTGGCGTCGGTGGTGGCGGGCTGGTTGAGGCGGGTGCGCAGTTCGGCGTCGGTGATCGTGGGGACGACGATGCGGTAGTCCGCGGCCACCCCGTCGGCGATGGCCTGCGCAAGGGGGTACTCGAAGACCTTTTTGCCGTAGACGGCTTCGTTGTCCATCGAGTTCTCCGCCGTGCCGGGGTCGGACGGTGGGCTGATGCGGCCTGTGCGGGCCGGGGCTGCGGAGCCGGTGAGGTCGGGTGCGGCGAAACTGCGGGGGGTGGCGGTCATGTAGAGGCGCCGGTCCGCGAGGATGCGCCGGCTGTCGTTGGCGATGGCCCACTTCTTGTCCGGCCGGCCGGCGATGCGGTGGGCCTCGTCCATGACCGCCAGGTCGAACGGAGGTACCGGGTAGCGGGCGTGCTGGGTTGCCTCGATCTTGTCGAGCGAGTCGTAGGTGCAGATCACAGTGAGGGCGGGCAGTTGGTCGGGCTCCTCCCCCACGACCGACATCAAAGCGGCCAGGGACTGGGCGCTGCCGGTCGATCCGATGCGGTGGGCGGCAAGGCCGCCGTGGGCGGAGGTGTCCATGGAGGACACGATCACCATGTGCTCCAGGTGGCCGTCGCGGCGCCAGGCGAGGGCTGTCTGGGCGGCCAGGTCGAGGGTGGGGACGACGACCAGGACCAGGCGTGCGTCGAGAGCGTCGGCGGCCCGGATGGACACCAGTGTCTTGCCGGTGCCCGTCGCCGAGACGTACAGAGCCCGGCTGCGTGGCCGCCGCAGATGGCGCACGACCGCGTCGAGCCCCCGCTTCTGGTGCGGGAAGAGGCTGATGCGTTCGAGATCCTGTGGAGTGGATCTGGTCATGGCGATGGGCGGTCCGTGTTCTGATGCGGTTGCTATAGGCAGCCGCTTAGTCGGCCGCAGCGGGTGCGGTGGGCGTGCTATTCGTCTGTGTGGGCAGGGACGCGGTGGGGGCGGCGGTCTGCTGGGCGAGCTTTCGGTAGCCGGTGGCCGTGATGGTGTGCCAGGACAGGTAGAAGCCGGCAGTCAAGAGCAGGCCCAGGACTGTGATCAGGACAAGGAGCGGCGTGCGGTGCTCTATGTCGTAACGAAGGAGGGCCAAGTCGCTGGCAACGGTGAGTAGGGCGGTGTTGAGGGTCCAGCCGCGGCAGATCCTCATTCGGGAGCGGGCATAGTCAGCCAGCGCAAGCAGGGCGGGCTCGGCGCTCAGGGAGAGGCGAGCCTGGGCATAGAGGCTGTCGGAGGGAAAGGAGGTTTTGCGCAGGCGTCGGCGGATGGGGGCGAGGGTTCTGTCGGCAGCGCGGTCAGCGAGTATGCCCAGCGCATAGGCAGCAGCAAGGCATACTGCAGCGGCTGGCGTTGAGCCTGCTACTGGGGCTGCCTTGGCTGCGGTCTGCGGTCCCGCGGCCGCCACGGCCAGCAAAGCCAGGCCGGAGAGGAAACCGATGCCCACAACCAGCACTTCCACGAACATGGCTGTGGCAGCGGCGAGGGCGGGGGGCTGAGGTTGTGCTGCGCTCACCGGCGCACTCTCCAAATCCGGGCCATGTCGTCGAGCCACCGGTCTTCCAAGCTGCCCTCCCAGGTCTCCTGTAGGTCGTAGCGGGCGTTGGCCAGCCGTTCAAATATGATCAGGCTCTCAGGTTGGCTGACAAGCAGGTAGCGGCCGTGCTCGAGGAACTGTTCACTGGCCGGTCCATACTCCTCATAGAGGCGTTCGAGGCGGGGACGTTGCTCTTCGGCGAACTCCACCAGCCGGTCGGCATAGCCTGGCTCGTCTCCGATGGAGTCGAGGAGCACGTCGACGACGTCTTGTGACAGCTCCCGGTCGTAGGGGTGGAGGCTGAAGGTCTGGTAGATGCGCTCGGCCTCGGCGAGGAGACGGTTGTTACGGCTGAAGTCGGGGTGCTCGTCCAACGCTTTGACCCCCCGTTCGACCTCCGAGTCGTACAGCTCTACTAGGGCGATCAAACGGTACAGCGAGCGTCTGACATCGGAGGGGATGTCGGTGGTGACCCCTGGCTTGTACATCAGCGAGTGCGACATGCGCGCCCATACGTCTGCGGCTTCGGTGCGGATCTGCACTTCGCACTCGTAGGGCACGCCGTCTGGGTCCATCTCTTCCCCGCGAGGGCGGATTTGAACGTGGAGGCGGGGGTACTCGAGACGATCTTCAGCCCCGGGCTTCTTGCGGTCGTCTTCGACGCGGACGACGGTGAAATTGCTGGTGACCATGTCCAGCGCGCGGTCCAGGAGTGAGGAGTATGGAACCACTATCCGGATGCCCGCTTTGTCTGTTATCTCCTTCCAAGGGTCGGTGTAGGGCTTGTGGTGGGCCTTCTTGATGAAGCTGCTGACCTCTTTCGCCCGCGGGGAGATCTGGCAGTTCAGGTGTAGGCGGGCGGCCCGGCGGCGCATGTAGGCAGCGGTCAGCTCGGCCATCGCCTCGATACGGGGGCGCTCTTGGCGGTAGCGGTGGTACGCCTCAGTGACGGTCAGCGGCACTGTCATCGAAGACAGACTCGGCCTGCGCGGCCTCGCCAGTGGGGCGGTCGCCGCTACGGCGCGCCTTGCCCTGGCCGAAGCTGCGGGTCGAGGTCATGACGCCGGTCACGGTCAGACGCATCCGGCCGTCCTGCAGGTCGGCAAACTGAACCGTTCCGTGATCCACGGCCTCGAGCGGGGAGACGAGAAACGCACCGTTGTCGAACTCAACGCGCATTTTGCGCAGCTTCGGCTCTACCAACTCGAGGTCCTTGTCGAACGTCTGCTCGGGCAGCTCGTTCTCCCGGAGGAACTCCGCGAAGTCGTCCCGATGCGGCGGCTGCAGGTGCGTCTTGATGAAGGCGTCCGGGTCGAGTACCGGCGTCGGGCTCTGCAGTTCGACGAGCAGCGCCATCAGATAGGCGATCCGAGTGTCGGCATCGGAGAACCGTGAGTTGATCCACTCCACGGCCGCGTCGTGGAAGCGGAGGGTGACCTCACGGGGCTCGTTCTTGAGCTGGCATCCGAGGAACTTCTCCCGGAAGAACTTGGCCAGGGCCTTGCCCGTCATCTGCTTGTCGGCGGCCCAGCCCTCCATAGGGTCCTCGCTGAGGCCGGCAACGGAGAACAAGGCGATCTTGTAGACCCTGGATGCCTCCGTAAGCAGCAGGTTCGCAAAGTACTGGACATCGAAGGTACGCAGGCCTTCGTCCGTGACGATCTCCGTAGCCTGCATCCCGGTCTCGCGTTCCAGCTTGACCATCAGCAGCGTCTTGAAGCCGTCGAGCTTCGCGGCAGCCACCAGCAGCAACCCGTCGGAACTCGTGCCGGGCTGGCTGGTATGCAGCAGCTGCGCGATCTCCTTCGAAGTCTCCACGAGATCCGACCGGCCCTCGAGATAGGCGCGGACCTGGTCCGGCAGTACCGCCTTGAGCTCGGGGTCGACCACCACCTCACGGCCACGGTTGACGAGGACGTCACTCAGCTTGAGCTGCAGCTCAGCGCGGACGGTATGCGTCAGGCCGCAGACTGCATCGCTCAGCTGAACCTTGGCAGGCATGGGGCCGGACTTCATCCTGCGCGGGATCGCGTGCACGATCGCCTGCTCGATAACCAGATCCGCAAAATCTGACCGCATTCGGCCCCCGCCCGCAATGTTCCAAAATGGTTCGCCGTCGTGAATCACCAGGCCGTCCGTGCGACCCTCGCCCTCGCTCTCCATCCCCTGATGGAGAGCCATGGGTTTTGCAGAGGAATAGCACCTTGTCGCCGGCACCCCCGGAAAACCTGCGCTCATCGTATCGGAACGTAATCGTCAGGATACCGAGGACCGAACAGATCGACGACAGCTACTCCCGCCGACCGTATCAGCCCAGAGTGTTGGCAGCAGAGTACGGGGACCACGGTGACGATTCGCAAGGGCCGCCGTCGGGCGGGTCCCGGCGCTGCGCGGGGAGACAGGGGCCTGCTTCAGTACGAGCGTGCGCGGGGCCCGTAATCGGGAGGCGGCCATCCCTTCTTGTACGCATCGATCGTGCGCCGGGTATGGGGAGGGGGATGAGGGCAGCCCTGCATGAGGTCGGGCTCTCGCATCGCCCAGGACAGGGCGTAATGGGCGGGACTGAAGGGCCAGATCGTTTTCGGCGGCTTCGCCGGGGCGCGTGAGCCCTTGCGCCGCTTGGGGCGGGGTGGCTGGGGCGGGCGTAGTCTGCAGCTTTCAGCGAAGTCCGTCAGGCCGGGCAGGCCGGTGCTGCCCAGCGGGTCGGTGAACAGTGCACCGCCGGTTCCGGAGGTCAGTCGCCATGTAAAGGTGGCGGCCAGTAGCAGGGGGCGTGCCCATGAGGGGACGTGGTGGGTCATGCAGCCCTGGCGTAGTCCGTCGTCGTGGAGGGTGAGGGTGGAGGCGTCCGGGGCGAGGTCGCGGACGTGGGCGGTGGCCAGTTGCGTGACGGAGGCCGCGGTGAAGACGGCGGTGGCCAGCTCGGCCGCCAGGTGGGGATGGGCGCTGGCGCGGTGCAGTCGGTGGGCGACCTCGGCCTCGGTGAGGGCCGGCAGGACGGGTGCGAAGAAGTCCCGGTCTTCGGCCATGGGCGCCCTGCACTGGCAGGGGCGGGTGGCCGAGTCGAAGGCGTTGAGCGTGGTCAGGGCGGGCAGGTTGAGCCACCGGTTGGCCAACGGCCTGCGCGTGGCGGGCTCCGGTGGCGTAGCGGTGGGCGGTTCTGCCGCGGGTAGGAGGGCGGTCGCCTCCGCTACATGGTAGGCAACGCCGACCAGGGCTCGCTCGACGGGCGCGGGAACGTACCGGCTGTGGCAGACCAGCGCCAGCCGGAGACCGGTGCGGTGACGCAGCTGCAGCAGGGCCCCGAGGCGGTGAGGAGTGAGGAAGTGAGCGCGCAGGAGCATCAGGTGGCTGGTGCGGGTAGCGAGGATCCAGGCCGCCGCCAGTGTCCAGGCGGGGGCCGTGTCGAGCTGGCGGTAGCCGGGTACGGGTACGGGCTTGTCCAGGGCGGCGAGGATGTCGTAGGCCAGGGTGAGACTGGAGTCGGTGCCGGGAGTGGGGTGGACGGTGAGTCTTCCGGCTTCGGGGGCGTGTACGGCCAGGGCGGCGCGAGTGTGGACCAGGTCGTCGCCAGGATCGAGGATGACGGTGTCCGGAGGCGGGTTGTCGCAGCTGAGCATGGTCAGACGGCCTGCCGTGTGGAGAGTTTGCTGTAGGCCCAGCGCAGCAGTTCCTCATCCACCCGTTTGCGGCCGGTCTCCTTCAGGCCGGTCACCAGGTGGTGGGTGATCTTCGCCCAGGCCCGGAAGTTTCCGTGCGCGGCCTCCTGGTCGCAGACCGCGATCAGGTCGGGGTCCGCCTCTGCCCACACAGGGTGGAAGGCGGGGATGACGGTGAGGATCTCGTCCAGGGGCATGCGGCCGATCTCCTGCCAGGCATAGACCCGGGATTCGAGCATCGGCTCGCTCTGCAGCATCTCGAAGCAGCCGTTACCGCCAGTGAAGACGATGGTGAGGTCGGATGCGGTGTCGTCCCACAGGTAGCGCAGGTACTCGAAGCACAGCTTCGACAGCCACTGCGCCTCATCACACACCAGCACACGCGGCTCCTCCAGCGCTCCACGCAGCATGCGGTCGAACTCGATCGCATGTGACGGCGGCCGGCCCGGCAGGCCGAGGGCGTGGAACAGTTCGTGGCGCAGGTCCCGGGTGGAGGGGCGGGCGCGGAACTGGATCCGGCGCGTCAGTGTCGGTGCGAGCTCGCGCAGGGAGGCGTTAACCGCGAAGGACTTCCCGTTGCCTGCCTGCCCGTAGATGCAGATCATCGCCTTCGCCTCGATCGCGGCCCGGATGTTCTCCCGCGCCGTGAGCAGGGCCCGCGTGGAGACGATCTGGGCGCCGGGCAGGCGCATGAAGTGGTCATCCCGCTCTCCGGGCAGACGCCCCTTGCGTTCGGCAGTAGCCATCCGGTGTCACTCCTCGGTCTGCGAAGCGGGGGCGATGACGTCTGTGTCATCCGGCGCCGGGGGGTGCGGCGCGGTATCCGGGTGTGGCCGGATGGCGGAGGCGGGGCGGGGACGGGTCCAGCCTGCGGGCGGGTCCCGGGGCGGGATCAGGTCCGGCAGCGCGCGGGCCGCCAGATCGGTTGCCTTCGCGCGGGCGACCTCCGCCTGGGCCTGCTGACCGGTGACCGCGTGCCGCGGACGAGGAACATCCGGTGTGGTCGTGGCCGTGTAGCGGGTGCGGCGCAGCTTCTCCGCCGCCTTCAAGTCGGCCTTCAGTGCGCGGGCCTTCTTCTCCCTGACCGCGCTGAGCTCTCTGCGCTGCTCGAGCGTCGCCTCCTCGGCCAGGTAGGCGGTCCCCAGATGACGGTCCGGATGCTCGGCCGAGAAGACCTCGATCTGGCCGTCGTAGTGCGGCAGATAGCGCAGCCGCACGCGTGTATCAACGTGGCCGACCATCCACGGCGCGATGTAGAAACGGCGCCGCCACCTGACCCCGCTCGTCGAGATTTTCCGCACCCTGCCGTCGTCCTCCAGGGCAAAGAACGCCAGTTGCTCTTCGGATACGTCCTCGACCGGGGTCGAATCCGCTTCCCACGCCGCCAGCGGGGTCAGCCCCGAGGCGAGGCCCGAGGGCCGGTGCCCGGTGTTCCACCAGCGAACCCAGCCCAGCAGCGCTTCAACGAAGTCCGCGAAGGACAGCAGGTCACCCACCTCGTCGAGGCGATGCACACCCACAGGCCGGGCGCGGCGGGTGTAACCCGGAAGCGAGACCAGGAACATCTCCTCCACCGCACCGTTCAGCGCCTCGATGGTGCCCTTGCGGTAAGGGGTATACGCCGGCAGGTCCACCACCGGCACCGCGAAACCGCCCAACGCCCGCGCGACCGTACGGCAAAGGAACTCTTTGCCCCGGTCCACCCGCACCCTGCCGGGCAGACCACCGAACGGCCCGTAAGGCCCAGCACGGCTGATCCCCGTCCGCAACGCCGCCAGCACCGCATCCCGGGCCGGCTCATGCGGAGTGACCGCCACCCCCACGATCACCTTCGTCGCCACATCGACGAACCACGTCACCCACGGACACACCGACTGCCCCTCGACGTCCACCCGCGCCGGGATCCGTTTGTGATCACCCTCCCAGCAGGCATTCCGGTACATCGGCGGGCGTTTACCGAACACGTCATGACGCCGGCGGCCTGCCTCGCCCGACCGCAACCCCGCCCGCTCCCCCGCCGACAGATCCCGCACGACCGCACGGTGGAGAACCGAAAGAGACGGGACCGGATCCGGTGAAGGGGCCTTCGCCGCACGGGCGACGAACTCCCGGTGCACCGCAGAGACGTTCCCACCCCACAGCGCGAGAAGGTCCCGGATCTCCCGCGTCACAGTGAACCGCGGACGCGGACGCGGCCCTGTCCTGCCCTCACGACGCGCCGCCGCCAGCCAGTTCCAAACTGTGCGCTCCGAGACACCCACCGCCGACGCCACCAACCGCACATGCGCCGTACTCAGTTCATCCCTGCCCTCCAGAGCAAGCAACCGACTCACAGCGACCTCACGGCTCACTCCAGCCGGAACCACCGCATCACAGGAGCCAGAACCCTCCTCTGCGTCCACCAGCCCACCCCTCTGACACGCCGTACCCGCCAGACGCAGACTGGCCCCGCCAAGAGACACACGAGCAGACACGCCGCACGACATCACTCCAAGAAGTGACATCCACGCGATACAGACACACCCCGAAGCCCTCTACCGCTATAGACCCGGCGTCAGAACTACCCACACTTCAGCAGACCTCTTCAGTCCCAGATCGGCGTGATGCCTTCAGCAGACGCCCAACTCACCCACACCACCAGGCAATCCCGGCCACTGAAAACAAACCACCGACCACTGAAAACTAGAAGCCGACCATCACTTCGACCACATGGTCCGGCTCGGCGGGGTCCACTCCCCGCAGTCGATCGAGGTCCGCTTCGGCACCAGCCGGGCCGGGGCCGTCGACAGCGCTGAGCGGCGGGGCTCGTCGAAAAGGGGCGTTGCCGGCCTCCCGGTGCGGCTTCTCGTACGTGTTCGATGTCCTCTGTGCCCGCGACGGTGGCCGCCGACAGGAGGTGATCGTCACCGGCGCCATCTCTTCAGCGGCATCGTGTCCGGCTCTGTTGTCCCTGGCCGGGTCCGCCCACGCCCCACAGTTCGCGGACCTGCCTGCCGGGCCAGAAGGATGTGCGGTGCGGGATGCGGCCGGGGGGGGGGGGGGGGGGGGGGGCCGGGGGGGGGGGGGGGGGGGGGGGGGGGGGGGGGGGGGGGGGGTCCGCCCCCCCCCCCCCCCCCCCGGGCCGGCGTACGGATGGGCTGACCGGCCGGAGAGGGTGTGCCGGGTTCAGCAGAGGGTGGTCGCCACCGTGGTGTCGGGCAGGTAGGCCGGCTGTCGACCGCGAGTGAAGTGACCGTTGAGGAAGAGCTCTGCCTTGGTGTCGCTGATCGTGAAGGTGTAGCGTCCGTGCGGCCGCTTCTCACAGGAGAAGCGGAAGCGGTCCCTCGACTCGGCCACCTCGTAGTACCAGTCCGCCTTCTCAGAGAAGGAGCCCGCGCGCACGAGCTTTCCTCCCGGGCCGCGGATCTGGAACTTCCCGCTCATCACGCACCCACTGCGGTTCCATCCGATGACGGCGCCCTCCCAGCACTCGAACCGCAAGTAGCCGTGCGGTCCCGAGGCGGAGTCGATGCAGCTCTTCCAGCGGACCGAGGTATAGCGGTCGGAGCTGTAGGAGTCCATTCCGGCGCACTGCGGCGTGGTCTCGTCGGCGTGGGGAACGGGGTCCGTCCCGGTCTCCTCGACCGGGTCTGCCTCCGGCTCCCTTTCGGGCTCGCGGGAGGGCCTCTTGATGATGCTGTTCAGCAACTTCAAATCATTGGCCACCCACTCCTCTCTCGTCTTCTCCAACGACGACGTGAGGTCCGGATTCTCCGCGGACGGCCGGGCGTCGCCTTCCGCGCCGCCGACCAGGACGACAGGCGGCAGGTCCTGCGAGGGAGTGTTCGCCTCGTCGGCGGCTGCGGGGTAGGCGCCGGTGAGCACGGCGAGCACGGCTGCGAGAGTCACCGCCGTACCCCGGGGGGCAAGACGCACAGTTGGCTTTCCTTTCGTCAGCTCCGGGGCGGGCAACACCCCAGAGCAGAGAGACATCGTTCTAGGAACGACCAGCGCCGTCCGCCGTAACGGCACGTCGGCCGGCCGCCCGTACCCTCGGGGCCCCGGGTGGGCTGCCTGGGCATGAGGGTGTCGCAGCGGGCCGCCCCCGCCGCCCTGTGTCTGCCGATCCGCCGTACAAGACGTGGGAGGAAAGTGCCGCCGTCCCGGCGGAGGCCGCGGCGGCTGATGGCCGCCCGGGAGGGGCAGCTGACTGCGGCCGCACGCCCCCGTCAGCGGCCGGGCTCTGTCCACAGGGCCGCAGTTCGAGCATCGGGTCCGAGGCCGCCGCGATCAGCGGGGCGGCCCGTACGAAGGAGCCGACATGCCCGACACCACGCCACTCGCCCCGATGACCCCGCACGCGGCCATCAGCGCCTTCAACTACCTCCGGGCCGTCCAGGCCGACGACATCGACGCCGCCCGCGAGTTCACCGGCGCGGAACCGCGGATGCCCGAGCTGCTCGCCGACGTCGCCACCCGGATCGTCGTCCCGGTCACCGCGCTGCCCGGCGCGGACGCGGGCGAGCCGTGCGAGGACACCTTCGCGCTGGAGGCCCTCGGGCGCGTCTTCGTGACCTCGCTGCGAATCTGGTCCGAGACCGGACCGGGCGCGGCGGAGGGCATCGCCCGCGCGGTCATCGACTTCGCGCAGCAGTTCCTCACCGACGGCCACGAGGACGTCGCCGTCACCCTGCGGCAGCTGGAGGCCGTCGGGGTAGGCCAGACCCTCGATGCGCACCCCGCACCGACCGGTACGCACCCAGCGCGCCTGACCGTCCTCTAGTACTGCAACGGTGTTTGCTGTGACTGATGGCCAGGTCGGTCGTTGGTGTGGTCATGGGTGGGGACCTTGCTGGTGTCAGGTTGTGGGCGGG
>NZ_JBWKES010000061.1:0-17139 GCF_056435325.1 Streptomyces sp. NPDC043952
CACGCTGTTGAGTTCTCAAGGAACGGTCGCTTCCTTCGTACTCACCCTCTCGGGCTTTCCTCCGGGCTTCCCTTCGTGTTTCCGACTCTATCAGACCTTCGCGATCTGATTTCCTCGGTGCCTTCCGGTTCCCGCTCTCGCGTTTCCCTTCCGGCGGACCAAACTTTATCAGAAGTTCTCGGGGGGTCTGACCGCCGTCGCCGGCTCCGCGGGGAGCCGGCTCGTGGAGAGCGAGGGTCGGTCAGTCGCCGTCTTCGAAGTAGGCGTCCAGGACCGCGTCCAGCTGCTCGTCCCATTCCTTGAAGCGGGAGCGGGACGTGGCCTCGATCTCGATGGGGTACCAGCGGCGGTCCGGGGTGTGGACCGTGATGGTGTAGCGCTTGCCGAAGCGGGCGGTCTCCGATTCCACCGCGGCGATCTCGGCCCACCGGAACTCGCAGGCCTCCTCGTCCAGGCTGAGGCGGACGCCCTTGTGGTCGGCCACGATCCTGGCGCGGCGGTCGGCGGCTTCGAAGACCGGGCCGTCGGCGGGCACCGCGGGCTCGTCGTCGTCCGCGACGGCCTCCTCGCCGTCCTCGGCGGCCTCCGGCCCCGCCGGCTCGGCGGATTCACCGGGTTCCGGCGGCTCGGCCTGCGCCTCGGCCTCCGGCTCCCCCGGCTCCTCCTGCTTCGCCAAGGGCGTCGCCGGGGCCGTGATGCCCGGAATGAAGGCCGGGTCGAAGCCGGCGCCCGTCACGGGCTCGGCCTTCACCGCTTCCGCCTTCAACGCTTCGGTGTTCAACGGACTGCTGCCTGTTCCTATGCGCTGCTCCACGGCGGCAGTATGGACGACTTCCCTGTGCCGGAACCAGTCAGCCCGCGCGTCGCGTCGGCAAGTTACGCCGCACCAGGGGAATCGAGCACGGCGAGCGCGTCGATCTCGATCAGCAGGCCGGGCGGAAGGCCCACGTAGACCGTCGTACGGGCGGCGGGCGGCTGGGTGAGGGCCTGGGCCTCGAAGTAGGCGTTGTAGATGTCGTTCATCTCGGCGAAGTGGTCCACGTCCGTGAGGTAGACGCGGAGCATCATCACGTCGTCCCAGCTCGCGCCGCCCTCTTCCAGGATGGCCTGGACGTTGGCGAGGGTCTGGAGCGTCTGCTCGCGCAGGGTGGGGCCGGCCGGGGTCGGGGGCTTGCCCTCCTCGGCGGGCAGGAAGCCGACCTGGCCGGCGACCTGGAGGATGTTGCCCTTGCGCACCCCGTGCGAGAACTTGGCGGGCGGGGTGGTGTGGGTCTTCGGGGTCAGGGCGATCTTTTCCATCGGGCTGGTCCTTTACGGGTGTTCCGTCACTGGTGTTCTACCGGAGTACTCCGCGCTGATCGCGTCCGCCGTGCGGCGGACCAGCGGGAGCAGGGCGAGGAGTTCGTCGGCCGTGACCACCACGTTCGGGGCGGAGAGCGACATGGCGGCGGCGACCCGGCCGTCGGCGCCGCGGATGGGGGCGGCGACGCAGTTGATGGACTCCTCGTGGCCGCCGAGGTCGCTGGCCCAGCCCTGTTCGCGGACCCTGGCCAGTTCCTGGAGGAAGGCGTCGGCGTTCGGGGTCGAACCGGGGGTGTACGCGGGGTAGTCGAGCTTTTCCGCGAGGGCGCGGCGTTCGGGTTCGGGGAGGTCGGCGAGGAGGAGTTTCGCCACGGCGGCCACGGTGAGGGCGACCGGCCGGCCGATCCGCGAGTACATGCGGACCGGGTAGCGGCTGTCGACCTTGTCGATGTAGAGGACTTCGTTGTCGTCGTGCACCGCGAGGTGGACGGTGTGGCCGCACTGTTCGTTCAGCCGTACGAGGTGGGGGTGGGCGATCTCGCGGACGTCCAGGTTCTCCATCGCCTCCTGGGCGAGGGCGAAGAGGCGGGCGCCGAGGCGGTAGCGGTGGTCGGACTGGCGGTAGACCAGGCCGTGTTCGTGCAGGGTGCGCAGGAGGCGCAGGGCGGTGGACTTGTGGACGCCGAGGCGGTCGGCGACCCGGCCGAGGTCGGCGGGGCCCTCGGCGAGCAGGGGCAGGATGCTCAGGGCGCGGTCGACGGTCTGGCTCATGGGGTGTTCGCCTCCTCGGGGGCCCGCGCGGTCTGTGTCCAGCCGGGGGCGAGTCGCAGTCTTCCCCATGCGGCGTCGTCCAGGGCGGCGAGGCGGTCTGCGTGGGCGCGGGCGGGGGGCGGGGCGAGGTCGGCGGGGGTGGTGAGGGTGGCGGCGGCGAGGAGGTGGCCGTGGCGGAGGCGTTGGCGCAGGGGGAGGCCGCGGAGGGTGGCGGAGAGGTAGCCGGCGGCGAAGGAGTCTCCGGCGCCGGTGGGTGATACGGCGGTGACGGTGGGGGCGGGCTCGAAAGCGCGGTGCGCTACGGCGTTCACGGGGGCGGTCGGCTCATAGGCGCGGTGCGTTGGTGTGGGCCGGGGGCCGGTCGCGCGACTCGGCGCCGGCGAGGTGCCTCCCACAGAGGGGGCACCACCGGAGGGCGTACCACCAGCGCCCACCGGTGCTGCCCCAGCGGCACGACTGCCCGCGGCTCCATAAAACGCCGTCGCGCCCGATGCTCCCTGTTTCACCACCAGCACCCCCGGCTCCGGCAGCACCGCCCTGATCGCCTCCGGTCCCCCCGTCACCCCCCACACCTCCTGCGCCTCGTCCTCCCCCACGAACACGATGTCCGCCCGGCGGGCCAGCTCCAGCAGGGGTCGGGCGGCGTCCGTTCCCCGCCACAGCGCCGGCCGGTAGTTGACGTCGAAGGAGATCAGGGGGCGCCCGGCGTCCGGGGCCGTCAGCCGCCACAGGAGTTCGCGGCACTCCTGCGACAGCGCCGCCGTGATCCCCGACAGATGCAGCACCCGGCACTCCCGTACCGCCCTCATGTCCACGTTCGCCGCGGACATCGCCGACGCCGCCGACCCCGCCCGGTAGTACGCCACCTCGTGCGCCCCCGTGCCCCGGTCCGCCGCCGTGCGGAAGTAGACGCCGGTCGGGCGGGAGGGGTCGCGCTGGACCGTGGAGACGTCCACCCCGTAGCCGGCGATCCCCGCGAGCACGCACTCCCCGAAGCCGTCCGCCCCCACCCTGCTCACCCAGCGCGCCGAGTGGCCGAGCGCCGCCATCGCGCAGGCCACGTTGGACTCCGCGCCGCCGATCGCGCGGGAGAAGGAGGGCACGTCGGCCAGTGGGCCGGGGCGGGTGGGGAGGAAGGTGACCATGGATTCGCCCAGCGCGACGATGTCCACTCCCGAACCTCCAAGCGCCGACGACACCGCTCCGTTGACCCGGTGTCGGCGAGATGCTAGACAGCAGGGAGCACCACCTGCAATGGGCGTTGCACAGAACGCAACAGCGACCGCACGCCGGACGAAGAAGGGCTCCCATGGACACCGAAGCGCTCGACCGGCTGGCCGGGGAACGGGTCGACCACCGCTTCAAGGGCCTCCCGCCGGACGCCCACGGGCTCACCGTCGGGGAACTGGCCGCCCAGCGGCGCAACCTGTTCGACGCGGACGGTGGGTTCACCACACCGCTCCTCGTCCTGTCCGCCGAGCGCCTGGCGCACAACCTCGCGCTCATGGAGACGTACACCACCCGGCACGGCCTCGCGTTCGCGCCGCACGGCAAGACGTCCATGGCGCCGGAGCTGTTCCGGCGCCAGATCGAGCACGGCGCGTGGGGGATCACCCTGGCCGTGCCCCATCAGGTGCGGGTCGCAAGGGAGTTCGGGATCCAGCGGGTCTTCCTCGCCAACGAGCTGGTCGACGGCGCGGCCCTGCGCTGGCTCGCCGGCGAGCTGGCCGCCGACCCCGGTTTCCGCTTCGTCTGCTACGTCGACTCGGTGCGCGGTGTGGAGCTGATGGACGCGGCCCTCGCGGGGGCCGCCCGGCCGGTGGACGTGGTCGTGGAGCTGGGCGCGGGCGAGAAGGCCCGTACCGGTGTCCGTACGGCGGCGGACGCGCGGGCCGTCGCCGGGGCCGTCGGGCGGGCGCGGAGGCTGCGGCTCGTCGGCGTGGCGGGGTACGAGGCGCAGGTGCCGGACGCCGATCCGGTGCGGGTGCGCGCGTGGTTGCAACAACTCGTCGAGGTCGCAGCCGAGTTGGACCGGGACGGGCTGTTCGAGGGGGTCGAGGAGATCGTCGTCAGCGCCGGCGGCAGCGAGTGGTTCGATGTCGTCGCCGATGTCTTCGGCAAGGTTCCCGCGCTGTCCCGGCC
The DNA here is from genome assembly GCF_056435325.1 of Streptomyces sp. NPDC043952. Lineage (NCBI taxonomy): Bacteria > Bacillati > Actinomycetota > Actinomycetes > Kitasatosporales > Streptomycetaceae > Streptomyces > Streptomyces sp. NPDC043952. Next base: position 4,216 of record NZ_JBWKES010000061.1, read on the forward strand.
CGTGCTCAAGCTGCTGCGCTCCGGCGCGTACGTCTCGCACGACGATGTGCACTACCGCGCGCTCACCCCGTTCAACCGGGTGCCCGAGGAGGGCGCGCTGGAGCCCGCGTTCCGGCTGTGGGCGCAGGTGGTCTCGCGGCCCTCGGCGACGGAGGCGTTCGTGAACGCGGGGAAGCGGGATGTGTCGTACGACCTCGATCTGCCGGTGGCGCGGGTGGTGCGCCGGGACGGCGGTGAGCGGCCGGCGGCCGGGATCGAGGTGACCGCGCTGTCCGACCAGCATCTGTGGCTGCGCACCGGCGCCGAGGCGGATCTCCAGGTGGGCGACTGGATCGGCTTCGGGCTCTCCCATCCGTGCACGGTCTTCGAGAAGTGGCAGCTCATCCCGGTGGCGGAGGCGGACGGGACGGTGGTCGACTACATCCGCACCTACTTCTAGAGCGGGCGAGCAGCGCACTTCTGGAGCAGGTGAGCAGCGCAGGCGAGCTTTCGGAGCGGTCGGGAGGCCGGCATGGAGGACCTGGTCGTCCGGGACGCCGAGGTGGTCGACGGCAGCGGTGAGCCGTCGTACCGGGCCGATGTGGTGGTCGACGGCGGGCGGATCGTCTCCATCGTCAAGGAGGCCGCGGCGGCGGGGTTCCAACGGCCGCCAGCGATACGGGAGTTGGACGCCGAAGGGCTCGTCCTCTCCCCCGGCTTCATCGACATGCACGCCCATTCCGACCTCGCGCTGCTGCGCGACCCCGACCACAGCGCGAAGGCGGCGCAGGGGGTCACCCTGGAGGTGATCGGCCAGGACGGGCTGTCGTACGCGCCGGTGGACGAGCCGACGCTGGAGGAGGTGCGCCGGGCGATCGCCGGGTGGAACGGGTACGGCGAGGACGTCGACTTCGGCTGGCGCACGGTCGGGGAGTATCTCGACCGGCTGGACTCCGGGTTCGGGGGGCGCGGGATCGCGGTGAACGCCGCGTACCTGATCCCGCAGGGCACCGTGCGGGCGCTCGTCATGGGATGGGAGGACCGGCCCGCGACCGCCGAAGAGACGCGCCGTATGCGGGAGTTGGTGGCGCGGGGGATGGAGCAGGGAGCCGTCGGGCTGTCCTCCGGGCTCACCTACACCCCCGGAATGTACGCCGACGACGCCGAACTGACGGAGCTGTGCCGGGTGGTGGCGTCGTACGGCGGCTACTACTGCCCGCACCACCGTTCCTACGGCGCCGGCGCGCTGGATGCCTACGCGGAGATGGTCGCGCTGGCGCGGGAGGCGGGCTGTCCGCTGCATCTGGCGCACGCCACCCTGAACTTCGGCGTGAACGAGGGACGCGCCGGTGAGCTGCTGGCCCTGCTCGACCGTGCCCTGGACGCGGGCGCGGACATCACCTTCGACACGTACCCCTACACCCCCGGCTGCACCACCCTGGCGGCGCTGCTGCCGAGTTGGGCGGGCGAGGGCGGTCCGGCGCGGGTGCCGGGCCGGCTCGCGGACCCGGTGACGGCCGAGCGCATCCGGCACGAACTGGAGGTGACCGGCTCGGACGGCTGCCACGGTGTGCCGGTGGACTGGGGGACGGTCGAGGTCTCCGGGGTGGCCGACCCGGCGCTCGGCGCGTATGTGGGGTGCACGGTGAGCGAGTTGGCCGAGGAGCAGGCCCGGTCGCCGTGGGAGGTCGTCCGGCGGCTGCTGATCGAGGACCGGCTCGGTACGACCGTCCTCCAGCACGTCGGACATGAGGACAACGTCCGCGCCCTGATGCGCCACCGCGCGCACACCGCCGGCTCCGACGGCATCCTGCGGGGCGCGAAGCCGCACCCGCGGGCGTACGGCACCTTCCCGCGCTATCTCGGCCACTACGTACGGGAGTCGGGCGTGCTGTCGCTGGAGGAGTGCGTCGCCCGGCTGACCGGGCGGCCCGCGGCCCGGCTGCGGTTGCCGGACCGGGGCCTGGTGCGCGAGGGGTACCGGGCGGACCTGGTGCTGTTCGACCCGGAGACGGTCGCGTCCGGCGCCACCTTCGAGGCGCCCCGGACGCCCCCGACGGGCATCCCGTACGTCCTCGTCGACGGCCGCTTCGTCATCGAGGACGGCCGGCGGACGGACGTGCTCGCGGGGCGGTCCGTCCGCCGGACGCCGAGGCCGACGCCGAGGTGAGCGTCGTACCCCCGCGGCTTACGGCTTGGGCAGGGTGCAGCCGGTCGCGCTCAGGTTCAGCTTGTTGCCGGTGGTGAAGCAGGCCGGGATCTGGTACGTCTCCTCGGCGTAGTTGGTGCCCTGGTGGACGGTGACGTTGCCGTTCGCGTCCACCTCGCACGGGTTGTCGACGGTGCAGCGCTCACCGTCCTCGTTGCCCGTGTTGTTGACGGCGACGACCTTGCCGGTGCCGGTGTCGATGACCGGGGAGCCGGAGGTGCCGCCGATGGTGTCGCAGCTGGAGGTGTAGCGGACCGAGTCCTTCCAGGTCCAGTCGCCTTCCTTCAGCTGGTTCACGAAGCCGTCGATGTTGCAGCTGTAGGTCTTCTTCCAGTACCCGGAGACGACCTTGATGGCGCTGCCCGCGGTGGGGTGGGTGTCGTTCAGGGTGAGCGGGCTGATGCCGTAGGAGCTCTTGATCTGCGCGTAGGTGGTGGTGAGGCGGTAGATCGTGACGTCCGTGTCGGTCATCGTGGAGTAGACGACCTGGTTGGCGCGCAGGGTGGCTATCTTGCTGCCGGCGGCGTTCAGCAGGCCGAAGGTGCGGCTGGAGGACTGGCCGGTGATGACCTCGCCGGGGTCGGGGAAGCCGGTCTCCAGGCAGTGGCCGTTGGTCAGCACCAGCGCCGGGTCGGTGTCGGCGGAGTCGGGGAAGCGGATGACCGAGCCGGAGCAGTCGCTGAGCGAGACGGTCCCGGCGAAGCTGACGGTGACGGCGGGGGTCTTCGCCTTGGGTGCCGGGGCGGCGGAGTGCGGGGCGGGGGCCGCGGTGAGTGGGGCGGCGACCGCGGGGGCCGCGCCCAGCCCGGCCAGGGCCAGGGCAGAGAGCGCGGCGAGGAGAGGCTTGTTCATGTGGGGGTCCCCTCTTACGACGGGGGCGACCGGAGGGATTTCCGGCCGCCCGCAGAGTTGTCATGCGCATTCTCGGCGCAGCGAGGGGCGGGAACAAGAAGGCGGACCGGGCCGTAGGGGTTTCCCTGTGCGGTGCCTGTGATCAACGGCGGGCAGGCCGCGCATCCCCGACTCGCACGCACGGTTGATGCGGCAGGGGCGGCGCCGGGCCGCGGGCTCCGGCGGATTCCGGCGGGACGGGGAGGACGCCGGGGCCGCCGCGGGGGCGATACGGGGGCGAGACGGGGCGAAACGCCGTCTCGCGTGGTGGAAAACACCACCCATGAGCGGCCGCGGCGCCCTAAGCTCGCGCGTATGCAGGTGATCCAGTCGACCAAGCTCGCCAACGTCTGTTACGAGATCCGGGGCCCGGTTCTCGAGGAGGCCATGCGGCTGGAGGCGGCGGGTCACCGCATCCTCAAGCTCAATACCGGCAACCCCGCGGCGTTCGGCTTCGAGTGCCCGCCGGAGATCCTGGAGGACATCCTCCGCAACGTCTCCACGGCCCATGGGTACGGCGACGCCAAGGGCCTGCTGGCCGCCCGGCGCGCGGTCGTCATGCACAACCAGACCCTCGGCATCGACACCGACGTCGAGCACGTCTTCATCGGCAACGGCGTCTCCGAGCTGATCGTGATGGCGATGCAGGGCCTGCTGGACGACGGCGACGAGGTCCTCGTACCGGCGCCGGACTACCCGCTGTGGACGGCCGCGGTCTCGCTGTCCGGCGGCACGGCGGTGCACTACCGCTGCGACGAGCAGTCCGACTGGATGCCCGACCTCGCCGACATCGAGCGCAAGGTCAGCGACCGCACCAAGGCGATCGTCATCATCAACCCGAACAACCCCACCGGCGCGGTCTACGACGAGGCCGTGCTCAAGGGGCTGACGGACATCGCGCGCCGGCACAACCTGCTGGTCTGCTCCGACGAGATCTACGACAAGATCCTCTACGACGGCGCCACGCACACCCCGACCGCGAAGGTCGCCCCCGATCTGCTGACGCTGACCTTCAACGGCATGTCGAAGGCGTACCGGGTGGCCGGCTATCGGGTGGGCTGGATGTCGATCTCCGGCCCGCGCGCCCACGCCGACTCCTACATCGAGGGCCTGACGATCCTGGCGAACATGCGGCTGTGCGCCAACATGCCGGGCCAGCACGGCGTGGTCGCCGCGCTGAGCGGGCGCCAGACGATCCAGGACCTGGTGCTGCCGGGCGGCCGGCTGAAGGAGCAGATGGACACGGCGTACGAGCTGCTGACGCGGATTCCGGGCGTCAGCTGCGTCCGCCCGAAGGGTGCGCTGTACCTCTTCCCGCGGCTCGATCCGCAGGTGTTCAAGATCCGGGACGACCGGCAGATGGTCCTCGATCTGCTGCGCCAGGAGAAGATCATGGTGGTGCAGGGCACGGGCTTCAACTGGCCCGAGCCGGACCACTTCCGCGTGGTCACCCTGCCGAGCGTCGGTGATCTGAAGGACGCGGTGACCCGGATCGGGACCTTCCTGGACGGGTACGGGCAGCCGTAGACCGGGGGCCGCGCTGGTACGGCCGGCCGTAGACCGGGGCCGACGCTGGTACGGCCGGCCGCAGACCGGGGGGCCGCCCCGGTGCGGCGGTCCGTAGTCGACGGGCTTCAATCCGTGACCCGACTCAACTTTAGACGAAATCCAAGCTAGGATGGTTTCCTGTCAGAGCACAGGAGGCCGTCCCATGTACGAACCGATCCGCACCAAGTCGGTCCACAGCACGATGGCCGGCACCACCTCCGACTTCCCCCACCGGTCGCGCGAGGAGGAGCTGGACATCCAGCTCGCCGGGCATCTGTCCGCACTGCTCGCGGTCACCGACGAGCTGCGCGCGCAGGCACCCTCGGCCGACCTTGACGCGGCCGCGGAACGGCTGGTCGCGCAGGTGTGCCGGCTGCGCGGAGGCGAGCCGCTGCGGACGGCACCGGGCGCCGCCGGGGATCCCGTGGCCCTGCACCGCCGTGCCCACGCGCTGGCCGGGCGGGCCCTGGTGGTCGCCGCCTCCCGCGCGGACACCGCGGTGGCGATCCTCGCCGCCGAGCGCATGGACGCCCACACCGCCGCCCTGGCCGACCTCGCCGACCCGAGGGAACTCACGGCCACCGGCTGATCCTGGTGGGCCTGTGACCGCCCCTGGTCCGAGCCCTAGGTGGCCCTCACGACCGGCCCCGGTCCGCGCGCATCCGCAGCGACGCGCGGACCGGGTGCCTCACAGCCGGTTCCCGACCGATCCGGGTACGGACATGCGCGCGCACCGGGTCGGGGCCGCCGCCGTACGCCGTTGTACGGTGCGGGCCCCGGCCCGGTGCGATGCGCTACCGCGGCCGGCCTTCGTGACGACTATTGCTGGTCAGGGCTAGTCGGACCGGCCGCGGAGTTCTCGGGGGCTCAGCCCAGGCGCTCGACCAGCGCGCGGTACTGGTCCCACAGCTCCTTCGGGGTGTGCTCGCCGAAGGTGTCGAGGTGCTCGGGCACCAGCGCGGCCTCCTCGCGCCAGACCTCCTTGTCGACCGTGAGCAGGAAGTCGAGGTCGGCGTCGGACAGTTCGAGACCGTCGGTGTCCAGCGCCTCCTTGGTCGGCAGCACGCCGATCGGCGTCTCGACGCCCTCGGCCTTGCCGTCCAGACGCTCCACGATCCACTTCAGGACGCGGGAGTTCTCGCCGAAGCCGGGCCACACGAACTTGCCCTCGTCGTTCTTGCGGAACCAGTTGACGTAGTAGATCTTGGGCAGCTTGGACTGGTCCTTGTCCTTGGCCACGTTGATCCAGTGCGCCATGTAGTCGCCCATGTTGTAGCCGCAGAATGGCAGCATGGCGAACGGGTCGCGGCGCAGCTCGCCGACCTTGCCCTCGGCCGCGGCGGTCTTCTCGGAGGCCACGTTGGCACCGAGGAAGACGCCGTGGTCCCAGTCGAAGGACTCGGTCACCAGCGGCACCGCGCTGGCGCGCCGGCCGCCGAAGAGGATCGCGGAGATCGGCACGCCCTTGGGGTCCTCCCACTCGGGCGCGATGATCGGGCACTGCGAAGCGGGCACGGTGAAGCGGGCGTTGGGGTGGGCGGCCGGGGTCCCGGACTCCGGCGTCCAGGCGTTGCCCTTCCAGTCGGTCAGGTGCGCCGGGGTCTCCTCGGTCATGCCCTCCCACCAGACGTCACCGTCCTCGGTGAGCGCCACGTTGGTGAAGACCGCGTTGCCCCACAGGGTCTTCATCGCGTTGGCGTTGGTGTGCTCGCCGGTGCCGGGCGCGACACCGAAGAAGCCGGCCTCGGGGTTGATCGCGTACAGGCGGCCGTCCTCGCCGAAGCGCATCCAGGCGATGTCGTCGCCGATGGTCTCCACGGTCCAGCCGGAGACGGTGGGCTCCAGCATGGCGAGGTTGGTCTTGCCGCAGGCGCTCGGGAACGCGGCGGCCACGTACTTGGACTCGCCCTGTGGCGGGGTGAGCTTGAGGATCAGCATGTGCTCGGCGAGCCAGCCCTCGTCGCGCGCCATGACGGAGGCGATGCGCAGCGCGTAGCACTTCTTGCCGAGCAGGGCGTTGCCGCCGTAGCCGGAGCCGTACGACCAGATCTCGCGCGCCTCGGGGAAGTGGGAGATGAACTTGGTCTGGCTGCACGGCCACGGCACGTCCGCCTGGCCCGGCTCCAGCGGGGCGCCCACGGAGTGGACGGCCTTGACGAAGAAGCCGTCCTCGCCCAGCTCGTCCAGGACGGCCTGGCCCATGCGCGTCATGGTGCGCATGGAGACGGCAACGTAGGCGGAGTCGGTGATCTCGACGCCGAGCGCGGAGAGCGGGGAGCCGAGCGGGCCCATGCAGAACGGGACGACGTACATGGTGCGGCCGCGCATGGAGCCGCGGAACAGGCCCTTGTCGCCGGTGAAGATCTCCCGCATCTCGGCGGGGGCCTTCCAGTTGTTGGTCGGGCCCGCGTCCTCCTCCTTCTCGGAGCAGATGAAGGTGCGGTCCTCGACGCGGGCGACGTCGGTCGGGTCGGAGGCGGCGAGGTAGGAGTGCGGGCGCTTGACCGGGTCGAGCTTCTTGAAGGTGCCCTTGGCCACGAGCTCCTCGCACAGGCGCTCGTACTCGGCCTCGGATCCGTCACACCAGACCACGCTGTCCGGCTGCGTCAGTTCGGCGATCTCGTTGACCCACGAGATCAGTTCCTGGTGGCGGGTGGGAACGCTGGTAGCCGAGTTGTCGCGCGCCACGGTTGCTCCTAAGTGAGGGATTTTGTCCTTGTTCGCCCCGTGGGGGCTGCGACCCGGACGCGTCGCTGTCGCTCATCCGGTGCCGACTGCACTCATTTGATCATCCGCCTGGTCCGCCCATCTGTCCAGGGGGTCTCACAGGTGAGCGAAGTGAGGTGAGCCACGCTTCCAGGGGCGTTTGCTTTTTCTTTGCGTGTGCCTGGATTTCAGCTGAACGTCTTTTTGCTGCCACCCGACCAAGGAGACGCCAAGAGACGCCCCTCACATCCGGTTTACGGGGGCGTCGGTACCATGCGGCACATGACTGCGTCCGTCCCCGACGCGCCCGACGACACGCCGGCCGGCGGCCGCGGTCCCGTGGCGCTCTCCCTGCCGCACCCGATCAAGCCGAGGCTGCGCGGCTGGCTGCACCTCGGCATGTTCCCGGCCGTACTCATCGCGGGACTTGTGCTCACCGCCCTCGCCGACTCGACCAGAGGGCGCATCGCCTGCGGGATCTATGTCCTCACGGCCTGCCTGCTGTTCGGCGTCAGCGCGCTGTACCACCGGGGCAACTGGGGCCCGCGGATGGGCGGTCTGCTGCGCCGCCTCGACCACGCCAACATCTTCCTGATCATCGCGGGCACTTACACCCCGCTGACCATGCTGCTGCTGCCCGGCGCGAAGGGGCAGTGGCTGCTGTGGGGCATCTGGGCCGCGGCGGCGGCCGGGATCGTCTTCCGGGTCTTCTGGGTCGGCGCCCCGCGCTGGCTCTACACGCCCTGCTACATCGCGATGGGCTGGGCGGCCGTCCTCTTCCTGCCCGACTTCCTGCGCACCGGCGGCATCGCCGTCCTGGTCCTGGTGGTCGCCGGCGGACTGCTCTACAGCGCGGGCGGCGTCGTCTACGGCTTCAAGCGACCGAACCCGTCCCCGCGCTGGTTCGGCTTCCACGAGGTGTTCCACTCCTTCACCCTGGCGGCGTTCGTCGTGCACTACGTGGGGATCTCACTGGTGGCGTACCAGCACGCGTAGCGCCTCTCCGCCCCTCGGGCCACGGCTCGTCCGAGCCGTGGCCTTTTCCGTGTGTTGAGTGCGTGTGCCGATTGACAGTGTCTCCAGTTCAAGAGTTGCTTTCGTATCTGCTCGGCGGTCGCGGTTCCGGCGGCCGAGACGGCGGCCCTGGTCGAGTCGGTGGCCGCGCGGATCGCCTCCCTGGTGGCGGCCCTGCTGGCGGCGCTGCTGCCGCCGGGCGCCCCGGTCGTACGACGTGGACGCCCCGGTCGTACGACGTGACGGTGCGCGGAAGGAGGTCTCGGCCGTGGTCGCGCCGACCGCCGATGCCGGACAATGACGTGCATGACGGCCGCACGCCCCACCAGCACCTCTCCCGCCCGCGCCCGCTCCGAGGGCCCCCGCCTCGGCCTGCGGGAGCGCAAGAAGATCAAGACGCGGGAGGCGATCCGCGGGGCGACGTACGCCCTGATCGAGGAGCAGGGGTACGACGCGACGACGATCGACCAGATCGCCGACCGCGCGGAGGTGTCGCCGTCCACGGTCTTCCGGTACTTCCCGACCAAGGAGGACATCGTCCTCACCGACGAGTTCGACGCGGTGATGCTGGAGGAGATCAGGCGGCGGCCCGCCGAGGAGCCCTGGGCCGACACCATCCGGTACGTGCTGCGGCGCGCCGTCCAGGCCGGGATGGAGGACGAACCGGAGGTCTCCCGGCTGCGCACCCGGCTGATGGTCGAGGTCCCGGCGGTGCGCTCGCGGATGACGCAGAGCATGTCGGTGACCGGCCGCATGCTCTGCCAGGCCGTCGCCGAGCGCACCGGCCGCGACCCCGGCGATCTGGAGGTGCGGGTCTACGCCATGTCGCTGATCGGCGGGCTGCTGGAGACCATCATGTACTGGGCCGAGCACGGCCACCGGGACGATCTGCCGGACCTGATCGACCGCACCCTGGACGTCCTGGAGGGCGGTCTGCCGGGCGCCGGAAACCGCTGAGCCGCCACGGCCCCGCCGTGCCATGCTGACGGGGTGAACGCAACGGAGATCCGCGTCGAAGTCGCCCCCGAGCTGCACCTGTTCGTCCCGTCGGCCCGCCGCGCGGGCGCCACCGCGCTCGGCACCGACGGCGTCTCGACGCTCGGCCATGTCATCGAGTCCCTCGGCGTGCCGCTGACCGAGGTCGGCGCGCTGGTCGTGGACGGCCGCGAGGTCCCGGTCTCGCACATCCCGCGCGCGGGCGAGAGCGTACGGGTACGGGCGGTGACCCGCCCCCAGCGGGTCCCCGGCGCCCCGCTCCGCTTCCTCCTCGACGTGCACCTCGGCACCCTGGCCCGCCGGCTGCGGCTGCTGGGCGTCGACACGGCGTACGAGTCCACCGACATCGGCGATCCGGCGCTGGCCGCGCGCTCGGCCGCCGAGCAGCGGGTCATGCTCAGCCGGGACCGGGGGCTGCTGCGCCGCCGCGAGCTGTGGGCCGGCGCGTACGTCTACAGCACCCAGCCCGAGGAGCAACTCCGGGACATCCTCGGCCGCTTCGCCCCCGAGCTGAACCCCTGGACGCGGTGCACCGCCTGCAACGGGCTGCTGCGGACCGCCACCAAGGAGGAGGTCGCCGACCAGCTCAAAGGCGGCACCCAGCGGTCGTACGACGTCTTCGCGCAGTGCACGTCCTGCGGGCGCGCGTACTGGAAGGGGGCGCACCACGACCAGTTGGAGGCGGTCGTGGAGCGGGCGCTGAGCATGCGTACTCAGGGCAGTACGCAGGGCAGTACGCAGGGCGGTACCCATGGCGGTTGAGTAGGCGGGCCGCTCCGGCGGGCCGGGGCCGCGCGGTGGGATGGGGGCATGAACACCACCACCGAGCGGCCGGTGACCCGCGCCCCGCGGCAGCAGGACCGCCTCATCACCGGCTGGGCCGTCGCCGGACTGGTTCTGCTGCTGCCGACCGTCGTCCTGTCCTGGGCGGTCGTCCTCTCCGGCGAACGCGGCACCAGGTGCCTGATGTACGGCGAGGGCTGCTCGGACATCCCCGGTTCCGCGCTCTACGCCGCCTTCGCCCTGTCCCTCCTCGCGGGCATCGTGGCGCTGGCCTGGCCCAGGGGCCGGGGGACGTACTCCCGGTCCTGGACCGTGTTCGTGCAGTGGGGCGCGCAGCTCACGCTGGGGGCGATGATCCTCAGCGGCGCGTGACGCGTTCGGTCCGCTTCAGGGCGTCCCCGGTTCCGCCTCAGGGCGTCCGGTCCCGCCTCAGGGGGCTTCGAGGGCCGTGCGGAGCCGGTCCGGGTCGGTGGTCGGGGTGTCGCAGGTGAAGTTGCGGCAGACGTAGGCGGCCGCCTGCCCGGAGACGAGCGGGCGGCCCGCGAGCAGCGGGAACTCCTCGCTGTCCGGGGTGCCGACGGCGACGACCGCACCGGGGGTGGTGCCCAGAAGTGCCGTACGGTGCAGGGTGGTTGTGGCCGCGTCGGTGAGCGACGGGCCGACGACCGCGATCTCCCGCGGCCCGTCGAGCAGCGCCTCCGCGACGGCGAGCCCCCAGCCGATGAACCGGGGCACGCGCGGACCGAGGACCTGGACGACGCCCAACGCCCGTTCGGCGGCGGTCCGGTGGGCCTCGGAGCCGGTGTGCGCGGCGTACCCGAGGAGCGCGCCCGCGGCGGCCGACCAGCCGGAGGGGGCGGCGTTGTCGGTGGGGTCCTGGGGGCGGCGGATGAGCTGTTCGGCGTCGGCGGCGGTGTCGTAAAGCGCGCCGGTTCCGGGGTCGGTGAAGCGGGCGATCACGTGGTCCACGAGCAGTCCGGCGAACTCCAGCCAGACACCCTCGCCGGTCACGGAGGCGAGCGCGAGGAAGCCCTCGGCGACGTCCGCATAGTCCTCCAGGACACCGGAGTTGGCGCCGGCCCGGCCGTCCTTGCTGGTGCGGGCGAGCCGGGCGTGCTCGTCGAGATGCACCCGGACCAGCAGGTCGGCGGCGCCGAGCGCGGCCTCGGTCAGGTCGGGGCGGTCGAAGTAGGCGCCGGTCTCGGCGAGCGCGGCGATGGCGAGCCCGTTCCAGGCGGCGACGATCTTGTCGTCCCGGCCGGGTGCGGGGCGTTGGGCGCGGGCGTCGAGCAGCCGCCGCTTGACGGAGGCGATCTTGTCGGCGTCGAACACGCCCTCGTCCTGCGGGAGTTGGAGGACGGACTGGCCGTGCTCGAAGGTGCCCTCCTCGGTGACGCCGAAGAACTGGGCGGCGATCCGGGCATCGGCCTCACCGAGTACGCCGGTCAGCTGCTCCGGCGTCCAGACGTAGTACGCCCCCTCGACGTGCCGCCCGCTCCCGTCGTCGCTGTCGGCATCGAGCGCCGACGCGAACCCGCCCTGCTCCGTCCGCAGTTCACGGACCATGAAGTCGGCGGTCTCCAGGGCGACCCGGCGGGCGAGGGCGGAGCCGGTGACCCGCCAGAGATGCGCGTACACCCGGCACAGAAGGGCGTTGTCGTACAGCATCTTCTCGAAATGCGGCACTTGCCAGTCGCGGTCGACCGAGTAACGGGCGAATCCGCCGCCGAGTTGGTCGTAGATACCGCCGCGGGCCATGCGCTCGCAGGTGTCCTGGGCCATCTGGAGCGCGCCCTCGGCGCCGGTGCGCGCGTGGTGGCGCAGCAGGAACTCCAGCACCATGGACGGCGGGAACTTGGGCGCGCCGCCGAATCCGCCCCGCTGCGCGTCGTACTCGCGGGTCAGCCCGAGCAGCGCCTGGGCGAGTTCCTGCTCGCCGGGCGGCCGGGTCCCCTGGTGGCCGATCTCCCGCTGGGCCAGATCCCGCACGATCTTCCCGGCGACCTCCCCGACCTCGTCCCGCCGGGTCCGCCACGCCTGCTGGACCCCTTCCAGCACCTGCCGGAAGGACGGCATCCCGTGCCGGGGCGCGGGCGGGAAGTAGGTGCCGAAGTAGAAGGGTTCGGCGTCCGGGGTGAGGAACACGGTCATCGGCCAGCCACCCTGCCCGGTGGCCGCCTGCACGGCCTCCATGTACACGGCATCCACGTCCGGCCGCTCCTCGCGGTCGACCTTGACGCTGACGAAGTGCTCATTGAGGTAGTCGGCGGTCTCCTGGTCCTCGAAGGATTCGTGGGCCATGACGTGGCACCAGTGGCAACTGCTGTACCCCACGCTCAGCAGCACCGGCGCCCCCCGGCGCCGAGCCTCCTCGAACGCCTCCGGACACCACGGCCACCAGTCGACCGGGTTGTCCGCGTGCTGGAGGAGGTAGGGCGAGGTCACGCCAGCCAACCGGTTCATACGGACCAGCCTCTCACAACGCCCGATAGCCCTCGCGGAGCCCACGAACCCCCGCTCTTCGTGGCGGGATCTCCCCCATGAGCCTGGACGTAGTGGTGCCGGACCTACCGTGATCGATTCCGCCTTGAGCCCCCCGCCTGTCAGTGCCGCTCCCTAGGATTCACATCGGCGCACTGCACGGCGGCACCGGCTCCTGGGAGATCGCCTACGACCTGGAAGAGGAGCGCTTCTTACAGCGCACCCCTAAGAACTCCTAACGAAATGATCTTCGGGGTGATTGGATCACTGCGGGACTGGTGATCTGGGGGTGTGGGGTGGCTCGGCCGAAGCCCTGG
>NZ_JBWKES010000062.1:0-15474 GCF_056435325.1 Streptomyces sp. NPDC043952
CCGAGGTGAACCGGTCCCCGGTGAGCTGCATACCATCACCCGAGTCCCCCGCGAACCGGATGATCACCCGGTCCAGACGCCGCACATCCTTCGCGCCGCCCGGTTTGCGCTGCTCCCCGACGACAGATTCGTCGGCCTGTTCCGTTGGGCTACTGACCTGGCTGGTCACTGAACTGGACCTCCTTCGAGGCGGCTGTCCGGGGCGTGGTCGTCCCACGGACCAATCCCAGGATCAACCCTACGTCGGTTAGGGTCGCCTTCCCGTGGTCATCCGCAGATTCGGATGATGTTTCGAGACGACGTGTAGCGCTGACATGTCAGGGCTTCCTTCCCCGGTTCACCCCTCCGCTCTCCTGCCGGGGACTCCTCATTCCCACGGAAGCCGGATCCCCTGATACGCCCCTGACGCCCGGCCGACCCCACCCGCCGAGGACCTCCGGTCAGGAGCCCGTCCGCAGGCCCGGACGCCCGGTCAGGAGTTCAGGTAGGTGAGCACCGCGAGCACCCGCCGGTGGTCCCCGTCGCTCGGCGACAGGCCGAGCTTGAGGAAGATGTTGCTGACGTGCTTCTCCACCGCGCCGTCGCTGATGACCAGTTGCCGGGCGATCGCCGAGTTCGTACGCCCCTCCGCCATCAGCGCCAGCACCTCGCGCTCGCGCGGGGTCAGCCGGGCCAGCACATCCTGTTTGCGGCTGCGGCCCAGCAACTGCGTGACCACCTCCGCGTCGAGCGCCGTACCACCCTCGGCGACCCGCACCACCGCGTCCACGAACTCCCGGACGTCCGCCACCCGGTCCTTGAGCAGATAGCCCACGCCCCGCGTGGAACCGGCCAGCAGTTCGGTGGCGTACCGCTCCTCCACATACTGCGACAGCACCAGCACCCCGAGGCCGGGATGCGTCTTGCGCAGGGCCACGGCCGCCCGCACCCCCTCGTCGGTGTGCGTCGGCGGCATCCGCACGTCCGCCACCACCACATCGGGCAGCGCGCCCTCGCCGGCCAGGTCGGCGATGGTCTTCACCAGCGCCTCCGCGTCCCCGACCCCGGCCACCACCTCGTGTCCCCGGTCGGTCAGCAGCCGGGTCAGACCCTCTCGGAGCAGCACCGAATCCTCGGCGATGACCACCCGCACTCTGTCCTCCACGTCCTTCGCCCCCGTCATGCGCGGTCCCGTGGCGACGCCCATCGGGGACGCGCCGTGTACGAGGCCCAAGCATTCCAGGAATCGGCACACAGCGTGCCAGGCCCTGTGGATAACTGGTTCGAGTGCCGGTATATCCGCTGGTCAGAAGCTAGTTGGTCGTCGGCCGGCCGCGCCAGGGGAGTTCCGCTATCACCCGCGTCGGACCGCCCGCCGGGGAGTCCACCAGCAGGATGCCGTCCACCGCGTCCAGGCGGCCCTTGAGCCCCGCGAGGCCCGAGCCGGCGGAGGCATCCGCGCCGCCCACCCCGTCGTCGGCCACCTGGAGCATCAGGCGGTCCTCCACATGCCACACATCGACGGAGGCGGAGCGTGCCCCGCTGTGCTTGGCGACGTTCTGGAGCAGTTCACAGACCGTGAAGTAGGCGATGCCCTCGATGGCCGGCGCCGGACGGGACGGCAGATCGACCTCCACCCGGACCGGCACCGTGCACCGGGAGGCCACCGCCGACAGGGCCGCGTCCAGGCCACGGTCGGTCAGCACCGCCGGGTGGATGCCACGGGCGAGCGCGCGCAGCTCCTGGAGCGCCGTCTTCACCTCGCCGTGCGCGTCCTCCACCATGCGCGCCGCCGCCTGCGGGTCCTCCCGCATCTTCTCCTTGGCCAGCCCCAGGTCCATCGCCAGGCCGACCAGCCGGGCCTGGGCCCCGTCGTGCAGATCGCGTTCGATGCGGCGCAGGTCGGCGGCGGCGGTGTCCACCACGACGCCCCGGTCCGACTCCAGCTCCACCACCCGCTCCGACAGCAGCGACGGGCCGAGCAGCCCGCGCACCAGCAGCCCGTCCAGCGTCGTCAGGGCGCGCACCAGCCAGGGCGTGGCCAGCGTGAACAGCAGCCCGACCAGCGCGGTCACGGTGATCTCGAACGGGGTGTCCAGATAGATGTGGTGGTGTTCGTCGCCGTACAGCTGGACGCCGCCCTCTCCGGCGTACGCCGGGAAGACCCAGAACCACAGCGGGTAGGTCAGGAAGGTCAGGCTCAGCGTCCACAGGACCACCGCGACCGTGAAGGTGAACACCGCCCAGGGGAACTGGACCAGTGCGTACAGCAGGCTCCGCCAGGAGGCGCCGCTCTTGAGGACCGCGCCCATCCAGGCCAGCGCGCCCGGCTTGCGCACCCGCAGCGGCTCCGGACCGGGCACGTCCACGCCCAGCAGCGCCCGCGCCCGCACCCGCTCCAGCGCGCCGAAGCCCCGGCAGCCGGCCAGCGCCGCGGCGAGGACGGGGACGCCGAGGAAGGTCACCAGCAGGCCCGCGCCCAGCGACACCATCGCCACCGTCCAGGTGAACAGCGCGATCGAGACCGGCAGGCTCAGCAGGACGTAACCCAGCTCCCGCCAGGTGCGGGCCTCGAACGGCGCCCGCAGCGCGGCGGGCAGCCGGGGGCGGGGGCCGGGGCGCGGGCCGGATCCATACCGCCGTTCGTCGTCGCCCACGTCGTATCCCTGGCCGTACCCACCGTGTTCGTACTGAGTGGCCATCGATGTCGTCCCGTTCTCCTCGTGCCAGCGGCGGTTCAGCCGTGACTCAAGAGTCCTGTGCCGAGGCCCTGCGGACCATGGAGTCCGTCGGCGTCCTGAACCGGGGGTTTTCCCCACCCCCGCCGGTCCGGCGGGCGTCCGCCGCCGCTCCTCGGGGCTACTTCTCCCGGTCCCGCCACGGCAGTTCGGCCGTGACCTCGGTCGGGCCGCCGGCCGGGGAGTCGACCACGAACAGGCCGTCCACCGCGCCCAGCCGGTCCGCCAGGCCCCGCATCCCGCTGCCGCCGTCCAGGCTGGCGCCGCCCCGGCCGTCGTCGTGCACCTGTATCAGCAGCCGGTCCGCGGCACGCCACACGTCCACCGAGGCGGAGCGGGCACCGCTGTGCTTGCTGACGTTCTGGAGCAGCTCGGAGACGGTGAAGTAGGCGATGCCCTCGATGGCCGCGGCGGGGCGGTCGGCGAGGTCCACGGTCACCTTGACCGGCACCGTGCACCGAGCGGCGACCGAGGACAGGGCGGCGTCCAGACCGCGGTCGGTGAGGACGGCGGGATGGATGCCGCGGGCCAGGTCGCGCAGCTCCTGGAGGGCCAGCTTCACCTCGCCGTGTGCCTCCGCCACCATCGCCGCCGCGGTGTCCGGGTCCTCCAGCAGCTTCTCCTTGGCCAGGCCCAGCCCCATGGCCAGGTTGACCAGCCGGGCCTGGGCGCCGTCGTGCAGATCGCGTTCGATGCGGCGCAGGTCGGCGGCGGCGGTGTCCACCACGACGCCCCGGTCCGACTCCAGTTCCGCTATGCGGCGTTCCAGCTCGTCGGAGGGGGAGAGCAGGCCGCGCACCATCGCCCGGTCCACGTTCGCCAGCCCGCGGGCGAGGTACGGCAGCAGGGGCCACAGCACGAACAGCGAGGTCAGCACGGTGCAGAAGGTGAGGACGCCCCAGGGCAGCCGGATCGCGTCGTACAGCAACGTGCGCCAGCCCACCGGGTCCTTCAGCGCCATCCACGCCCGCTGGAGCATGCTCCCGCCGCGGGCGAGCGGCAGCGGCGACGGCTCCTCCACCCGTACCCCGAGCAGTGCCCTGGCCCGCGCCCGCTCCAGCTTCCCCAGCTGCCGGGCGCCCAGCAGGGACAGCGCCAGCAGCGGCAGGCCGATCACGGTGACGGTGAGGGCGCCGCCGACGGACAGCACGGTGATCGCGTAGACGAAGCCGAACACCGACGTCGGCAGGTTGAGCAGGAGGTGCGTGATCTCCTTCCACGTATGGATGTCGTAGGCCGGCCTCGGGGGCGGGAGGCGGTCGGTGCCGTAGGGCCGACCGGGTATGCCGGGCCGGTCGGGGCCGTCGTACCGGACGGGGCCGTCGGGCCGGTCGGCGGCGGAGCTGGGAGCGGTCATACCGGACAGCCTGCCGAATGCGGCACCTTCCGCGCCATGCGGTACACCGCCCTCCGCCTACGGGGGAAAACCCCACCCCCGGCCGCCGCGGGGCGTCTCGCGGCGTGACTGCCTGCTTACCGGTTCTTTATCAGGGCCTAGACTCCCGTGCGTACAGGTCACGAGGTCAGAGAGCGAGGGACGGACGGTGCGGGAGACGCTGGGGGACTCGACCATCGCCGCGACACACGTCGTCACCGCGGCCGGTTATTTCCGGTCGTACTCGGCCGTGGGGCTGCTCGCCGTCGTCGGCGTGCTGTTCGTCGCGGTCGCGTTCGGCGCCGGCCGGCTGCTGCGCCCCGTAGTGCCCACCCCGGAAAAACTCCTGACTTACGAGTGCGGTGTCGACCCCGTAGGCGAGGGCTGGGCCCACACCCAGGTCCGCTACTACGTCTACGCCTTCCTGTACGTGATCTTCGCGGTCGACTCGGTCTTCCTGTTCCCCTGGGCGACGGTCTTCGCCGCCCCCGGCTACGGCGCGACGACCCTCGTGGAGATGTTCGTCTTCCTCGGCTTCCTCGCCGTCGGCCTGCTGTACGCATACAAGAAGGGCGTCCTGGCATGGACGTGACCCCGGACCCCGTGTACCTCCCCGAGCCCAAGCGGCTGGGCGCGCTGGCCAGGCTGGCGCCCGAGCCCATGAAGGTGGTCCTCAACTGGGGCCGCCGCTACTCGCTCTGGGTCTTCAACTTCGGCCTCGCCTGCTGCGCGATCGAGTTCATCGCCGCGTCGATGGCCCGGCACGACTTCATCCGGCTCGGCGTCATCCCGTTCGCGCCGGGGCCCCGCCAGGCCGACCTGATGGTGGTCTCGGGCACGGTCACGGACAAGATGGCGCCCGCCGTCAAGCGCCTGTACGAACAGATGCCCGAACCCAAGTACGTCATCTCCTTCGGCGCCTGCTCCAACTGCGGCGGCCCCTACTGGGACTCGTACTCCGTCACCAAGGGCGTCGACCAGATCATCCCCGTGGACGTGTACGTGCCCGGCTGCCCGCCGCGTCCCGAGGCGCTGCTCCAGGGCATCCTCAAGCTCCAGGAGAAGATCGCCGCCGAGTCGCTGGGGGAGCGGTACGGCCACGGCGCCGCCCGGCCGTCCGCCGCCGCGCTCCAGAGCGGTCTGGTACGGCCGCCCGCCCCGGCCGGCGAGGAGGGCGCGCGATGAGCACGGCCGGCTGGCTGCCCGCCCCCGTCGAAGAACTGTTCGGCCCGGAAGCGGTGGCCGAGGAGTCGTACGAGGTCCTGACGGTGGACGTCCCGCCGTCCGCCTGGCTCACCGCGCTTCAGACGGCCCGTACGACGCTGACCTGCACCTATTTCGACTGGCTCAGCGCGGTCGACGAACCGGGCGCGGGCCTGCGCGTGTCCGCCCACGTGGTGGCCCTGCACCCGGTCCGCCGCCTCCTCGTGCGGACGACGGTGCCGCACACGGCGCCGGTGCTGCCGACCGCCGTCGGGGTGTACGCCGGTGCGGCCTGGCACGAACGCGAGACGTGCGAAATGTTCGGGGTGACCTTCGAGGGGCATCCGGGGCTCGAACACCTGCTCCTCCCCGAGAACTTCGAGGGTCACCCGCTGCGCAAGGACTTCGTGCTCGCCGCGCGTGTCGCCAAGGCGTGGCCCGGCGCGAAGGAGCCCGGCGAGTCCGAGCACGGTGGTCCCAAGCGCCGCCAGATGCTCCCGCCGGGCGTCCCCGACCCCAACGAGTGGGGCCCCCTCAAGGGTCAGCTCCCCGCCGCCCCGGCCCGCCCGGCCCGCGCCGCCGGAGACCGCCCGGTACGGCGCACCCGCACCGCGGCGGAGGGCTCGGCCGGCCAGCCGGGCGCGACGGAGGGCGCTGCCCCGGCGCGTCCGCGCAGGACGCGGAGCGCGAGCGAGGGCTCGGCGAGTCAGGTAGCGCCGGTGGAGGGGGATTCCCAGGCGGGGGCCGGTGCCGCTGCCGGTGCGCCGGCGCGTCCGCGGCGGATGCGGAGTGCCGGCGAGGGGTCGGCGAGTCAGATAGCGGGGGAGCCGAAGGAGCCGGCGGCCGAGGGCGGTACGACTGGTGCGGCCGGTGCGGCTGGTGCGCCCGGTGCCGCTGGTGCGGCTGGTTCGGGTGGCGTGGCTGGTGCCGAGCCGGGGCCCGGCGCCGGTGGTCCGGCCCGTCCGCGGCGGATGCGGAGCGCGAGCGAGGGGTCGGCGAGCCAGGCGACCGGGAGCGATGCCGCGCGGTCCGGGGCGGAGGGGCCCGCCGCCGGTCCCGCTCCGGCACCGGCCCGTCCCCGGCGTGCCCGCAGCGCGTCGGACGGCTCGGCCTCCCAGCGCACCCCGGAGCCCCCGGCGACCGGCTCGGCGGAGGGGCCCGCGGGCTCCGGAAACGCCGACCGCCCGGCCGGCCGTACGGCACCGCGCAGCGCGGACGCCCCATGGCACCACGCCCGCCCGGCGTTCGACGAGCCGGAGCGGGCCGCGGGGCCGGAACGGGTTGCGGAGCCCGAGCCGGCCGCGGAGCCGAAGAGGGCCGCGGAGCCTGAGCAGGCCGTCGAGGCTGAGCAGGCCGCGGAGACGGAGCGGGTTGCGGAGCCCGAGCCGGCCGCGGAGCCGAAGAGGGCCGCGGAGCCTGAGCAGGCCGTCGAGGCTGAGCAGGCCGCGGAGACGGAGCGGGGCGCCGAGCCGGAGTCTCGCGAGGGGGCTGGGCGAGGTGCCGTAGAGGCAGGCGAGGCGGCTGAGTCGCGGTCCGCTGAATCCGCCGACGCGGAGGGGGCCGCCGAGCCGGAGTCTCACGTGGGGGCTGGGCGAGGTGGCGTAGAATCGCGCGAGGCGGCTGAGCCGCGGTCCGTCGAAGCCGCCGAGCCGCAGCCCACGCCCGAGCCGTCCCAGTCGCCCGAGCCGTCACGGCCCGCCGAGCCTTCGGAGCCGACCGGGCCGTCACGCCTTGCCGAGCCCTCAGAACCGGCCGAGCCCTCGGAACCGACCGCTTCGCAGCCCCGGACCAGCCAACCCCCGTCCGACCCGGACTCGACCCCCAACTCCGACCCGGACCCGGCCTCGGACCCGACCCCGACCCCGACCCCGACCTCGGAACCGAAGTCGGACTCCGACCCGGACCCGAACCCGGCCTCGGACCGGAAGCCGGACTCTGACCCGAGCCCTACCCCGGTCTGCGACCCGGACCCGGACCCGGCCTCGGACCGGAAGCCGGACTCTGACCCGAGCCCCACCCCGGTCTCCGACCCGGACCCGGACCCGGCCTCGGACCGGAAGCCGGACTCTGACCCGAGCCCTACCCCGGTCTCCGACCCGGACCGGAAGCCGGACTCTGACCCGAGCCCTACCCCGGTCTCCGACCCGGACCCGAACCCGGCCTCGGACCGGAAGCCGGACTCTGACCCGAGCCCCACCCCGAACACCGACCCGAGCCCCACCCCGAACACCAACCCGAAACCCGCCCCGGACCCCGACCCCACCCCGACCCCCGAAGTCCCCCCGACCGATCCCCCAGGAGGCCCGCAGTGAACGGCGCACTCGACGTCGCCCTGCGGCTCGTGGCCGTGTTCGTCGTCTTTCTCGTCTTCCCGCTGGTCGTGGGGCAGACCGAGCACAAGGTGATGGCCCATATGCAGGGGCGGCTCGGGCCGATGTACGCGGGCGGGTTCCACGGGTGGGCCCAGCTGGTCGCGGACGGGGTGAAGTTCGCCCAGAAGGAGGACGTGGTGCCGGCGCAGGCCGACCGCCGGGTCTTCCAGCTCGCGCCCGCCGTCGCCCTGCTGCCGTACCTGCTCGTCCTGCTCGTCATCCCGATCGGACCGAGCGAGGGCGCCGTCGGCCAGGCCCTGGACGCCGGCGTGTTCTTCGCGCTCGCGGTGATGGGCGTCGGCGTCCTCGGCTCGCTCATGGCGGGCTGGGCCAGCGCCAACAAGTTCTCCCTGCTCGGCGGCCTGCGCACCGCCGCCCAGCTGCTGGCCTACGAACTGCCGATGCTGCTCGCCGCGGCCTCCGTCGCGATGGCGGCCGGCACCGTCTCCCTGCCGGGCATCCTGCACGCCTTCCACTGGTGGTGGCTGCCCTGGCAGCTGATCGGCGCGGTCGTCTTCTTCGTCGCCGGGCTCGCCGAGCTGCAACGCCCGCCGTTCGACATGCCCGTCGCCGACTCGGAGATCATCTTCGGCGCGTACACCGAGTACACCGGCCTGCGCTTCGCCCTGTTCCTGCTCGCCGAGTACGCCGGCATCGTCGTGCTGTGCGGTCTGACCACCGTCCTCTTCCTGGGCGGCTGGCACGGCCCCTGGGGCGCGGACGGGCTCGGCTGGGTCTGGACGCTGCTGAAGGCCGCGATCCTCGCCTTCCTCGTCATCTGGCTCCGCGTCACCTACCCCCGGCTGCGCGAGGACCAGCTCCAGAAGCTGTCCTGGACCCTGCTCGTCCCCCTCTCCCTCGCCCAGATCGCCCTCACCGGCATCGTCAAGGTGGTGATCTCCTGATGGCCGAGTCGCTTCCGCCCACCCGGCCCCGCATCCCCGGTTCCGGACTCGCCAAGGGCCTCGCCGTCACCCTGCGCACGATGACGCGCAAGCACGGCACCGAGCAGTACCCGGACACGCTGCCCGAACTGCCGCCCCGCACCCGCGGCGTGATCGGCCTGTTCGAGGAGAACTGCACGGTCTGCATGCTGTGCGCCCGCGAATGCCCCGACTGGTGCATCTACATCGACTCCCACAAGGAGACGGTGCCGCCCGCCGCACCCGGCGGCCGCGAGCGCAGCCGCAACGTCCTCGACCGGTTCGCCATCGACTTCGCCCTGTGCATGTACTGCGGTATCTGCATCGAAGTCTGCCCCTTCGACGCGCTGTTCTGGTCCCCGGAGTTCGAGTACGCCGAGACCGACATCCACGAACTCACCCACGAGCGGGACAAGCTCCGCGAGTGGATGTGGACCGTGCCGGCCCCGCCCGCGCTCGATCCGGGCGCGGAGGAGCCGAAGGAGATCGCCGCCGCCCGCAAGAGCGCCGAGAAGCTGGCAGCGGCACAGGCCGAGGCGGCGCAGGCCGACTCGAAGGAGGGCGACGCATGACCCCCGCCCCGAGCCCCGGTTTCCTCGCCGCGGCCCCGCACGGCTTCCTCTCCCCGACCGGCGTCGAGATCGCCTTCCTCCTCGTCGGCCTGGTCACCCTCGGCGCCGCGCTGATCACCGTCACCACGCGGCAACTGGTGCACGCCGCCCTGTGGCTGGTGGTCGCGCTCGGCGGCCTCGCCGTGGAATACCTGCTGCTCACGGCCGAGTTCATCGCCTGGGCGCAGGTCCTGATCTACGTCGGTTCCGTCGTCGTACTCCTCCTGTTCGGGCTGATGCTCACCAGGGCCCCCATCGGCCGCTCCCCGGACGCCGACTCCGGCAACCGCTGGGCCGCCCTCGCGGTCGCGGTCGCCGCCGCCGTCGCCCTGGTGTGGGTGGTCGCCGACGCCTTCCGTACGACCTGGATCGACCTGACCGGACCGGCCGCCGGCACCACCCACGTCACCGGGGCGAGCCTGTTCCGGTACTGGGTGCTGCCCTTCGAGGCCCTGTCCGTGCTGCTCCTCGCGGCCCTGGTCGGCGCGATCGTCCTGTCCCGCAAAGCCAAGGCCGAGGCCGACGGCGGGGACGAGCCGGACGCCCGTACGCCGACGCCCGTGCCCGCCCAGAAGGACGGCGCCCGCTGATGCACCTCGTCTACCCCGCCGTACTCTCCGCCCTCCTCTTCTGCACCGGCCTGTACGGCGTCCTCGCCCGCCGCAACGCGATCCTGGTCCTGATGTCGGTCGAGCTGATGCTCAACGCCGTCAACCTCAACCTGGTCGCCTTCGACGTCTGGCTCAGCCGCGCCGCCCGCGACACCCTGCACTCCGGCCAGGCGCTGACCCTGTTCACCATCGCCATCGCCGCCGCCGAGATCGGCATCGGCCTGGCGATCGTGCTCGCCGTGTACCGCAACCGCGGCACCTCCGACATCGACAAGCTCCGCGACACCGCCGAAGGCCCCGATGACGCGGAACCGGGTGCCGACCGGGCACAGAAGACCGAGGCCACCGCGTGACCACGACCACCCTCGCCGTACTCGTCCCCCTCCTGCCGTTCCTCGGCGCCGTGGCCGGGCTGCTGCTCGGCCGTATCGCGCCCGGTTTCGTGCGCCCGCTCGCCGTGCTGCCGCCGCTGGCCTCGCTGGTGCTGGCCGCGCTGGTCGCCGTCCGCCAGGGCGGCGGACCGGCCGTGGACGCGCACACGGAACTGACCCCCACCGGTTCGGTGCCCGTCGAACTGGCCCTGCACCTCGACGGCTTCGCCGCGCTCGTCGCGATCCTGGTCGCCTTCGTCGCGGCCTGTGTGCAGATCTACTCCACGGGCTATCTGCGCGAGGACCCGCGCTACCCCTCGTACGCCGCCCTCGTCTCCCTGTTCACCTCCGCGATGCTGCTCGTCGTCTACTCCGGCGATCTGATCGTGCTGCTGGTCGGCTGGGAGGTCATGGGCATCTGCTCCTACTTCCTGGTCGGCCACTACTGGGAGACCCCCGAGGCCCGCGCCGCCTCCCTCAAGGCGTTCCTGGTCACCAAGCTCGGCGATGTGCCGTTCCTGATCGGCCTGTTCGCGCTCGCCACCGACGCCGGCTCCTTCCGCATCACCTCCGTCCTCGGCACGGTCGCGAACGGCGGGCTGCACCATCCGACCCTGGTCGCCCTGCTGCTGCTCGCGGGTGTGGCCGGAAAGTCGGCGCAGTTCCCGCTGCACACCTGGCTGCCGGACGCCATGGCCGGCCCGACGCCGGTCTCGGCGCTGATCCACGCCGCCACGATGGTCGCCGCCGGTGTCTACTTCGTCGCCCGTCTCCTCCCGGTGTTCGAGGCGTCCGGTGCCGCGATGCTGGTCCTCGCCGTGATGGCCGCCGTCACCATGACCGGCTCCGGGCTCGCCGCGCTCGCCCAGGACGACATCAAGCGCGTCCTCGCCTACTCGACGATCGGCCAGCTCGGCTACATGACCGGTGCCCTGGCCGTCGGCGACCGCGGTGCCGCCGTCTTCCACCTCCTGTCCCACGGCGCCTTCAAGGCGCTGCTGTTCCTCGCCGCCGGTGTGATCATCCACGCCTCCGGCACCAACTCGCTGGCCGCCATGTCCCGCATGCGCGGCCTGCGCGAGCGGGTCCCGGACGCCTACTGGACGATGACCGTGGCCCTGCTCGCGCTCGCCGCGATCCCGCCGTTCAGCGGCTTCTTCTCCAAGGAGTCCGTCCTCGGCGCCGCCGAACACGCGGCCCACGGGGGCACCGCGCACGTGCCCGGCGCGGCGGGCTGGCTCGTCCTCGTCGCCGGTCTGGTGACCGCCGTACTCACCGCCGCCTACGCCACCCGGCTGTGGCTGCTGGCCTTCCACGGCCGGGGTGCCGAGGCCCCCGATCACGGCCGCCAGCCGCTGACCATGACCGCGGTCCTGTGGATCCTCGCGGTGCCCTCGCTGGCCTTCGGCGGGCTCGCCTACCGCGCCCTGCCCGGCTGGTTCGACGGCACCTCGCTGACCCCGACCCTGCTCACCTCCATCCTCGGCACGGGTCTCGCCGTGGCCGGCGCCCTCCTCACCTACGGCGTCTGGCAGCGCACCACCCGAAGCCTCGTGAGCCCCCCGCTCGGCGCGGTCGCCGCCCACCCCGAGGGCGACGCGGGACTGGTCGAGGCCGAGGCCATCGCCAGCCACACCCCGGCCTACGGCGACATCGCCTACGCCCCCGACCCGGCGGACCCCGGACGGGTGCTGCTCGGCCCGCTGCACCGGCACGCGGCCGTCGGCTTCCACCTCGACGCCGTCTACGCCGCGCTGTTCGTCCGCCCGGTGCGGGGCGCGGCGAGCCTCGTCCGCTTCCTCGACCGGGAGGTCGTGGACACCTACGTCGGCGCCGCCGGCGCGCTGCCCCGGTTGCTCGGGGCCGCCGTACGCCGCGCCCAGACCGGCAATGTGCAGACCTATGTGAGCGCGCTGCTCGCCGGCACCGTCGTCCTGGCGGTCGCCGTCGTCCTCGTCGCCACGGGAGCGTGAGCAGGCGTGATCGATATCAACGAGTCCCTGATGCGAGTCCTTCTGGCATTGATCGTCGTCGGCCCGCTCATCGGCGCCGTCGCCGCCCTGCTGCCGGCCCCGCCCGGACTGAAGGGGAAGTCGCCCGAGCAGTCCGTGCTGCGCCACGGCGTCACCGTGACCGGGGTGATCCTCGCCGCCGCGATCCTGCTCGCGCTCGGCTTCGACCACCACCATCCGTCGAGGATGCAGGCCACGACCGACATCAGCTGGATCCCCGCGCTCGACGTGCGGATCCACCTCGGCGTCGACGGCATTTCCCTCCCCCTTGTCGTGCTGACCGCGCTGCTGACCTTCCTGTGCGCGCTGCACTCCTACTTCAAGCCGCCCACGGGCCCGTCCCCGAAGGCGTTCGTCGCCCTGCTGCTCCTGCTGGAGACCGGCACGCTCGCGACCTTCGCCGTGCTCGATCTGCTGCTGTTCTTCCTCGCGTTCGAGACCGTGCTGATCCCGATGTACTTCCTCATCGCCCGCTGGGGCGGCGAGGGGCGGAACCGGGCCGCGTGGAAGTTCATCCTGTTCACGCTGCTCGGCTCCGTCGTCATGCTGCTCGGCCTGCTCCTGATCGGAATCAAGGCGGGCACGTTCGACATGGTGGCACTCGCCACTGACAACGGCCGGTCGCTGACCGCGTCCGTGCAGGTCATCGCCGTTCTGGCGATCGGTCTCGGGCTCGCGGTCAAGACCCCGATGTGGCCGCTGCACAGCTGGCTGCCCGACGCCCACACCGCCGCCCCGACCACCGGCTCGGTGCTGCTCGCCGGGGTCCTGCTGAAGATGGGCACGTACGGGTTCGTCCGGATCCTGCTGCCGGTCGCGCCGCACGGGTTCCGCGTCTTCGCGCCGTACCTCGCCGCGTTCGCCGTCGTCGGGATCATCTACGGGTCCCTGGCCTGTCTGGCGCTGGCCAGGCGGGGCGCGAAGGGCGACCTCAAGCGGCTGATCGCCTACTCCTCGGTCGGCCATATGGGCTTCGTCCTCCTCGGCATCGCCACCATGACCACGACCGGCGTCAACGGCGCCCTGTTCGCCAACATCGCCCACGGCCTCATCACCGGCCTGCTGTTCTTCCTGGTCGGCGCCCTGAAGGAGCGCACCGGCAGCACCGACCTCGACACCGCCGAGGAGACCGGCCTCGCCCTGTACGGCAAGGCGCCCCGCCTCGGCGGGCTGCTCGCCTTCGGTGCCGTGGCCTCCCTCGGGCTGCCCGGACTCGCCGGGTTCTGGGGCGAGATGCTCTCTCTGTTCGGAGCGTTCAAACCCGCGGGGGACCTCAGCCGTCCCGCGTTCCTCACCTTCATGGCGATCGGCGCGTTCGGCACCCTGCTGACGGCCGCGTACATGCTGATCGTGGTCCGCCGGGTCTGCATGGGCGGCGCCGAGCGCGAGGTGCCCAAGCTCGCCGACGTCCAGGGCTACGAGTTCGCCGCCTGGACCCCGCTCGTCGCCCTGACCGTCGTCGCCGGACTGTGGCCACGGGCCCTGCTCGGCCTGACCGACCCGGCCGTGCACCAGCTGCTCGCAGGAGGCACCCGATGAGCGCCCAGCCCCTCGCCGCGTCCGCCGCGTCGCTGGTCCAGTCCGTCGACTGGCTCGCCGTCGCCCCGCCCCTGATCGCCGCCGTCGTGGCGCTCGGCGTGCTCGTCGCCGACCTCTTCCTGCCCGAGGCCCGCAAGAACGTCCTCGGCTGGATCTCGGTGGCCGGACTCGCCGCCGCCGCGCTGATGCTGCTGCCGCTGCTGGACGGCGACCGCGCCACCTTCTGCCTGGCCGGCACCGGCACCGGATCGGGCACCGGCGGCCCGCGCGCGTGCAGCTACACCGCCGACCACTTCACCCTCGTCATCCAGTTCCTGGTCCTCGGCGGCGCCCTGCTCGCCGCCCTGCTGTCGATCACCACCCTGGACGACGACCGGCGGCGCGTCCCGCCCGGCGAGTTCTGGTTCCTGCTGCTGTCCGCCACGGCCGGCGCCGCCCTGCTGCCCGCCGCCCGCGATCTGGCCACCCTGATCGTGGCCCTGGAGACCGCCTCCCTGCCCGCCTTCGCGCTCGTCGGCATCCGGCACGGAGACAAACGCTCCCCCGAGGCCGCGCTGAAGTTCTTCCTGTCCTCGGTCACCGCCACCGCGGTCAGCCTGATGGGCGTCAGCTTTGTCTACGCCGCCACCGGAACCCTCTACCTCACCCGGGTGGCGCAGCGACTTCCGGACACCCCCGGCCAGTTGCACACCCTGGCCCAGGCGGGCGTCGTCCTCACCCTGATCGGCTTCGCCTTCAAGCTGGCCGCCGTGCCCTTCCACTTCTGGGTGCCCGACACCTACGCGGGCGCGCCGCTGCCCGTCGCCGCCTACTTGTCGGTCGTCGGCAAGGCGGTGGGTTTCTCCGGCCTGATCCTCGTCACCGTGGTCGCGTTCCCGTCGTACGCCGGCGTCTGGGGGCCCGCGCTCGCGGTCCTGGCCGCGCTCACCATGACCGTCGGCAACGTCGGCGCGCTGCGCCAGCGGGCCACGCGCGCCCACAGCGCCGTACGACTGCTCGCCTGGTCCTCCGTGGGCCAGGCCGGCTATCTCCTCGTACCGATCGCGGCGGCCGGGTACGCCAAGGACGCGCAGAAGGCGATCGGTTCGACGGTCGCGTACGCCCTCATGTACGCCGTCGTGAACCTCGGCGCGTTCGCGGTGGCCGCCGTAGTGGGCCGCGACCGCGGCCAGAACCGGATCTCCGACTACCGGGGCCTGTACGGCACCAACCCGGCGACCGCTCTCCTGATGGCCTTCTTCCTGCTCTGCCTGGCCGGGCTGCCGCCGGGGATCGTCGGCCTGTTCGCCAAGGTCACCGTGTTCTCGGCGGCCGTGGACGCGGGCCTGGGCTGGCTCGCGGTCGTCATGGCCGTCAACGTGGTGATCGCTCTCTACTACTACCTCCAGTGGACCGCCCTGCTGTTCCGCGCCCCCGAGGGCGAGGCCGTCCGGCACCGGGTCCCGGCCCCGCTCACGGCCGCGATCACCCTCGCCGGGGTGGCGGGCGTCGCCCTGTCCGGGGCACCTCAACTGGTGCTGCGCTTCGCGGCCACCGGGCTTTTCTGAGGCGTTCCACCAAGCCCCTCCGATGCGGTCCACCAAGCCCCTCCGATGCGTTCCACCAGGCCCCTCCCCGGCAGCCCCCGGACCCCTCCGCGGCAGCCCCGTTATCTTCTTCGCGGTCCTGTAAGAGGGCCGCTGGCCTCCGGGCCCGGCATGACTGTTGCCCCCTGTCGAACAGATGACCTGGGGGGTGGTG
>NZ_JBWKES010000063.1:0-14330 GCF_056435325.1 Streptomyces sp. NPDC043952
AACGCCCGGTTACATTCCGAACCCGGAAGCTAAGCCTTTCAGCGCCGATGGTACTGCAGGGGGGACCCTGTGGGAGAGTAGGACGCCGCCGAACTCCTTTTACAGCTCCGGCTCTTGGGCACCAGCCCGAGAGCCGGAGCTTTTTTGCGTTGGGGTAAAGTCAGGGAGCATCGTTGGCTCGTTTTCCCACAGGAGGCCCCCGGGTGGAGGTCCAGGAGACCCGTGTCCAGACAGACCGGGTCCTCACCATCCCCAACATCCTCAGCATGGCGCGGCTCGTCGGCGTGCCCCTGTTCCTGTGGCTGATCCTCAGGCCGGAGTTCGGGGGCCCCAAGAGCGACGGATGGGCCCTGCTCGTGCTGGCCTTCAGCGGAGTCAGCGACTACCTGGACGGCAAGCTCGCCCGGCGCTGGAACCAGATCAGCAGCCTGGGCCGGCTCCTCGACCCGGCCGCCGACCGGCTCTACGTGCTCTCCACGCTGGTCGGCCTCACCTGGCGGGAGATCCTGCCCCTCTGGCTGACCGCCCTGCTGCTCGCGCGGGAGCTGATGCTCCTGGTGATGGTGGGCATCCTCCGCCGGCACGGCTACCCGCCGCCCCAGGTCAACTTCCTCGGGAAGGCAGCCACGTTCAACCTCATGTACGCCTTCCCGCTCCTGCTCCTCAGCGACGGCCACGGTTGGATCGCGTCACTGGCCGCTGTTTTCGGATGGGCGTTCGCCGGATGGGGTACAACGCTCTATTGGTGGGCAGGAGTGCTCTACGTGGTACAAGTCCGCCGATTGGTTCGCGCGGATGCCATGGCCGATTGAGCTCGGCGATTGTCCTGACGTAACGCCTCGATGGCCCGCGGCAGAAAAGTGCGGGACAATCTGGACGGGTGAAGTCGGCTAAGACCGTCGTCTCTCAGAGGAGGACGCTTCCGACATGAAGGCCGTCGTGATGGCCGGAGGCGAAGGCACTCGCCTTCGCCCTATGACCTCAAGCATGCCCAAGCCGCTCCTGCCGGTGGTGAACCGCCCGATCATGGAGCATGTGCTACGGCTGCTCAAAAGGCACGGGCTCACCGAGACCGTCGTCACCGTGCAGTTCCTTGCCTCGCTCGTCAAGAACTACTTCGGTGACGGCGAAGAACTCGGTATGGAACTCACCTACGCCAATGAGGAGAAGCCACTCGGTACCGCCGGAAGCGTCAAGAACGCCGAAGAGGCATTGAAGGATGATGCCTTCCTCGTCATCTCCGGTGACGCCCTGACCGACTTCGACCTCACGGAGCTGATCAATTTCCACAAGGAGAAGGGCGCGCTCGTCACGGTCTGCCTGACCCGCGTGCCCAACCCCCTGGAATTCGGCATCACCATCGTGGACGAGGAAGGCAAGGTCGAGCGCTTCCTGGAGAAGCCGACCTGGGGGCAGGTCTTCTCCGACACCGTCAACACGGGCATCTATGTGATGGAGCCCGAAGTCTTCAACTACGTAGAGCCCGATGTTCCGGTCGACTGGTCCGGCGATGTCTTCCCGCAGCTGATGAAGGAAGGCAAGCCGATCTACGGCTTCGTCGCCGAGGGCTACTGGGAGGACGTCGGCACGCACGAGAGCTACGTCAAGGCCCAGGCCGACGTCCTCGAAGGCAAGGTCAACGTCGACATCGACGGATTCGAGATCTCCCCCGGCGTATGGGTGGCCGAGGGCGCCGAGGTGCATCCCGACGCCGTCCTGCGCGGACCGCTCTACATCGGCGACTACGCCAAGGTGGAGGCCGGCGCCGAGATACGCGAGGACTCCGTCGTCGGCTCGAACGTCGTCGTCAAGAGCGGCGCCTTCCTGCACAAGGCGGTCGTCCACGACAACGTCTATGTGGGCCAGCACAGCAATCTGCGCGGCTGCGTCGTCGGCAAGAACACCGACATCATGCGGGCCGCCCGGATCGAGGACGGCGCGGTCATCGGCGATGAATGCCTGATCGGCGAAGAATCGATCGTGCAGGGCAATGTGCGGGTCTACCCGTTCAAGACCATCGAGGCCGGCGCCTTCGTCAACACCTCGGTCATCTGGGAATCCAGGGGCCAGGCGCACCTCTTCGGCGCCCGCGGGGTCTCCGGCATCCTGAACGTGGAGATCACGCCCGAGCTCGCCGTACGCCTCGCCGGCGCGTACGCGACCACGCTCAAGAAGGGCTCCACGGTCACCACGGCCCGCGACCACTCCCGAGGTGCCCGAGCGCTCAAGCGCGCGGTGATCTCGGCATTGCAGGCGAGCGCCATCGACGTACGCGACCTGGAGAACGTGCCGCTGCCCGTGGCCCGGCAGCAGACCGCGCGGGGCAGCGCCGGCGGCATCATGATCCGTACCACGCCCGGCGTCCCCGACTCGGTCGACATCATGTTCTTCGACGGACAGGGCGCCGACCTGTCCCAGGGAGGCCAGCGCAAGCTGGACCGGGTGTTCGCGCGCCAGGAGTACCGGCGGGCGTTCCCCGGCGAGATCGGGGACCTGTACTTCCCCTCCAGCGTCTTCGACTCGTACACCGGGTCGCTGCTGCGCAATGTCGACACCAGCGGGATCGCCGAGTCCGGCATGAAGGTCGTCGTGGACGCCTCCAACGGCAGCGCGGGCCTGGTGCTGCCCAGCCTGCTGGGCAAGCTCGGAGTGGACTCGCTGACCATCAATCCGGGTCTGGACGAGTCCAGGCCCACCGAGACCGCCGAGATGCGGCGCAGCGGTCTGGTGCGCCTCGGCGAGATCGTCGCGTCCTCGGGCGCCGCGTTCGGCGTGCGCTTCGACCCCGTCGGCGAGCGGCTGTCGCTCGTGGACGAGAAGGGCCGGATCATCGAGGACGACCGGGCTCTGCTGGTGATGCTGGACCTGGTGGCCGCGGAGCGTCGCAGCGGCCGGGTGGCGCTGCCCGTCACCACGACCCGCATCGCCGAACAGGTGGCCGCCTACCACGGCACCCAGGTCGAGTGGACGACGACCTCGCCCGACGACCT
This sequence comes from Streptomyces sp. NPDC043952, assembly GCF_056435325.1. Classification (NCBI taxonomy): domain Bacteria; kingdom Bacillati; phylum Actinomycetota; class Actinomycetes; order Kitasatosporales; family Streptomycetaceae; genus Streptomyces; species Streptomyces sp. NPDC043952. Next base: position 2,991 of record NZ_JBWKES010000063.1, read on the forward strand.
CACTCGTGTGGGTGGTGCGGAAGGCACCATCTTCGGCGGCGACGGCAAGGGCGGGTTCATCGTCCCCGAGTTCGGCAGCGTGTTCGACGGCACGGCCGCGTTCGTCCGGCTGATCGGGCTCGTGGCGCGCACCCAGCTCACCCTGAGCCAGATCGACGCGCGGATCCCGCGGGCGCACGTCCTCAAGCGGGACCTGGCGACGCCATGGGCCGTCAAGGGGCTCGTGATGCGCCGGGTGGTCGAGGCGGCCGGGGACCGCTCGGTCGACACCACCGACGGGGTGCGGGTCGTGGAGGCCGACGGGCGCTGGGTGATGGTGCTGCCCGACCCGGCCGAGGCGGTCACCCATCTGTGGGCCGAGGGCCCGGACGACGCCTCCGCGCAGGCCCTGCTGGACGAGTGGTCCGGGGTCGTGGACAGCGCCGGGCGGTAAGCCGCACGGCCGCGGCCCGCACGGGGCAGGGTCGCGGAACCGCCGCACGCGCGTGCCGGACAGGTCTCCCCCGAGGGGACCTGTCCGGCGCGTCGGTGGGGCCATTCGGAGTATCGGGCGCGACATGCGACGATGTGCGGCATGCCGCAGCAACCCCCCGATCGGAGCAGCGCCGCGCGGCCGCGCCGCCCGGACGCCTCCATGTCGTTGATCACCAACGTCATGGACCACAGCCTCGACGACGGGTACGCCGAGGCCGCCGCCCGGAAGAAGTCCTGGGGCGAGGGCGGCCTGCCGAAGACCCTCAGGGCGAAGCTGGGCCTCGCGGGCGGCCTCGTCCTCGCCGCGCTGGTCGTGACCGTCGGCGCGGCACAGGCGCGGGTGGCGGCGCCCGTGGTGGCCAAGGAGCGCCAGGAGCTGATCGACCGCGTCGACAAGGAGACCGCCGACGCGGACAAGCTCCAGGGCGGCGTCGACAAGCTGCGTGACGATGTCAGCGCGCGCCAGCGGGCGGCGCTGCGGTCGAGCGGCGGCAGTGCCCAGGCCGACCTGGTGAGCATGCTGTCGGGCGCCACCGAGGTACACGGTCCGGGCGTCAAACTCGTGGTGAACGACGCCAAGGAGGCCAGCACCGGCGGTGACGGCACCAACCCGCGGGAGACCGCCGGGTTCTCCGACACCGGCCGGGTGCGCGACCGTGATCTCCAGCGCGTGGTCAACGGGCTGTGGGCGTCCGGCGCCGAGGCCGTCTCCGTCAACGGGCAGCGGCTGACCGCCCTGTCGGCGATCCGGGCCGCCGGAGACGCGATCCTGGTCGACAACAGGCCGCTCGTGCCGCCGTACACCGTGCTGGCGGTGGGGGACGGGCCCCGGCTGAGCAGCGACTTCCAGAACAGTGGCGACGGGCTGTATCTGCACGCCCTGGAGCAGAATTACGGCATCCGCGCCACCATCTCCACCGAGCACGACGTCCGGTTGCCCGCCGCGCCGAGTGTGATCGTACGCACGGCGCAGCCGGTCCCCGAGACGGCCGACGCGAAGAACACCGAGAACAGCAAGAACGCCAAGCACACCGAGAACAACGAGAAGACGGAGAAGGGCACATCGTGATCGCCGTACTGGGCCTCGTCGTGGGAGTCGTGGCCGGCCTGTTGGTCCGGCCCGAGGTTCCGGCGGTCGTGGAGCCTTATCTGCCGATCGCCGTCGTGGCGGCGCTGGACGCCGTCTTCGGTGGTCTGCGGGCCATGCTGGACGGCATTTTCGACGACAAGGTCTTCGTGGTGTCCTTCCTGTCGAACGTGGTCGTGGCGGCCCTGATCGTGTTCCTGGGCGACAAGTTGGGGGTGGGCGCGCAGCTGTCCACGGGCGTCGTGGTCGTCCTCGGTATCCGCATCTTCTCCAACGCCGCGGCGATCCGGCGGCACATCTTCCGGGCTTGAGGCGATGAGCGACAACCAGCACCCCGACGACGAGCAGCACGGCCACACACACCACGGCCACGCGCACGGCGAGCACGCGCATGGTGAGCACGCGCACGGCGAGCACACCCACGGCGAGCACGCCGCCCGGCCGGAGAACCGGCTGCGCAAGGAGCTGCCCGCCGAGGTGCCCGCCGCGGCGCCCGGAGCCGGTCCGCGGCCCGTGCCGCGCCCCGACGCGTCGCTGACCGGCCGTCAGCGGCTCGTCAAGGGGCTGTGGCCGCCGCGCCTGACCCGGCCCCAACTCATCGTCGCCGTTCTCCTGTTCGGGCTCGGCTTCGGTCTGGCCGTCCAGGTGGCGTCCAACAGCGACACCGACAGCGCGCTGCGCGGCGCACGTCAGGAAGATCTTGTTCGCATCCTGGATGAACTGGATTCGCGCACTCAGCGTCTTGAGGACGAGAAGCAGGGACTCGAAAAGCAGCGGTCGGAGCTCCAGAGCAGCTCCGACCGGGCCGCGGAGGCACGCAAGCAGACCGCCGAGAAGGAACGGCAACTCGGCATTCTGGCGGGCACCGTGGCGGCCCAGGGTCCCGGCATCACCATGACGATCGAGGACACGAAGGGGACGGTCCAGTCGGACATGCTGCTCGACACCATCCAGGAGCTGCGCGCGGCCGGCGCGGAGGCGATCCAGGTCAACGGCGTGCGCGTGGTGGCCAACACCTACTTCGCGGACGCGGGCAAGAGCGTGAGCGTGGACGGGAACAAGATCAACGCCCCTTATCGTTTCAAGGTCATCGGCAAACCGCAGGATCTCGAGCCGGCGCTGAACATTCCGGGAGGCGTGGTGCAGACTCTGGAGAAGGAGCAGGCCAAGGTCTCCGTCGCACAGTCGGGCAAGATCGTCGTGGACGCCTTGCGACAGGCGAAGCAGCCTGACTACGCTCGGTCGTCCTCCCGGTGAACCGGCGGTGCATGGCGGTGGTCCGGCAGGGGCATGAGGTTGCGGGGGGTCGGCGCACCGACGAGGTGACGCGTGGTGGAAACTGTCTGGTGGGCACGGACGTTGTGAGGGTGTCCGGGTCGACCGGTGTCGGCAATCAGGGTTCGTCCTGCCCCACGGGCGGGTCTGTTTCGGTCAAGGGGAATCGCCCGTGAAGTTGTTTGCGAAGTGGTTCGGCAAGAGCGCGCGAGAGGGCGGCGACAACGCGACCGCTCGTCATCGCGCACAGCCTGACGCACAGGGTCAGCGGCCGCTGTTCCGGGACCAGGTGGCTGGTCCGGGCGGTGACATTTCGGGAGGCCAGGGCGCGCCGTCAGTTGACCCTGCCCACTCCGGCGGCATAGGTTTCGGGCAACCGTCAACCTCAAGTACGGGTGGAGACTTTGCTCCCGGCCCGTACGCGTCCAACGCCCCGGCGGGGCAGCCGCGGCAGGAGGATCCGTCCATGTCGGTCCTGGTGTGTACGAGGTGCGGTAACCGGAACGCGGAGAACGCCCGCTTCTGTTCCAACTGCGGTGCGCCGCTGCGTCCCGGAGCCGTGCCCGAGCGCGCGTCCGAGACGACGTCCACGATCTCCATCTCCGGACTCGAGGCCTACGACGCGGAGGCGACCGGCCAGACGCCGATCCCGTCGCTGTCGCCGGAGGCGCAGGCCGCGGTGGAGGCGCTGCCGGCGGGCTCGGCCCTGCTGGTGGTGCGCCGGGGCCCGAACTCGGGCAGCCGCTTCCTGCTCGACGGCGACCTGACCACGGCGGGCCGTCACCCGCAGAGCGACATCTTCCTGGACGACGTGACCGTCTCGCGCCGCCATGTGGAGTTCCGCCGCTCGCCGGACGGTTCGTTCACCGTCGCCGACGTCGGCAGCCTGAACGGCACGTACGTCAACCGCGAGCCGATCGACCAGGTCGCCCTGCACAGCGGTGACGAGGTGCAGATCGGCAAGTACCGGCTGGTGTTCTACCCGAGCCGGCAGGGCTTCTGACCCGCCCCCGGACGCGTTCCGGGGGTAACCCAGGGAAGGTCCATGCTTCACACACCGAGCGGCGGTGCCGGAAGCGGTACCGCCGCCAGGGACAGCGGGTTGATGAGCATCGGCGCGGTGCTGAACGCGCTGCGCGAGGAGTTCCCCGAAGTCACCATCTCCAAGATCCGTTTCCTGGAGGCGGAGGGGCTCATCGAACCGCAGCGGACCCCTTCGGGGTACCGCAAGTTCAGCCCCGGTGACCTTGAGCGCCTCGGACACGTCCTGAGAATGCAGCGGGACCACTATCTGCCGCTCAAGGTGATCCGCGAGCATCTGGACGCCATGGAGCGGGGCGAGGCCGTCCCGCTGCCCGTGGTCGGGCGCCAGCGCACCGGGGACGACGTCCTGGAGGTGCAGGAGGGGCCCACCGTGGCCAGGGTCGGCCGCTCCGAGCTGCTGGCCGCCGCGGACATCGGGGAGGCCGAGCTGGCGGAGTGGGAGTCGTACGGACTCCTGGTGCCGCTGGCGGACGGTACGTACGACGCGGAGGCGGTCACCGTGGCCTCCCTCGTCGCCGAACTGGGGCGCTTCGGGATCGAGCCCCGCCATCTGCGGGTGATGAAGGCGGCCGCCGACCGGGAGGCCGGCCTGGTGGAGCAGGTGGTGGCCCCGCTCAAACGCCACCGCAACCCGCAGACCAGAGCGCTCGCCGAGGCCCGGACGAAGGAGCTGGCGGCGCTCACCATGAAACTGCACGCGGCCCTCGTGAAGACCGCCCTCGGAGTGCGTCTTCCCTGATCCGGGGGTGGGCCGCCGGGGACCGGTTCGGGCAGCGCTCCCGGCCCCGACTACCCAAACGTCCGGGGCACGGCCTAGGGTTGCTGTGTGAACGAGCTCGATGTCGTAGGTGTCCGGGTCGAAATGCCCTCCAACCAACCGATCGTGCTCCTGCGCGAAGTGGGAGGCGACCGTTACCTCCCTATCTGGATCGGGCCGGGGGAGGCGACGGCGATCGCCTTCGCCCAGCAGGGCATGGCCCCGGCCAGGCCGCTGACCCATGACCTGTTCAAGGACGTGCTGGAGGCCGTCGGCCAGGAGCTGACCGAAGTACGCATCACCGACCTGCGGGAAGGCGTCTTCTACGCGGAGCTGGTCTTCGCCAGCGGGGTCGAGGTCAGCGCCCGTCCGTCCGACGCCATAGCGCTCGCCCTGCGCACCGGCACGCCGATCTACGGCAGCGACACGGTGCTGGACGACGCGGGGATCGCCATCCCGGACGAGCAGGAGGACGAGGTGGAGAAGTTCCGCGAGTTCCTCGACCAGATCTCGCCCGAGGACTTCGGCACCAGCAGCCAGTGAGGCCGTCGGCGCGTCCGAGTGACGCGTAGGTGCCCTGGCCTGCGCGGCCGGGGCATCCGGGGGACGGCCCGCCGTCCGGCGCGGCCGGTTCCCGCGGCAATTGCCACCGGCGATTGAGAGCGTCCTACGGGTTCCCGCGAGGGCATTCGGCTAGCCTTTCCCCGCGGTGGGACACGGGAAACCACTCCTTGGGTGATTATCACTCGGCGTGCCGAGTGTGGCGATCGTTGACGCACCCCTGGTGACTGCCTACCGTCGAGAAGGCAGGTCAAGGACGGAGGTCGGCGTGAGAACCAGCGGCGACGGTACGGCTGGGGGTGCTCCCGTGCGCGGTTTCGGGGAGAGCGGTCCGTACCCGGTTCACAGCAGCGCGGTGGATCACGCTCCGCAACGGCCGACGGCGGTGCCGGACGGCGAAGGGGCGGCGTCCATGACGTCCGAGGAGATCGGCTACCGGGGGCCCACGGCCTGTGCGGCGGCCGGCATCACGTATCGACAGCTCGACTACTGGGCGCGTACGGGCCTGGTCGAGCCGAGTGTGCGGCCCGCGTACGGGTCGGGAACCCAGCGGCTGTACAGCTTCCGGGACGTCGTCGTCCTGAAGATCGTCAAGCGGTTCCTGGACACCGGGGTCTCGCTCCAGAACATCCGTTCCGCCGTGCAGCACCTGCGGGAGCGCGGTTTCTGCGACCTGGAGCGCATGACGCTCATGAGCGACGGCGCGACCGTCTACGAGTGCACCTCGCCGGACGAGGTGCACGCGCTCCTCCAGGGGGGCCAGGGCATCTTCGGCATCGCGGTCGGCGTGGTGTGGCGGGACGTGGAGAACGCGCTGTCCCAACTGCACGGCGAGCGCGTCGACACCGGCGAGACGCTGGTCGGGCACAACCCGGCGGACGAACTGGCGCGCCGCCGCAACCGGGCGGTCTGAACCGGCGGCCGAACCGATGGGCCGCCGGGCGCCCGCGGATTGTCAGTGCCGTGGTGCAGCATCGGAGATGTGAGAAACGCGCCCACGATCCTGCATCTCGACATGGATGCCTTCTACGCCTCGGTGGAGCAGGCATCCAAGCCGAGCCTGCGCGGGAAAGCGGTCGTGGTGGGCGGGCTCGGACCGCGCGGGGTGGTGGCCACGGCGTCGTACGAGGCGCGGGCCTTCGGGGTGCACTCGGCGATGCCCATGGCCCAGGCCCGGCGGCTCGCGCCCCACGCGGCGTATCTGGTGCCGCGCTTCAGTCTGTACCGGGCGGTCAGCGAGCAGGTGATGACGCTGCTGCGGGCGCTGTCGCCGCTGGTGGAACCGCTGAGCCTGGACGAGGCGTTCGTGGACCTCGCGGCCTCGGGCGCGGCGACGGACGCGGAGTCGGCGCGGCGCACGGGAGCGCGGCTGCGTGCGGACATCCGTGCCGTCACCGGGCTCACCGGGTCGGTGGGGCTCGCCGCGTCCAAGATGCTCGCGAAGATCGCCTCCGAGCGGGCCAAGCCGGACGGCCTGGTGCTCATCGAGCCGGGCACCGAGCGGGCGCTGCTGGGCCCCCTGCCGGTGCGGACCCTGCCGGGGGTGGGGCCGGCCACCGGCGACCATCTGCGGCGCGCCGGGATCACCACGGTCGGGGAACTGGCCGAGGCGGGCGAGGACGAACTCGTACGACTGCTCGGCAAGGCCCACGGCGGGGCGCTGTACGCCATGGCGCTGGCGCACGACGAGCGGCCGGTGGTGGCCGAGCGGGAGGCCAAGTCCGTGTCGGTCGAGGACACGTATGACGTGGACATCCACGACCGGCCGCGGATCGGCCTCGAGGTACGGCGGCTGGCGGACCGGTGCGTGCGGCGGCTGCGCGAGGCGGGACTGTCCGGGCGGACGATCGTACTGAAGGTGCGGCGGTACGACTTCTCGACGCTGACCCGCTCCGAGACGCTGCGGGGACCCACGGACGATCCGGCGGTGGTGCGGGAGGCCGCCGAGCGGTTGCTGGACTCCGTGGACACGACGGGCGGGGTGCGCCTGCTCGGTGTCGGCGTCTCCGGGCTCGCCGACTACACCCAGGAGGACCTGTTCGCCCAGGCGTCCTCGCGGGCGGAGCCGGCGCCGGAGGAGGCCGCGGCCGAGCCGGTCGCCGTGCCCCGCGAGCCGCCGGCCCTGCCGCACTGGCGGGCCGGCCAGGACGTACGGCACGCCGAGCACGGACACGGATGGGTGCAGGGGAGCGGGGTGGGCCGGGTGACGGTGCGCTTCGAGACCCCGCAGTCGCCGCCGGGACGGATACGGACGTTCCTCGTCACGGACCCCGCACTGGAGCCCGCGGACCCACTGCCCCTGGTCCCTACGGCCCCCGCCCCCTCACCCGCCCCCGGCCTTCCGGCCACGCCGTGACCACGGGCTCGCTACGTCTCCTCCGAACCCGCCAGCTTGCCGAAGGTGTGGTCCGGGGCGGGGTCCGGGGTCACGTCGAGGCCGTAGTGGTGGTAGAGCTGGAGTTCCTGTTCGGGGGAGAGGTGGCGGCCGACGCCGAAGTCGGGGGCGTCCCTGATCAGGGAGCGGTCGAACGGGACATGGAGGGTGCCCTCGACGAGTTCGCTGGGCTCCAGGGGGACGAAGGCGTCGCGGGAGAACAGGCCGGTGCGTATGGCCGCCCACTCGGGGACGCCGGTGGCGTCGTCCAGGTACACCTCGTCAATGGTGCCGATCTTGGTGCCACTGCGGTCGAACGCCTTGCGGCCGATCAGGTTGCGAGGATCGATGTCGCTCTGCACGGTCCCTCTCCCTCCAATTGGTCGCAACTCATCCGTAAGCACTACGAAAGAGCACATTCACTGCGGCGGCCACTTGAGAATCCGGCTGTTGACCTCGCTGGTAGGCTGATTGCGGCTGCTGACCCCGTGCGGGAGAGTCCTCCGACCCACCTCGGAGGCGCCGAAGGAGCAAATCCTCCCCGGAATCTCTCAGGCTCACGTACCGCACGGACGAGGTCACTCTGGAAAGCAGGGCGGGTGTCGACGGCTTCCGCTCTCACCGACGGTGAAAGCCGGCGCCGCGAGGTGCCCGGTGAAGCTCTCAGGTTGAGATGACAGAGGGGGAGGCCGTCCGGGCACCCGCGCCGTGGTGCCCTTCGAAGGTCGTCAGACCAGGAGGCCTCCGCAATGACCGCCCATCGCATTCCGCTCTCCGAGCTCGAAGCGGGCATCCCCTTCGAACAGCGCCACATCGGGCCCGACCAGGAGGCGCGGGCCAAGATGCTCGCACAGGTCGGCTACGGCTCCCTGGACGAGCTGACCGCCGCCGCGGTCCCGGATGTGATCAAGAACGCCGACGCCCTCGACCTGCCGGGCGCCCGCACCGAGGCCGAGGTACTGGCCGAGCTGCGCGCGCTCGCCGACCGCAACCAGGTCCTCGGCTCCATGATCGGCCTGGGGTACTACGGCACCTTCACGCCGCCGGTCATCCTGCGCAACGTCCTGGAGAACCCGGCCTGGTACACGGCGTACACGCCTTACCAGCCGGAGATCTCCCAGGGCCGCCTGGAGGCCCTGCTGAACTTCCAGACCATGGTCGCCGACCTCACCGGTCTGCCCACCTCCGGCGCCTCCCTGCTGGACGAGGGCACCGCCGCCGCCGAGGCCATGGCCCTGTCCCGGCGCATGGGCAAGAACAAGAAGGGCCTCTTCCTGATCGACGCGGACGCCCTGCCGCAGACCATCGCCGTCATCCAGACCCGCGCCGAGCCGACCGGCGTCGAGGTCGTCGTCGCCGACCTGAGCGCGGGCATCCCGGCCGACATCGCCGCCCGTGACATCAACGGCGTGCTCGTCCAGTACCCCGGCGCCTCCGGTGCCGTACGCGACATCAAGCCGGTGATCGAGCAGGCGCACGAGCTGGGCGCCCTCGTCACCGTCGCCGCCGATCTGCTCGCCCTCACCCTGCTGACCTCGCCGGGTGAGCTGGGCGCCGACATCGCGATCGGCACCACCCAGCGCTTCGGCGTCCCGATGGGCTTCGGCGGCCCGCACGCCGGCTACATGGCGGTGCACGAGAAGTTCGCCCGCAGCCTGCCCGGCCGCCTGGTCGGCGTGTCCGTCGACGCCGACGGCAACAAGGCGTACCGGCTGGCCCTCCAGACCCGCGAGCAGCACATCCGCCGCGAGAAGGCCACCAGCAACATCTGCACCGCGCAGGTGCTGCTCGCCGTCATGGCCGGCATGTACGCCGTCTACCACGGCCCCGAGGGCCTGAAGACCATCGCCCGGCGCACCCACCGCTACGCGACGCTCCTCGCCGAGGGCCTGAGGGCCGGCGGCGTCGAGATCACGCACGGCGCCTTCTTCGACACCGTCACCGCGCGGGTGCCCGGCAAGGCCGCCGGGATCGTCGCCGCCGCCCGTGACAAGGGCGTCAACCTGCGCCTGGTCGACGCCGACCACGTCTCCGCGGCCTGCGACGAGACCACCACGCGAGCCCAGCTGGAGAGCGTCTGGTCCGCCTTCGGCGTCGAGGCCGACCTGGAGGCGCTGGACGGGATCGCCGGTGACGCGCTGCCCGAGGCGCTGCTGCGCGGCGACGACTTCCTCGCCCACCCGGTCTTCCACCAGCACCGCTCCGAGACCGCGATGCTGCGCTATCTGCGCAAGCTGTCCGACCGCGACTACGCGCTCGACCGCGGCATGATCCCGCTGGGCTCCTGCACCATGAAGCTCAACGCGACCACCGAGATGGAGCCCATCACCTGGCCCGAGTTCGGCGCGCTGCACCCCTTCGCGCCCGCAGAGCAGGCCGCCGGCTTCCTCACGCTCATCCACGAGCTGGAGGACCGCCTCGCCGAGGTCACCGGCTACGACAAGGTCTCCCTCCAGCCGAACGCCGGCTCCCAGGGCGAGCTGGCCGGTCTGCTGGCGGTGCGCGGCTACCACCGCGCCAACGGCGACGAGCAGCGCACCGTCTGCCTCATCCCGTCCTCCGCGCACGGCACCAACGCGGCCAGCGCCGTGATGGCCGGCATGAAGGTCGTCGTCGTCAAGACGTCCGACGACGGCGAGATCGACGTCGAGGACCTGCGGGCCAAGATCGAGCAGCACCGCGACCAGCTGGCCGTGCTGATGATCACCTACCCGTCCACGCACGGTGTGTTCGAGGAGCACGTCGCCGACATCTGCGCCCGCGTGCACGAGGCCGGCGGTCAGGTGTACGTCGACGGCGCCAACCTGAACGCCCTGGTCGGCCTCGCCAAGCCGGGCCACTTCGGCGGCGACGTCTCGCACCTGAACCTGCACAAGACCTTCTGCATCCCGCACGGCGGCGGCGGCCCCGGCGTCGGCCCGGTCGCGGTGCGCTCGCACCTCGCGCCGTACCTGCCCAACCACCCGCTCCAGCCGGCGGCCGGCCCCGAGACGGGCGTCGGCCCGGTCTCGGCGGCGCCGTGGGGCTCGGCGGGCATCCTGCCGATCTCCTGGGCGTACGTCCGGCTGATGGGCGGCGAGGGCCTCAAGCGGGCCACCCAGGTGGCCGTGCTCTCCGCGAACTACATCGCCAAGCGCCTGGAGCCGCACTTCCCGGTGCTCTACACCGGCCCCGGCGGCCTGGTCGCGCACGAGTGCATCATCGACCTGCGCCCGCTGACCAAGGCGACCGGCGTCAGCGTGGACGACGTGGCCAAGCGCCTCATCGACTACGGCTTCCACGCCCCGACCATGTCGTTTCCGGTGGCCGGCACGCTGATGATCGAGCCGACCGAGTCGGAGGACATCACCGAGCTGGACCGGTTCTGCGACGCGATGATCGCCATCCGCGCGGAGATCGAGAAGGTCGGCTCCGGCGTGTGGCCCGCCGAGGACAACCCGCTGCACCACGCCCCGCACACCGCCGCAGCGCTCGGCGGCGAGTGGACGCACGCCTACAGCCGCGAGGAGGCCGTCTTCCCCGCCGGGGTCTCGGTGGCCGACAAGTACTGGCCGCCGGTGCGCCGCATCGACCAGGCCTTCGGCGACCGCAACCTGGTCTGCTCCTGCCCGCCGCTGGACGCGTACGAGGACTGACCGCGCAGCCGTGCCCCGAGGGCCCCGTCCGGATCGCCGGATGCTGTTGGTTAATTCCGCAAGGGTCTTCGTGACTACGGCCTGCACGATCCCGTTGGGGTGGTGCAGGCCGTAGTCGTGTTCAGGGGTGGGT
>NZ_JBWKES010000064.1:0-14173 GCF_056435325.1 Streptomyces sp. NPDC043952
CCCAAGTACGCCAAGCTGCCCGAGCACGCGGACAGATGGTCCGAGCACAGGGCCCGCGACCTGTTCCTCCCCGAAGGCGTCGCACGGCTGCTGTAAGCGCACTGCGCGCCAGCAGCAGCGATCCGCCTGACGAACGGCCGGACACCACCTGGCCCGGACCACCGGGCAGACACGACTCCCGGCGCGGGGAGCCCACCTTCCCGTTCCCCCGCGGCAAGTACCTTCCCGCTCCGGGCCCCCGCACCAACGCCGCCCTGGGCGATGGTGCGGTAACCAGCACGATCGGGCTCGGCACCCGCCGCGCCATCAATGACAGGAGAAACACGTGACAACAGCGCTTGACCGCGAAGCGTTTCCGCTCACCCCGCCCGGAGGCAGGACCCCCTACAGCAAGGAGGCACCGTCCGGCCCCGACACCCGGCCGTGGGCGCTGCGAGGTGCCCGTACCCCGGACTCCACCGCGGCCATCCCCGTCCCGGCGCACGAGTACGACCAGGGGCGGCAGGTCAGCATCTCCTACGACGGGAGCCTGCTGACCTGCATGGCCAACACCCACAACCCGACGGTGCCGGACGGGTCGGTCAAGAACCCGCCGCCGCTGGACGAGGGGCCGAAGGACTGATGCCCGCGCCCGTGCTGATCGTCGCAGCTCGCGACGCCTGGCCCACGGACCGGGTCGTCATCGAGCTGGAGAGCCGCAGCGTGGAGGTGTTCCGCATGGACACCTCCGACTTCCCGCAGCGACTCGCCCTGGCCGGCCGGATCGACCAGGGTCAGGCGTGGACGGGCGAACTCGCCACCGAGTACCGGACGGTGGAGCTGTCCCAGGTCGGCGCGGTGTACTACCGCGCCCCTGGGGCGTTCCAATTCCCCAGGGGAATGTCCGGCCCGGAGGAGAGATTCGCCGCCTCCCAGGCCCGTGCCGGCCTCGGCGGTGTCCTGTCCGCGCTGGACTGCCGGTGGGTGAACCATCCCACGGCGATGGCGCGCGCCGAATACAAGCCCGTGCAGCTCGCTGCCGCCCACGCGTGCGGGTTGCGGATTCCCGCCACGCTGATCACCAACCGGCCGGCCGACGTGCAGCAGTTCGCCGCCCAGATCGGCGGCCCAGTCGTGTGCAAGCCCGTGTCCTCGCCCGTGCTCATCGAGGAGGGCCGCCTCAAGTCCGTCTACACCCGGCGCCTGGCCGAAGCCGACCTGTTCGACCTGCGCGGTGTCAGCGTGACCGCGCACCTCTTCCAGGCGTGGGTGGAGAAGGCGTATGAGGTGCGGCTGACCGTTGTCGGCAAGCAGCTGTTCGCCGCGGCCATCCACGCCGAAAGCGACGCCGCGCACGAGGACTGGCGCAGCGACTACGGCTCACTCACCTACACGACCAGCGCGGTTCCCGACGCGGTGGCGAAGGGGATGCTCGCCCTGATGGACCGGCTGCAACTGCGTTATGGTGCTGCCGACTTCGTCGTGGGGCCCGATGGACGGTGGACGTTCCTGGAGGTCAACCCGTGCGGGCAGTGGGACTGGATCCAGGGTGCGACCGGCCTGCCGATCGCCGAGGCGATCGCCGACGAGTTGTAAGGAGTCAGCTGATGGACTGGAAGCCGTACGCGGCTGCTCTCGCGGCCCAGGTCACGTATCCGGGCTCGGACTGGTGGGAGCCGGTCAGCGCTACGCCCCGGCACCTTCTGGTGGAGCGGTGGTTCACGCCCGGCGGGGGCGGCTGGCAGGTGGCCGACGGTCCCGCCGACGAGGAGGCATGGGCCGGTGCTGCCTACTCGGACACCACGCTCGTCACGCAGATCGGGCCTGTGCACGCCGACCACGCCGCATCCGAGCAGACGGTGACCGGGCTGCCCACCTCGTCATCGACACTGCCGAGCCTGGTCGTGTCGATGCTGGAGCACGGACGTCTTGCGCCGGGCCTGCACCTGCTGGACGTGGCCACCGGTTCCGGGTACAGCGCCGCTCTGGCCTGCCACCGGCTCGGCGACGAGATGGTGACGACACTGGACGTCGATGCGTACCTCTCCGAGGCTGCGGCTGAACGGCTGGAGCGTATCGGCCACCGCCCGCACGTCGTCACCGCGGACGCCACCGCCGACCTGCCCGGTGTCTTCGACCGGATCGTCTCCATGGTGTCCGTACCCCGCATTCCCGCCTCGTGGCTGCGCGGCCTGGCTCCGCGGGGGCGCCTGGTGACGACGATCGCGGGCACCGGACTGATCGTCACGGCCGACAAGAGTCCCGACGGCGGCGCGATCGGACGGGTCGAGTGGGACCGGGCCTCGTTCATGGCCACCCGGAAGGGCGCCGACTACCCTCCCCAGCTCGATGAGCTGTTCGCCGCCAGCGCGGAAGAGGAGGGAGAGTTGACCCTCTCACCGTTCCCGGTGCTGAACGTGATGCAGGCGTGGGAAGTGTGGTCGATGCTGTCCCTGATGGCGCCGGGGATCGAGCACCGCACCGGCACCGATGACCACGGGGGCCGCCTGACGTGGATGCTCCACCCGGACGGGTCATGGGCCCGCGCCCGCACCGCGCCGGGCGAGAACACCGCGACCGTCCACCAGGGCGGCCCGCGCCGCCTCTACGACCTGCTGGACGAAATCCGCCAGCGGTGGCTGGAGCACGGCGAACTCCCCGTCTACGGGGCGCAGGTCACCATCAGCCCCGACGGCGAGACGACGCTGTCGCGGGGCGGCTGGACGGCCACGCTGTGACCGGCTCACGGTAGCTGGGCGCTCGGCTGCGCCGCACACTGAAGACGGCCGACGAAGGAGGGACTGATGGACGACGAACCCCTGAAGGAATGGGCGGAGCGCCGCGAACTGCGCCGTCCGGCGCGCGGGGAGCGGCGGGCCACCCCGCTCGGCGACCGGACAGAGCGGGGCGCTCATGTAGGCCCGGACACGCCGCGCGTCATCCAGGAGTGGAACGGATGGCAGTGGACACCCGCCGGTGTCGCCCAGGGCCAGACCGCTGCGGCTGCCGAGACCGGGAAGGACGCGAACGCCCGCGCCGAGCGCGTTCCTCTGCCGGTCTTCAGCAAGCTGCCACCCATGCCCGAGCCCTGGCGACCCACACAGCGCTTCTACCGCCCTGGCACGCCAGAACAGTAGATCCGCAAGCCGGCCCTGCTCGCTTGTCACCCCGAGACGAACGAGCGGGGTCCTCCGCGTTGTTCACCCAGACACGCCGAGAAGCCCCCCGCCGCGTTCCCGCGGCGGGGGCTCGGTGTTCAGTACTGGCGGCGTTGAGGGTCGAGCCCGGCCTGGGGCGTGGTGCTGCCGCTGTCGGTCGGCTGGGGGGTGCTGTCCCTCCGGCAGACCAGCGCGTCCGGATCGGAGGCCCTGGTCTGGAGACGGTAGCCGTCGGGGCAGATCTGCCCGTCAGGCCCGCCCTTGCCGTCCTTCCCGCCCTGACCGGCGGGTCCAGGCGGCCCGGACGGTCCCGGCGGCCCCGGCGGCCCCCATGGCCCGGCCGGACAGCTGGGGCCGGCCGCCCCCTGCGCCCCAGTCACGGAGAAGCCGCCGACGACGGCCTCCCACACGCTGGAAACCTCCATCGGTCACCCTTCCCCGAGTCGGTGACGGTCACCGTCGGCCTGGAAGTAGTCCCTGTTATGCCGGGGGGCGCGGTGGCCAGGATCGCGTCCGCGTCACAGATCCGCCAACTCGCCATACCCGGCGATCAAGTTCAGCACAGACGCCGCCCCCATGCCCCCGAGGGGACGGACCTCATCGCCCCCGAGCCCAGGGCCCCCTCCACAACCCCCTTGCTCCCTCCCTCCGCCGCCCCCTACGCTGACTTTGTGCCGCTCATAAACAAAACCCGAATGCACACCGTCGTGCCGGGCCGGGACCTCGTCGGGCTGCGGGTGGCGATCACCGCGTTCTTCGCACTGGACGGGTTCATCTTCTCGGGATGGGTCGTGCGCATCCCGGACATCAAGCACCAGACCCACGCCTCCGCCGGAGCCCTCGGGCTCGCGTTGCTCGGCGTGTCCGCCGGGGCCGTGCTGACCATGATGCTCACCGGACGCCTGTGCCGCCGCTACGGCAGCCACCCGGTCACCGTGGCCTGGATGATCGTTCTCTCCCTCAGCGTCACACTGCCCCCGCTCACCCACTCCGCACCCGCACTCGGCACCGTCCTGCTGCTCTTCGGCGCGGCGTACGGGGGCGTGAACGTCTCCTTTAACGCCGCCGCCGTCGATCTCGTCGCCGCCGTACGACGGCCGATCATGCCCAGTTTCCATGCCGCGTTCAGCCTCGGCGGGATGGTCGGCGCGGGCGCCGGCGGGCTGGTCGCCGGTTTCCTCTCCCCCACCCGTCATCTGCTCGGGATCACCGTGATCGGGCTGCTCGTGACGGCCGTCGCCGGGCGGAGCCTGCTGCGGCACGAGCCCCCGGCACCGCCCCCGGACGACCGGGGACCCGCGGCGACCGGCGAAGGCCGGGCACCCCGCGTCGCCGGGCGCTGGCTCGTCGTCGGCTTCGGGCTGGTCGCGCTGTGCGACGCGTACGGCGAGGGCGCCATGGCCGACTGGGGTGCGCTGCACCTCAAGCAGGACCTCACGGCGTCCGTGGGCACGGCGGCAACCGGGTACGCCTGCTTCGCGCTCGCCATGACCGCGGGACGGCTCTCGGGTACGGCCCTGCTGGGCCGCCTCGGCCGGGCCCGCACGGTGATCGCCGGCGGCTCGGTCGCGGCGGCGGGCATGCTGCTCGGCTCGCTCGCGCCGTCGGTCTGGGTGGCGCTGGCCGGTTTCGCGATCACCGGGCTCGGGCTCGCCAACATCTTCCCGGTCGCCATCGAGCGGGCGGGCGCGCTGGCCGGGGCGTCCGGCGTCGCGATCGCCTCCACCCTCGGGTACGGCGGCATGCTCCTCGGCCCACCCATGATCGGGTTCATGGCCGACTGGTTCTCCCTGCCCACCGCGCTCACCAGCGTGGCCGCGCTGGCCGCCGTGGCCGCCCTGATCGGGGTGGCGACGCGCCGGGCCCTGAACGGCTGACGGTTTCCGGCACCGCCGTAGGGGGCCGGCAGAAACGGGGCCGGTCCAATCCGCTGGCCGCTCGCCGCCCCGCCCCGCTATCATTGCCGTATGCATCTTTCGTCGTGTCCGTGCTGGTGGCGCTCCTCGTAGGAGCGGCCGCCGCGCAGGCATGAACCGGGCCGTTCGGATGGACGGCCCCTTTTCTGTGTCCCTGGAAGCAGGGGCGGGGCGTCCCGACGGCCCGCCCGACCCACACCAGGAGACCGAGATGAACCCCACCCCGCAGGCCGCGCCGTCCGGGACGCCGTCCGCCGCCGACGTTTCCGACGCGCTCGGCACCTCCGCCGCGCGGGCCCGCAGCGCGGAGCTGGAGAAGCTGATCGCCGAGGATCCGGGGCAGTTCCGCGTCCTCACCGGCGACCGGCCCACCGGAAGACTGCACCTCGGCCACTACTTCGGCACCCTCCACAACCGCGTCCGGCTCCAGAACCTCGGCGTGGAACTGTTCGTGATCATCGCGGACTACCAGGTGCTGACCGACCGCGATGTCGCGGACGACCTCCAGTCCTACGTCGACGAGCTGGTCCTCGACTACCTCGCCATCGGCGTGGACCCCGAGCGCAGCACGATCTTCACGCACAGCGCCGTCCCCGCCCTCAACCAGCTGATGCTGCCCTTCCTCAGCCTGGTCTCCGTCGCCGAGCTGAACCGCAACCCCACGGTCAAGGACGAGATCGCGCACTCCCGCCAGTCCGCCGTCAGCGGGCTGATGTTCACCTACCCCGTGCACCAGGCCGCCGACATCCTCTTCTGCAAGGCCAACCTGGTCCCCGTCGGCCAGGACCAGCTGCCGCACCTGGAGATCACCCGGACCATCGCCCGCCGCTTCAACGACCGCTACGGGCACGGCACTCCGGTCTTCCCCCGGCCCGAGGCGCTGCTGTCCGAGGTGCCGCTGCTGCTGGGCACCGACGGCACCAAGATGAGCAAGAGCCGGGGCAACTCCATCGCCCTGGCCGCCACCGCCGACGAGACGGCGCGGCTGCTCAAGGGCGCGAAGACCGACTCCGAGCGGCACATCACCTACGATCCGGCCACCCGCCCCGAGGTCTCCTCGCTGCTCCTGCTGGCCGCGCTCTGCCAGGGCCGCACCCCCGAGGAGGTGGCCGACGGCATCGGCTCCGCGGGCGCGGCGGCGCTGAAGAAGACCGTGACGGAGGCGGTCAACGAATACCTGGCCCCGATCCGGGCCCGGCGCGCCGAGTACGCCCGCGACCGCGGCGAACTGCGGCGCATCCTGCGCGCGGGCAACGAGCGGGCCAACGCCGTGGCCGACGCCACCCTCGCCGAGGTGCGGGCCGCGATGAACAGCGACTACTGAATCCCCAGTGCGGCCCGCGTGAATCTCCCTGGCGCACGCGAATCCCCAGTGCGGCCCGCGTGAATCTCCCTGGCGCACGCAAACCCCAGTGCGGCCCGCGTGAGTCCCCCTGGCGCACGCAAACCCCAGTGCGGCCCGCGTGAGTCCCCCTGGCGCACGCAAACCCCGGTGCGGCCCGCGTGAGTCCCCCTGGCGCACGCAAACCCCGGTGCGGCCCGCGTGAGTCCCCGGTGCGGCGCGCGGGCGGGTCCGGCAGGTTCGTCGCCTGCAGACCGCCGACTTCCTCCATGTCCTCGACCGCGAGGGCCAGTCGCTGGCCGCGGCCGCCGAGCGGGCCGGCACCGGCGCCGAGGTGCCGGCCTGCCCCAAGTGGCGGGTGCGGGACCTGCTGCGGCGCACCGGCGCGGTCCACCGGTGGGCCGCGGGCTTCGTCGCCGGGGGCACACCGCGCCCCGGCCGATCGGCGAGGCGCCGGACCTCTCCGGCGCCGAGTTGGTGGCCTGGTACCGGGACAGCCACCGCCTGCTGGTCGAGGTCCTGTCCGCCGCCCCCGCCGACCTGGAGTGCTGGACCTTCCTCCCGCTGCCAGAGCTCTCGCCGCCGGCGTTCTGGACGCGGCGGCAGGCGCACGAGAGGACCGTGCACCGGTACGACGCCGAGGCCGCCCGCGGCGGAGCGCCCGCCCCGATCGCCGCCGGCCTCGCGGCGGACGGCATCGACGAGTTGCTGCGCGGCTTCCACGCGCGGTCCAGGAGCCGGGTGCGGACGGCGGAGCCGAGGACGCTGCGGGTACGGGCGACGGACGCGGGCGAGGACGCGGTGTGGACCGTACAACTCAGCGCGGAGCGACCCCCGGTGACGTCGCGTCAGGCGGGCGGCAGGGCCGATGCCGAACTATCCGGCGCGGCCGACCAGTTGTGCCTGGCCCTGTGGAACCGCGTGCCCGTCCCGCACGTCTCCGGCGACCGGTCGCTCGCCGCCCTGTGGCAGCGCACCTCGGCGACCTGACGTCCCGTCAATCTCCTTCTTCGCCCCCCAGCATCCTGGCCAGCACCGCGCGCTGCACCGGTCGCACCTCGGTGTGCAGCGCCCGGCCCTTCGGGGTGAGGGCGACCCGGACGCCCCGGCGGTCCTCCGCACAGGCGCCCCGCTCGACCAGGCCCTCCTTCTCCAGGCGGCCGATGAGCCGGGAGAGCGCGCTCTGGGTGAGGTGGACGCGCTCGGAGATCTCCTGGACGCGGTAGGCGCAGCCGTGCGACCCCCGGCGCTCGGCCAGCAGGTCCAGGACCTCGAAGTCGCTGGCGCACAGGCCGTGGGCGCCCAGGGTCCGGTCCAGTTCGCACTGGGTACGGGCATGCAGGGCCAGGATGCCCCGCCACTGCGCCACGAGTGCCCGCTCGTCCGTCGTCGACGTCATCGACGCACCGTAGCAGTCCCATGGGCGGGTAAAGAAAGCCGGAGCCGGGCGCTCCGGGCGGTCAGCGCAGCCCGGCCCCGTGCGCGAGCCCCGTCACCGCGTGCCGGAAGAACCGCTCCCGGTCCTCGATCACGTTGTTGAACTGGCCGAACAGCTCGAAGCTCACCAGTCCGAACAGCTGCGCCCAGGCGGCGACCATGGCGGCGGTCACCTCAGGGGGCAGGTCGGGGGCGATCTCCGCGGTCAACCGCTGCAGCTCCGGGCGCAGTTCGGCGGGCAGCGGGAGTTCGGCCAGCGCCAGGCCGGGGTTCTGCGCGGCGTCGCGGAAGATGCCGATGAGGACCATGGCCGCGCGGGCGGCGGCCGGGATGGTGGTCTCGGGGGCGGCGTAGCCGGGCACGGGTGAGCCGTAGATCAGCGCGTACTCGTGCGGATGGGCGAGCGCCCAGGCCCGTACCGCCTCGCACACCGCGGTGAAGCGGGCCACGGGCGCGGCGGCACCGGCGGCATCCCGCGCCTGCTCCGCGGCCGCGCCCACGGCGTCGTACGCGTCGATGATCAGAGCCGTCAACAGGTCGTCGCGGCTGGGGAAGTAGCGGTAGAGGGCGGAGGAGACCATGCCCAGTTCGCGGGCGACGGCCCGCAGGGAGAGCTTGGCCGCGCCCTCGGCCGCGAGCCGTCTGCGGGCCTCTTCCTTGATGGCCGCGGTTACCTCGTTCCTGGCCCGTGCGCGGGCGCCCTGTGCGGTGCTCATGCCCGTCATTCTGCCACGCGCGAGAGCACTGCACACAAAAAAGAGCAGCGCTCTTGCGCCGGAGCACCGATCTCCCCCATGCTGATGTCAACCGAGAGCACTGCTCTCCCGAACCGTGGGGGTCCACCATGTCGTCGTCCTCGCCGTACTACCTCAAGGGCAGCCCGCTGAACGTGCGTCTGAACAGCGTGATCGGGTGGCTCGCCCGGCACGGGCTCAGCCTCGCGGGCACCGCCGAGCTGTCCGTGCAGGGCCGCAAGAGCGGCGCGATGCAGCGCATCCCGGTCAACCCGCACACCTACGAGGGCGCGCAGTACCTGGTCTCGGCGCGCGGCCACTCGCAGTGGGTGCGCAACATGCGTGCCGCGCACGGCGGTGAGCTGCGCGTCGGGCGCAAGGTGCGCGCCTTCACCGCGGTGGAGCTCCCCGACGCCGAGAAGCTCCCCGTCCTGCGGACCTACCTGGAGAAGTGGGGCTGGGAGGTGAACCAGTACTTCGCGGGGGTGACCGCCGCCTCCTCGGACGAGGAGATCATCGCGTGCGCCGGCGACCACCCCGTCTTCCGGATCACCGTCACGAAGTGACGGGCTCCTCCTGCGCCGTGGCGGGCTCCGCGGCGTCGGCGGCCCGCGCCGGGCCCGGATCGAGCATGGTCAGGGCGCGCTGGGCCAGCGGGTGGGAGCGGACCAGCTCACCGAGGGTGGTGGCGCCCCGAGTGATGTTGCGGAACGCGTTCCAGGCGGGACGGAAGCCGGTGAGGGCGGCGTGGAAGAGGCCGGGGCGGCGCTCGAACGCCGCGAGCAGGCGTCGGCCGACGCTCATCTCGACGCCGAGCCCCGCCTTGACCGCGAAGGCGTAGTTCAGGGCCTGACGGCGGGCGTCGACGGCGTCGTGCGCCTCCGCTATGCGCACCGCCCATTCGCCGGCCAGCCGGCCCGAGCGCAGCGCGAAGGAGATGCCCTCGCGGGTCCAGGGCTCCAGGAGCCCGGCGGCGTCGCCGCAGACCAGGACCCGGCCGCGGGAGAGCGGCGAGTCGTCGGCCCGGCAGCGGGTCAAGTGCCCGGAGGAGACGGCCGGTTCGAAACCGGCGAGGCCGAGGCGGGCGATGAAGTCCTCCAGGTAGCGCTTGGTCGCCGCGCCCTCGCCGCGGGCGGAGATCACCCCGACCGTCAGCGTGTCGCCCTTGGGGAACACCCAGCCGTAACTGCCGGGAAGCGGGCCCCAGTCGATGAGCACCCGGCCCTTCCAGTCCTCGGCGACCGGCTCCGGGACCGGGATCTCCGCCTCCAGGCCGAGGTCCACCTGGGCCATCTTCACGCCCACATGGGCGCCTATCCGGCTGGCGCTGCCGTCGGCGCCGACGACCGCGCGGGCCAGCACCGTCTCGCCGCCCTGGAGGACGACGGCGACCGTGCGCCGGTCGGGGACCGCCGAGCCGTGCTGCTCGACGCGCTGCACGGTCACGCCCGTACGCAGCTCCGCGCCCGCCTTCTGGGCGTGCTCGACCAGCTGCTGGTCGAACTCGGGCCGGTTGATCAGCCCGAACAGCATCTGCCGGGAACGGCGGGTGCGGGTGAAACGCCCGTTGTGGGAGAAGGTGACCGCGTGCACCCGGTCCCGCAGGGGCAGCTCGAAGCCCGGCGGCAGGGAGTCGCGCGAGGGCCCGATGATGCCGCCGCCGCAGGTTTTGTACCGGGGCAACTCGGCCTTCTCCAGCAACAGGACGCGGCGCCCCGCGACCGCCGCCGCGTAGGCGGCCGAGGCCCCCGCGGGTCCCGCGCCCACCACGACGACGTCCCACACTCGCTGCACGTCGTCCGCCGAAGAGTTCTCGCCGCTCACGATGGTCTACTGCTCCGATCAAGCCGCTGCCGCTCCCGCACCCGCGACATCCCGCGAGCAGGGGGTAACCGATGTATCACGCATCCTACGGCCGCGAGCCGCGTGCGCCGCTGTGGGAGGATCGATCCACCCAGCAGGACAACGTCGCACCTACGAGGAGCGTGCCCATGTCGTCGAATCCGGTCGCCGAGACCGTCGCCTCTCTGATGCCGAGGGCCAAGGCGGAGCTCGCCGAGCTCGTCGCCTTCCGGTCCGTGGCGGACTTCGCGCAGTTCCCGAAGAGTGAGAGCGAGGCCGCCGCGAACTGGATCGCCGACGCACTGCGCGCCGAGGGATTCACCGACGTCGCCCTGCTCGACACCCCCGACGGCACCCAGTCGGTGTACGGCTTCCTGCCGGGCCCGCAGGGCGCCAAAACGGTTCTCCTGTACGCCCACTACGACGTGCAGCCGCCGCTGGACGAGGCCGGCTGGACGACTCCGCCGTTCGAGCTGACCGAGCGCGACGGGCGCTGGTACGGCCGGGGCAGCGCGGACTGCAAGGGCGGTGTGATCATGCACCTGCTCGCGCTGCGCGCGCTGAAGGCGAACGGCGGCGTCCCGGTCAACGTCAAGATCATCGTGGAGGGCTCCGAGGAGCAGGGCACGGGCGGCCTGGAGCGGTACGCCGAGCAGCACCCGGAGCTGCTGACCGCGGACACCATCGTCATCGGCGACGCGGGCAACTTCCGGGTGGGCCTGCCGACGGTGACCACGATCCTGCGCGGCATGACGCTGGTCCGGGTGGGTGTCGAGACCCTTGCGGGCAATCTGCACTCGGGCCAGTTCGGCGGCGCCGCGCCGGACGCGCTGGCCGCGCTGATCCGGGTGCTGGACTCGCTGCGCGCGCAGGACGGCTCCACGACGGTGGACGGTCTGGACGCGTCGGCCGTGTGGGACGGCCTGGAGTACACCGAGGAGCAGTTCCGCTCGGACGCCAAGGTGCTGGACGGCGTGGGGCTGATGGGCTCCGGCTCGGTCGCCGACCGCCTGTGGGCGCGTCCGGCGGTCACCGTGCTCGGCATCGACTGCCCGCCGGTCGTCGGCGCCACCCCCTCGGTGCACGCCAGTGCCCGCGCGCTGGTCAGCCTGCGGGTGCCGCCGGGCGTGGACGCGGCGGAGGCGAGCAAGCTGCTCCAGACCCACATCGAGACGCACACCCCGTGGGGCGCGCGGGTCACCGTGGAGCAGGTCGGCCAGGGCCAGCCGTTCCGCGCCGACGTCTCCAGCCCGGCCTACCAGGCGATGGCCGACGCGATGGCGATCGCCTATCCGGGCGAGACCATGCAGTACGCCGGCCAGGGCGGCTCCATCCCGCTGTGCAACACCCTCGCCGGCCTCTACCCGGACGCGGAGATCCTGCTGATCGGCCTCAGCGAGCCGGAGGCCCAGATCCACGCGCTGAACGAGAGCGTGTCGCCGGAGGAACTGGAGCGGCTGTCGGTGGCGGAGGCACTGTTCCTGCGGAATTACGCGGGCTAGGGTCTTTCGTTCGGGTCATGCCGGGGCGGCCCTGAGCGCGGGCCGCCCCCTTCGCCCTCCGCCTTGCCCGGCCTGCCGGGTACAGGCGGGCGGCACCTTGCGGAACTGCTCCGGGAGCAGCTGTCCGCCGGGCCGTTTCCGCTCTGGGCGGAGGGGTTCCGCCGTGGGCGGAGCGCTCTCGCGCCCGGTCCCGGCCCGGCCTACGGTCGGGGCATGGACGTGATCGAACTCCTCCCCCGGCTGCACCTGCTGCGCTTCCCGGTCGGTCAGGCGTATCTCTGGCGGGACGGCGAGGAGTTGACGCTGATCGACGCGGGGACGATCGGGTCGGGGCCGGTGATCGCCGGGGCGATCAGGGCGCTGGGGCACGCGCCCGAGGATGTGCAGCGCGTCGTACTGACCCACTTCCACGAGGACCACGCGGGCGGAGCGGGCGAGTTCGCCGTGCTGAGCGGGGCGGAGGTGCTCGCCCATCGGCTCGACGCGCCGTTCGTCAGGGGTGAGGCTCCCGGTCCCGCGCCACGGCTCGCCGAGTGGGAGCTGCCGATCCGGGCGGACGTCGCCCGGCGACTGCCCGCGGGCACCCCGCTGCCGCCGCCGTCCGTCACGGACGTGACCGGCGGCCAGGTGCTCGGCTTCGGCGGCGGCGCGCACGTGGTGCACGTGCCCGGTCACACGGACGGCAGTATCGCACTCTTCCTGCCCGCCGAAGGCGTGCTGTTCACCGGAGACACCGTGGCGTCGCTGCCCCCCGAGGGCGTGCTGTCCCCCGGCGACCCGGTGACGGCGGCGCCCGCCGAACCCACGCTGATTCCGGGCGTGTTCAACCTCGACAGGGCCCGGCTCCTCGCATCCGTACGGCAGTTGGCGGACCTCGGCGCCGAGGTGGCGTGCTTCGGCCATGGCGACCCGGTGCTGCGCGGCGCCGCCGCCGAACTGCGCAGGGCGGCCGCGGGGTGACGTCAGCCGAGCGGCACGCCGGCCTCCAGATACAGCGCGGTGCCGCGCTCGCGGGCGCGCAGGGCCCAGCGCAGGCGCTCGTAGCGGACCGGGGGCAGCATCCCGGCGGCCTCCTGCTCGGTGGCGAACCGCCAGCCGCGCAACTCCGGCCCCGGAAGCACCACTCGGGCAGCCTCGCCGGAGGGGAGCCGGCCGCCGTCGAAGAGCAGCCGGAGCCCGCCGTAGCCGGGCGGCACGGGCCGCTCCCAGTCCACCACCAGCAGCCGGGGCACCTCGCTCAGCCGTATCCCGGTCTCCTCGGCGACCTCGCGCATCCCCGCGCGGGCCGGCGCCTCGCCCCGTTCCACCACACCGCCGGGGAACTCCCAGCCGGGCTTGTAGGTGGGGTCCACGAGCAGCACCCGGTCCTGCTCGTCGAAGAGGAGCACCCCGGCGGCGAGGGTCTCGGCGGTGGGCTCGGGGGTCTGCACGATGTCGCAGGGGGCGAAGTCGCCGCTGCCGACCGACTCCGCGATCCGCACGGCGGTCTCGTACGGGGTCAGCGCGCTGGTGTCGATCAGATGGGCGTCGGCGGTGAGCCAGGAGGCGAGGGCGGCGTGGTACGGCTCGATGTGGTCGTACGACCACTGCCGCACCCGTATCTCCCCGTCGGGCAGGTCGGGCGGCACCTCGCGCCCGGCTATTCGCGCGCGCAGGATCGTTTCGGCCGGGGCGAGGACCACGTGTCGTACGGGAATCCGGCGGGCGGCGAGGCCGCCGAAGATCTCGTCGCGGTACTCCTGGCGCAGCAGGGTCATCGGCACGACGAGGGTGCCGCCCAGCTCGGCGAGCATGGCGGCCGCGGTGTCGACCACGAGTCTGCGCCAGATCGGCAGGTCCTGGAAGTCGCCGGCCTCGGCGAGGTGCTTGGGCGGCAGCAGGTGCGTGAGCGACCCGCCGATGATCTCGGGGTCGAAGATCGTGCTGTGCGGGATCAGTTCGATCAGCTCCCGTGCGGTCGTGGTCTTTCCCGCACCGAACGCGCCGTTGATCCAGACGACGGTCACGGACTTCCCCCTCTTCTGTTGGCCCCCTGAGGCTTGCCCGCTCCACCCTGCCACGGAAACCCCGCCGCGGTGAGGGTGCGGTAAAGCGCGGTGCCGGTGCCCCTCGCGGCGGGACACCGGCAGGCAGGGGCCGGGGGCCTGACCGCGGCCGTCGGCCGGGGTCTTAGAACTCCTAACGAAATGATCTTCGGGGTGATTGGATCACTGCGGGACTGGTGATCTGGGGGTGTGGGGTGGCTCGGCCGAAGCCCTGGGAA
>NZ_JBWKES010000065.1:0-13511 GCF_056435325.1 Streptomyces sp. NPDC043952
AACGGCTCGATCCGGTCCCACATCGCATCAGTGATCACTAATCGTACAGACACACCCGATCAACTGACTTACCGGCTAAAGAGACACGCGCTAGGTGTCCCAGCCGACCTCTCATGCTCGGGCGCCGTCGACGGAGGGCTCCGCGACCCGCCAGATGATCGTCACCTGTTCGTCCAGTGGTGCGGAAGGGCCCAGGACCCGCACTTCCTCGACGAGGTAGTAAATGACGAGCCGATGGCTGTCGTACGAAAGGCCATCCCAGGTATCGGGAGAAGCTGTGATCGCCTCTCGGAGAACGGCGGCATCCGATTCAAGCTCCTGGACGTCGGCCAGCACCTCCGGTTCGACGGACTCGGTCTCTCGCAGCGCATTGATCGAACGGGCGAGGAGGCTTGGTTCCTTCGCCAGTCGGCGGACGATGGCCCGCGACAGGTAGTCGTGCAGGACGTCGGCCTCGATCTCGGCGTGCTCGGTCTCCTCGTCCTCGTCCCCGTCTGAGTGCTGGGCAAAGTGATACCCGTACGGCGAGGAACCGTCGTCGGACGTCGTGAAATCTCCTTTGAGCGAGTCAAGGAGCAGACGAAGGAAATTCTCCGGACCTATGACCGACATCATCTTCACAGCGTTCTCGATCCAGCTCTCCTCCGAGAGGAACGGATCGTGGGGAACGGCGAGACGTGGGTCGATCTCGATCGCGCTGAAGGGATTGCCGATGGCCCCCAGCACGAAGTCGGGGATCTCTTCCTTGGGCACCTCGTATGCACCGTCGGCTACCTCGTACGCGTCGTCTTCCGGAGCAGCGTCGCTGGTGTGGGTTCCCACCGCTGCGGTTGAGCCCCTGCCGCCGTGCGCAGCGCTCCAGAGCGTGAACATCCGTGCTGCTTCGGCATCTGCGTCTCTGGCCGGAGTGCAGAGCCCGGCCAGGGCCATGGTGATCGCCTTGACGGTGTGCCAGCGAGGGCTCCCCCTGCCGTTCAGGACCGTCCTGACACTCTCACGACTCACGGTCGTGTCATAGGGGCCGTCCTCTATGCGCTTGCTGATGTACCGGTGGCTGGGCTCGCCGGCGTCCAGATGAAGCTTCCTGAGGGCATCGAGAAGTGCCTGTCCAGCCTGCGTGGGCGGCTCGGTAGTCGTGATGGCCGTTCTCCTCTGCCGGTTGCCAACTTCTGCCAATAAGCGGCAAGTCAGCCTATGCGTCCGTCCTGGCGCAGTGGCAAATTCTGCCAAGTTTCGCCTCGGCTCCGGCAGAGATCGGCTACGGCCCTCGGCACCCGGTGACGATCGAGAGGTGCCGCGCGTACCTGGCGCGCAACGACTGATGATGTAACGACCAATGGGGAGAGCCTGGTGCCCGACATCACCATATGGGGGCCTGCCGGAACGCTGACTGCCGCGGTCGCAGCGCTGGCCGTAGCTGCTGCTTGCCGCTGGTTCGCCTTCGTTCTGTGCCTGGTGGTCCTGGCCGCGTCAAGCGATGCTGCCCGCCGGCAAGACGTGCTCACCTACGCCTCCCTTCTCTGCCGCGGAGACGGTGCGCCACGTAGGACGCCGCGGTCCCGAAGCTCCCGGACCTGAGCAGGACGCTCTCCCGGACCGCTTCTCCGGTGTCAGAGCTCCCGCTGCCAGACGAACCCCTCCTCGAAAGAGGTCGCGGCTGGGCGCCCGTCCGGGGGACGAGTCACAGCGGATGCCAGGCCGCCCTCTGGCCATGCGCCCGCACCCGGCCGAAGACCACGTCCGCGAAGTGGATGCCGAAGCCGAGGATGTCCGGGCGCAGGAGTTCGGCGATCAGGCAGCGGCGGTGGCGTTCCGACAGGGCGGGGTCGGCATCGGAGATCGCGGACCACTCGGGGTGCCGGATCTGGAGGGAGGAGATCATGGCGTCGCCGAAGGCGAGCAGGCGGGTGCCGTGGGAGGCGATGACGAAGCCGGTGTGACCGGCGGTGTGGCCGGGCAGCGCCATGGCGTGCACGCCGGGGAAGACCTCGTCGCCGGCGAGCACCAGCCGGGTCCGGCGTTCGAGTGCCGCCACCGCTGGGTCGCGGTGGTCACCTTCGTCCCATTCGGCCTTGGGGATCACGAAGGTGGCCCGGGTGAACAGAGGCGGGTCGACAAAGGCCCAGCCGACGTGGTCGGGGTGGAGGTGGGTGAAGGCCACCGTCTCGATGTCCACGGGCGATCGCCCGAGCAGGGCGAGATTGCCGGGCAGCGAACCGCCGTGCACCGCGCCCCGGTCAGGGTGGCCGGGGTCCTCCGGTACCGCGCGCGGGCCGAACCCGGCGTCGATCAGCAGTGCCCGGGCGCCGTGCTCGACGAGCAGGCCGCCGGTGTTGGCGACGAGTCGGCGGGTGTCGTTGAGGTAGGCGCCGTACCTGCGCCAGTGGCGGTCGAGGGCCGCGAGCAGACTGCCGGCCGGCTTCAGCAGCATCGCGCCATCGGGCACATAGCTGACCTTCAACTCACCCACGCGCAAGGTATGCACGGCGGAGGGCCTGCGTAGTCGGCTGTCGTTCACGGATGGTCTCCTCGCGGGCGGTGAAGGCGCCCGGCGCGGTTCGGACACGGGGGCGGCGCGGCCGTCCTCCGAGTGGCGGCGGACGGCCGCGCCGGGTGCGCGGACGGTTCCGGCGGGGCGTGCCGTATGCCGGTCACGGGACGGCCTACGCCGTGGTCCGCTTGCGCAGTACGGCTCTGACGAGCAGGGCACCGGCGAGCGCGACGACACCGGCCGTGACCATGCCCGCGTGCAGTCCGCCCAGGATGTCGGCGCGGGACGGGGTGGCGCCCGACGCGAGGGCGTTGGTGCGGGCGGCGGCGATCGCGCTCAGGCCCGAGACACCGATCGCGGCCACGTACTGCGGCAGCTGGGACAGACCGCCGACGACGCCCTGGTCCTCCTCGGTGACGCCCGTGGTCATCACCGTGATGAAGGAGACGACGCTGTAGACGTGGCCGAGGCCCATGACGGAGGAGGTGACCAGCAGGACGACCAGGTTCACGTCCTGGGGCAGGGCGAACATCGCGACCGTGCCGACACCCTGGATGAGCAGGCCCGCAACGAGTACCTTCACCCCGCCGAACCGGCCGAGCAGCCGGGCGACGTACAGACCGCCGAGCACAGCGGCCGCGCCCTCGCCGAGGTAGCTCAGACCCGCCTGGAGAGCGGTGAAGCCCAGCACATCCTGCATGTACAGGCTCAGCAGCACGGTCGTACCGGCGCACATGCCGAAGGTGATGACACCGAACAGCCCCGACCACTTCACGGACGGCCGGTTCAGCACGGACAGCGGCACCAGCGGCTCCGGGTGCCGACGCTCGACCAGCAGGAACGCGGCCAGCATCACCAGACCGCCGACGATCGGGCCCAGTGCCGCGGGTCGGGTCCAGCCCTCGTCGCCCCCGGTGGAGATGCCGTAGACCAGGCCGAACAGGCCGAGCGTGGCCAGGATCGCGCCCGGGATGTCCATGCGGCGGGCGGCACCGGACTCGTGGATCGCCGGCAGGGCCAGCGCGCCGGCCAGCGCCAGCACGCCCATGGCGCACAACGCGACCATGGTCCAGCGCCAGCTGAAGCCGTTGGTGATCACACCGCCGCCCAGCGCGCCGAGCACGAAGCCCAGCGACATGACGGCGCCGTTGAGGCCCAGGGCGCGGGCACGCTTGGGGCCTTCCTGGAAGTAGCCGGTCATCAGGGCGATGGCGGACGGGGCGATCATCGCGGCGGCGGTGCCCTGGCCGATGCGGGTGGCGATCAGCACGCCGGGGCTGTTCGCGAGGGCGGCGCCGAGCGAGAACAGGGTGAAGACGGTGACGCCGAGGGTGAACAGCCGCTTGCGGCCGATCAGGTCGGCGATCCGGGCGAACAGGGGCAGCAGGCTCGCCGACGGAAGCAGACTGGCGGTGGCCACCCACTGCAGGGTGCCGGCCGAGGAGAAGCCGAGGGCGGAGCCGATGTCGGGCAGGGCGACGGTGACGATGGAGAAGTCCAGGCCGCACATGAAGGTGGCGCAGCACAGGGTGATCAGCACCAGCCAGTCGCGTGTCCCGAAGACGCTGCCTGCGGCGGGTTCGGGTGGTGCGGTGACCTGGTGCGTGGTGTTGGCGGGGGGCGAGGATTCGGTGACGGCCATGAGCGGTCCTTCCTGATGATCTCGCTGGCATGTCCAGCTTCGGATCGGGGGACCTGCGCAACAAGGACGATCTGTGCAACGATCGATCCGCTGGGCTCATCGTTCGAGGTCGCGAATATGAGGGGCGCGGGAGAACCGGTCATGGAACGCCAGGAGATCGAGATTTTCCTGATCCTCGCGGAAGAACTGCACTTCGGGCGGAGCGCCGAGCGCGCGGGCGTCTCGCAGAGCCGGGTCAGCCAGACCATCGCCCGGATGGAGCGCCGTATCGGTGCCAAGCTGTTCGACCGGACCAGCCGTCAGGTCGCCCTCACACCCATCGGGGAACAGCTCAGGGACGATCTCGCGCCCGCTTGGCGGGGGGTCGAGGAGGCCGTCGTCAGGGCCATGGCGGCCGGGCGGGGGATCACCGGCTCGCTGCGGATCGGATTCTCCGGCGCGTTCACGGGCCATCTGCTGCACAGCATCGCCGAGGCGTTCGGGCGCCGGTACCCGGATGTGGACGTGCAGATAAGGCAAGTGCAGATCTCGGACCCCTACGGTCCGCTGCGCGCGGGGGACATCGAGCTCCAGGTCACCGAACCTCCTCTGGCCGAACCGGATCTGACGCTGGGTCCGGTGCTGGTGTCGCAGCCGCGGGTGCTGCTGATGTCCTCCGCGCACCCGTTCGCGCGGCGTGAGTCGGTGAGTGTGGAGGACCTGGCGGAGGCGACGCTGCTGACGGTCGCCGGGAATGTGCCGACGCACTGGCTGGACCACCACTTCCCGCGGCAGACGCCGTCGGGGCGGCCCATCCCGCACGGGCAGGCCATGACGCACTGGGAGGACGCGCTCTCCCTGGTTCTCGCGGGCAAGGGCGTGAGCCCGGTGGCTGCTGCCGGCGCGCACTACTACAGCCGTCCCGGCCTGGTCTTCAAGCCGTTCACGGACGCCCCGGCCATCGACTACGCCTTCGTCTGGCCCACCGGCCACGAGACGGCCCGGCTCAGGGCCTTCGTCCAGGTGGCCGTGGAGCGAGCACGCGCGCTGGGCGGTCCTTCGCGGGCCGTGGAGAGCCTGTGGACGAACGAGGGGCCCGGCGACTACAGGGTGTTGCAGAAGGTCGGTGGTGGACAGGGTTGAGTGGTAGCTGACCTGCTGTTTTCACCCTGTCAGGGCGAGGTCGTGCATGGTGGCGACGGCCTGGACGGCGTGGTGGAGGCCGTCGCCCCTTTGGCGGCAGCCGCGGAGGATCTTCCAGTTCTTCATCCAGGCGAAGCTGTGCTCGACACGGGCCGGACGCGCCGGTGTTCGCCGCTGTCCTCCTCTTGGCCGCGCAGGAGGGGAGGTCCGGCTCGTGTACGGCGCGGGACGATCGCCCGGTGCCCAGGCATGCGCCGTCCGCGATCACCGTCGTGCCCGCGCCACAGCCGACGGACCGGGATCAGGGTGCCGTCCACGATCCACAACCGGTCGGTGCCCGGCACCGGCTGGGACGCCGGTTCCAGCGCGAGCAGGGGTCGCGGGCGCTGGATGACCCGGCAGGCGGTGGCAGATGAGCAGCCGAAGAGCGGCGCGAGCTGCCGCATGGTGAGGTTCGTGCGGTAGTTGACGGCTACCAGCAGCACCCGCCCGGCCGGCGGAAGACACCACGGTCGGCCACCACCGGGGCCGTTGCCGCCCCGCTCCCGCACCACCCGAAGCAGCTTCTCAAAGCGCCCCATCCGCAACCCGGTGAACGTCTCCACCCACACCGGCTCAGCCCTCAACAGCCCACCCATACAGGGAAAATGCCCACCATCAAGCCTTATGCAACGCCCTTTAGCCGCCGCTTGTGGTGCGCGGCCCGCAGAATGGTCCAGACAACAGACACCCCCAGGTCGCCGACCTGGGGGTGTCCCATGGACCGGATGACCAGGATCGAACTCGCGCTCTCACCTCGGCAGCTCTGCCTCGCCCTTGGAAGAGGTGCACCAGGCGCAAGCCCGGCCAGGCGTGTGTGACCGCTGTTGCATGCGCGATCAGGCGGCGCGGTCTTTGGAAACCCGACGCCCGCTCACCGCCCCAGGGTGACAACGAGAAGGGTACGGGCGGGCGTCGTGCCGACCAGTCGGCAGCGATGGGGGATGTCGCCGCGGTGGTGGGCGCTCTGGCCGACCCGGAGCCGGATCGGCTCCTGGTCGCGCAGCTCCAGGTCGACCTCTCCTTCGAGGACGTAGATGAAGTCCTCCCCGGTGTGCTCGAACCAGCCGCGCTCGCCCTGTCCAGGCGTGAAGTGCTGCTCGTACGCCTCCATGACGTCGCTCTGGCCGCCGGGGATGAGGACGCGCGCGAACTGTCCGGTGCCTTCGGTGACCCGGATGACCTGGGGATCCTCCTCGTGGGCCACGGTGTCGGAGGTGCTGGAGGGGCGCAGGAAGATGCCCGGCGGCAGACCGAGGGCTTCGGCGATCTTGTAGATGGAGGCGAGGCTCGGGGTGGTCAGGCCGCGCTCCAGCTGGCTGAGGAAGGGCTGGGACAGGCCCGAGCGGGCCGCGAGTTCGGCCATCGGGACACCGAGCCGCTTGCGGTGTCCTCGGATCACGGATCCGACGGCCAGGGCCTCGGGGGTCGGGTCGGGTCGGCGCACGGACCGACGGTAGCGCAGGGGCTGGATCAGCCGGAGGGGCGGGCCGAGGCGTCCGGATGAAGCTTCATGGTGCCGACACGCTGCGGCAATAAGCCACGCGAATTATTGACGTCGTCAATACCGCTGTCTCTGGGAGATCCGGGAGACCCATTCTGAGGAGCCGCGCCATGGCCCGTACAGCACCGTCGTCCCGTCCGGCGCGGCCCCCCGACACGGCCGCGCCACCCCGCTCGCCCGGCGGCGCGTTCGGAAAGCTCCTCCGCCCAGCCACGGCACCGCTCGCCTCGGCGGTCCTCGTACTCGCCCTGTGGTGGGTGGCCGCATGGGCCGGCGTACTCGGCGGGGGACTCCTCCCCACGCCCTGGCAGACCCTGCGCGCAGCGCACGCGATGTGGGCGGACGGCACGATGGCCGTCGATCTGCGGGCCAGCCTGGCACGCGCCGGGCAGGGCTTCGCGGCCGGGGCATCGGCCGGGGCCGCGCTCGGGTTCGTCACCGGCCACAGTCCCCGCGTCGCGGCGCTCGTCGGCCCCGTGATGTCGTTCCTGCGCCCGATCCCGGCCATCGCGCTCGTGCCGCTGATCACGGCCTGGTTCGGGATCGGCGAGCGGGCCAAGCACCTGGTCATCGCATACGCCGTGTTCCTGGCCGTATGGCTGTACGTCCACGACGGCGTCGCCCGCGTCCCCACCGACTACCTCCGCGCGGCGCGCACTCTCGGCGTACCGGCCTGCCGGAGGCTGACCGAGGTCCTGCTGCCGGCGGCCGCCCCCTCGGTCGTGGCGGCGCTCCGCTACGGCGCCTCACTCGCCTTCCTCGCTCTGGTGGCCGCCGAGCTGGGCGGCGCGCAGAGCGGTATCGCCTACCGCCTGCAGGTCGACGGCCAGTTCCTGCGCACCGACCACATGTTCGTCGGCCTGATCGAACTCGGCCTGCTCGGCCTGCTCGCTGACGTGCTGATCAGCACGGCCGGCCGTCGTCTCGTCCACTGGAGCAGCGATTCATGAGCGCCGCCGTCCGCCTCGAAGGCATCGAAGTCCGCTACGGCGACTCCCTCGTCCTCTCTGCCACCGACCTGGAGTTCGCCCCCGGCTCCTTCACCTCCGTCCTGGGCCCGACAGGATGCGGCAAGTCCACTCTGCTCAACACCATCGCCGGGTTCGTGACACCGACCTCCGGCCGGGTCCTGATGGACGGAAACCGGGTCACCGGACCCGGCCCCGACCGGTGCATGGTCTTCCAGCACTACGCCCTGCTGCCCTGGTTCACCGCTCGCGGAAACGTAGAGTTCGCCCTGAAGCGCTTCGGTCTGCCCCGAGCCGAGCGCCGTGAACGCGCCCTGGAGTCACTGCACGCGGTCGGACTCGCCGACGCCGCCGAGAAGTACCCGGCACAGTTGTCCGGCGGCATGCGGCAACGCGTCGCGATGGCAAGGGCGTTGGCGGCCGAACCCCAAGTCCTGCTGATGGACGAGCCGTTCGGCGCGCTCGACGCCATCACCCGGACGCGGATGCAGCGACTGCTGGCCCAGCTGTGGCAACGCGCCGGCACCACCGTCGTCTTCGTCACCCACGACGTCGAGGAGGCCCTCGCCCTCTCCCAGCGGGTGGTCGTCATGGCCGCGGACCCCGGACGCGTGATCGCCGACCACCGGCCGGCCGACGACCCGGCGCCGGACCGGGCCGCCGCACACCCGCTGCACGCGCGCATCGTCGCCCAGCTCGGCACCGACTTCTGAGGATCTTCATGCGCAGAACACCGCGCGGCCTGATGGCCGCCGTACTCGCCCTGACCGCCCTGCTGACCGCCTGCGGCACGCACACGAAGAGCACGACCACCCGGGTCACCATCGCCGGCAGCGACTACCTCGGCGGCGCCCCCGTCTACACCGCCACCGAGAGCAGGGACTGGGCGGCGAACAAGCTCACCCCCAGGCTCCAGTCCTTCACCACCGGCCGCGACGCCCTGAACGCCGTTCTCGGCGGTCAAGCCCAGTACGCAGTCGTCGGCGACCTGCCCGCCGTGTCCGCGATCCTCGCCAACCGGAAGATCGACGTCCTCGCCGCCCTCTCCGGCTTCACCGACTGGCGCCTGCTGACCACCACCTCGGCCCACATCGCGTCCTTCGCCGACCTCAAGGGCAAGAAGATCGGCCTGCCGGAGGGCACCAACGTCCAGTACGCGCTCAGCGGCATGCTCAGCGCGGCGGGCCTGAAGCCGGCCGACGTCACCCTGGTCAACCTCGCCCCGAACCAGGTCACCGCGTCCCTCGCCCGCAAGGACATCGACGCCGGCCTGACCTTCCCCAGCTTCTACGACGCCACCAGGACGACGCTCGGCACCAAGTACCGCGAACTCCGCTACGACGGCTACACCTGCCGAACGCTGCTGATCACCGCCCGCGGCACCAGCACCGCCACCTCGGCAGCCGTCCTGCGCACCCTGACCACCGCGACGAAGACCATGGCCGAGGACCCGGCCGCCGCACGCAAGGCCGTCGTCGCCCAGGCCAAGGGCGCCGTGCAACCGGCATTCGTCAACGGCCACTCCACCTCGTACGACTACGCCATCACCCTCGACGAACCCCTGGTGAGGCTCCTCCTCGCCGAGGGCGCCTGGGTGAAGTCGACGCAGCGGCTGCCGGCGACACCGGACCGGGCCGCCTTCCTCCAGCACATCGACCGCGCGCCGCTCACGGCCGCCGACCCCACCGCCGTAACTCTCGACTGAAGGACGTCATGACGACCGTCGACCAGAACACCCTGCGCCGCCGAGGCACCGGCCTGCGCGCGTACGACCCCGCCCGCAGCTACGGCGGCCACACCCTCTACACCCCCATCGCGGGCACGGGAGACGTGTACCTCGTGGACATCCACGGCGAGGTGGCCCACCAGTGGAGCCTGCCGCACCCGCCCGGCCGCCACGCCCGGCTCCTCCCCGACGGCACGCTGTTCTACCAGGGCAAGCAGACCGGAACGGCCCCCCTCTTCCCCATCTGGGACGTCTACCACGGCGGCATCCTCCAGCTGATCGCCCCTGACGGCTCGGTCCTCCGCGAGGCCCGCCACCCCTACCACCACCACGACGCGAGCCTGCTCGCCAACGGCAACCTGATCCTCCTCGCCGTCGAACCGGTCCCGCCCGCGCTCGCGGCCCGCATCCCCGGCGGCATCCCCGGCACGGAGGCGCCGGACGGCCGCATCTGGGGAGACGTCGTCTACGAGATGACCTGGGACGGCGAAATCCTGTGGCGGTGGGCGTCGTTCGAGCACCTGCCGATCGATGACACCCCCCTGAACCGCCACTTCGCCCGCGAACACTGGCCGATGGCCAACACGGTCAACGAACTGCGCGACGGCAGCATCATGGTCGGCTTCCGCAGTGCCTCCACGGCCGTGATCATCGACCGCGCCACGTCACAGGTCACCTGGCGGCTGGGCCCGGAGACGCTGGCCCAGCAGCACTACCCCCACGAACTGGACTCGGGCACGATCCTGATCTTCGACAACGGCTCCTACCGCGACGAGACCTCCGTCCCCTACTCCCGCGTGATCGAGGTCGACCGCTCGACCCGGAAGATCGTCTGGTCGTACGAGGACAACCCGCCCCAGAACTTCTACAGCCCCTACATGTCCAGCGCCCAACGCCTCCCGAACGGCAACACCTTCATCGCCGAGGGCTCCTTCGGCCGCCTCTTCGAGGTCACCTCCGACGGCGACGTCGTCTGGGAATACGTCGTCCCGCACTTCGGCGCCTTCGGCACCGGCGTGGGTCTGGAATCCTCCCGAGGCGCCCAGAACGCGGTCTTCCGCGCCTACCGCTACGGACCGGACCACACCGCCTGGCTCCAGCCTCACCTCGGCCGATGACACCACTCGGCAACAAAGAACCCCCAGGCCGCCGACCTGGGGGTTTCTCATGGAGCGGGTGACGAGAATCGAACTCGCGCTCTCAGCTTGGGAAGCGACGGCGCTCGGGGAGCCGGGTAGCTCCTGACCTGCGCAAACGTCCTCTGGTGTGGAGCCCGTAAGGGCAGGATCGCACCGCTCTTGACCGTGGTTTACCCGTCTTATGGGCACGCTATGGGCACGGCGTCGCGGGATGGCTGAGTGTCGTGTCTACGTCACTTTCCCTATGCCCGGTACTCGTCGACACGTAGGCCGACCGAGGGGACGCGTCGCGACTGCACATGGATGCCCATCAGTTGCCCCTGGTTCGGAGGATCACAAAAAGCTCGCTTTGCTGTGCAGCCTTCGATCTCCATGACGGGCAGCCCGCTTAGCTCGCTCACCATCAACTCGGCGTCCTCGGCTCCGCGCCGCTGGCAGCGGCTACGTCGCGCTGCACGTGCTGCTCTCGCAGTTGCGTGATCCGACATCAGTGGTCGAGGAAGGCTTTGACAGCAGGCGGCAAGTGGCGGCGAGCGCGAGGCGTTGCAGGAGGGATGTTGCCCGCTATGCGGGGCTGTACGAGCTGCATTAAAACGGCGGATCCATCCTCAGGGGTACTGCTAGCGTCACGTTCATCACATGGGCATCTCAATGCCCCACCAGTACCAGACACCCAGGACGACCGTGAAAATCAAGCGCGTTCGCATCGAGAACTTCTGTTGTCTGCACAAGGTGGACGTGTCCTTCGAAGACATCACCTCCTTCATCGGGCCGACCGGCGTCGGCAAGTCCACCGTGCTGCGCGCGCTCGATTGGTTCTTCAACGGCGAACGAGGAGTCTCGCTCAGCGACGATGACGTGCACTCCGGGTCCGTTGACGGCCGTATCACCGTGGAGGTGGAGTTCGACGGGCTCACCGACCACGACCGGCAGGTGCTTGGCCGGTACGCGCCTGAGGGCGCACGGAGTGTGAGCATCTGGCGGACGTGGCAGAACGGCGAGGACAAGATCACCGGCAAGGCGCTGGCGTACGGGCCGTTCGAGGACGTACGCAAGAACGAGAAGGCCATGGATCTGCGCCGCGCCTACGACAGGCTGCGGGAGAGCGACCCCAGCCTGGGTCTGCCAGCCGCCGGAAGCAAGGACAAGGCCCTGGACGCCATGCTGACCTGGGAGTTGGCCAACCGGGACCGCCTCACCGAGGCCGAGGTCGAGGATACCCATTTCTTCGGCTTCGCCGGGCAGAGTCGGCTCGCCCAGCTGATCGATTTCGTATTCGTCTCCGCTGACTTGCGGGCGTACGAGGAGGCGGACGACCAGAAGACGACTGCGGTCGGCCGCATCCTTGACCACGCCGTGGACCGCTCGCAGGCGAACGAGCAGCTCGGCGAGATCGAGGAGAACGCCCATCTGGCACGCCAGGAGCTGCACACCAAGGTCTACGGTCCGGTGCTCGACGAGGTGTCGGCCGCGCTGTCCGCCGAGGTCGCCAAGTTCACTACCGGGCGTGAGGTGGTCGTGACCCCAACGGTGCACGTGCCAAAGCCGGCCCGGACCACCTTCCAGGTGAGCATCCGTGACGGTGCCGCCCAGACCTCGGTCTACCGACAGGGCCACGGCTTCCAGCGCGCGCTGATCATTGCGGCACTGAAGTACCTGGCTGACCGCAGGAGTTCGGCCGGTGGCGTGCGGACGCTGTGTCTGGCCATCGAGGAGCCAGAGCTCTTCCAGCACCCGCCGCAGGCACGGACGTTCGCGAAGGTGCTGCGCGAGCTGGTCGCGACCTCGCCGCGGGGACGTACCCAGATCATGTACGCGACCCACAACCCCGTCTTCATCGACCCGAAGGGCTATCACCAGATCCGCCGGCTCAGCCGCGACGCCGGCGCCGAGCACCCGGTCACCGAGGTGTGGCAGGCCACGGAAGAGGACCTGTGCCGGGTCCTCGACGAGCTGGTCGACAAGCAGGTGATCCGGAGCCGGACCGAGGGCACGCTCAGCGGTGCGCTGGCCGAGGGCTTCTTCGCCCATGCCGTGGTGCTGGTCGAAGGCGGTGATGACGAGGGTGTGATCACCGGTTGCGCGGAGCGGTCGGGGATCAACCTGGGAGCGGAGGGCGTTAGCGTCATCCAGGTCTCGGGCAAGGACAACCTCATGCTGTCCGATGCGCTGTTCAGCGCTCTGGGAGTGCCCTGCCACGTCGTATTCGACGGTGACGCAGGCATGGAGGAGCGCAAGCGGGAGTCGGTGAGCCACCGCGACCCACACGAGCGCGAGAAAGCGGAGCGGAAGATCGAGGAGCAGGCCCGGCACAACCGGACCAAGAACGCGAACCTTCTCCAGTACCTGGGCGCGATGCCCAACCCTCAGCCCGCCGACGACTCGACCGGCCGCTACACCGTCTTCGGGGACACCCTGGAGACATACCTCGGTCAGTATTGGCCTTCTTGGGAGGAGCGCAGGAAGGAGCTGGTGCGCACCGGCCAGGGCTTCGACGGGAAGAACTCGGCGACGTACCTGGAGACCACCCGGACCGTCATGACGGAGCCTCCGTTCCTGCTGCACGCGCTGCTGGAGAACGTCCGCTCGCTGGCCGCGCGACGGTAGTCGGTGCGGCGCCTCTTCGGAATGCACAACAAACAAACCCCCAGGCCACTGACCTGGGGGTTTCTTTGCCGCAGCGGTTGACGAGTATCGAACTCGCGCTCTCGGTTGGGAAGCGATGGCGCAGTTTGAGTCGGATAGCTGCTGACCTGGGCATACGTGCTGGAGGCGAGCGTCCGCCCTCTTAGAACTCCTAACGCAATGACTTCAGGCGTCGCCAGCAGATGAGTGCGCATCCCAGGGTGAGGAAGGCTTCGTGGATGTCGTCGCGTACCT
>NZ_JBWKES010000066.1:0-4973 GCF_056435325.1 Streptomyces sp. NPDC043952
GAGATCTTTTCGGCTCGAGTAGGCTCCCCCCCCCACCGGCCTTCCTTTCCCCTCTTCTATAGTGCTCCCCCTCCTTCGCCCGTTTCCCGTCGTCGGGGCCGGGCGCCCCGCCCGGGCCGGCCGTCAGCCCGGATAGACCGGCGCCGTCCCGTCCTTGTCCACCTTCTGCCACTGCGCCCCGGTCGGCAGCCGGACGATCCCGTCGTCCGAGTAGGCCACCAGCGGCACCCGGTCGTCCTCGGACGCGGCGATCGCCTTCACTCCGGGCAGCGCGCCGGGCGCCGGACCGTCGAGGGTGGCGCCGTCGACCTGGACGTAGCGCATCTGCTGCACGCCGCCCTGCTCCTGGCCGACCACCAGCAGCCTGCTGTCCCCGGCCCACGTC
Organism: Streptomyces sp. NPDC043952; assembly: GCF_056435325.1. Taxonomy (NCBI): domain Bacteria; kingdom Bacillati; phylum Actinomycetota; class Actinomycetes; order Kitasatosporales; family Streptomycetaceae; genus Streptomyces; species Streptomyces sp. NPDC043952. The sequence continues at coordinate 386 of NZ_JBWKES010000066.1, forward strand.
ATGGCGCTGACCTGCTCCAAGTCGGGCGCGGCGGAACGGAGTCCGACCACCGAGGGCGCCTCACCGGTCCCCTCCTCGCGCTCGATCCGGCCGATCATCAGGGACTGCTTGCCGGCCTTCTCCACGACCAGCGCTATCCGCACGCCGTCGGCGGCCACGCGGGCGTCCTTGATCCGGCCGGGCAGGTCCGGGACGGTGACCTTCCGCGCCCTGGCAGTGCCGTGCTCCACCACGTACAGAGCCGTGGCCTGCGGGTCACGGTCGGCCACCCACAGGTCGCCGCGGGCGTCCCAACTCGGCGTGGTCAGCCGGTCGGCGGGGGTCGGGCCCTTGCTGGTGACCAGCGCGTCGCCGAGTGAACTGTCCAGGGCCAGCGAGGTCATGCGCAGCGACGCGCCGTAGTCGTCGACCGCGGCCACGCTGCGCTCGTCCCGCGACACCGCCACCGACTGGAGCGTCTTGTCGCCCTCGCCGAGCGCGCCCGGCACCTGCACGGACCTGGTGCCGGTGCTCCCGGTCGGCATCCGCACCAGCCGGTGCCTGCCGTCGACGTAGTACAGGTATTCGGGCCGCTTGGAGGAGCCGTGCCAGGCGGCGGACTCGGCGCGCGCCTCGGTCAGATCGCACAGCCGGTGGCCGCCGGTGCCCTGCAACTCGACGGACTCCAGGGTCGGCGCCAGGTTCCGCAGCGTGAACAGCAACTGGGTGGCCATCTCGGTGCACTTGGACGCCGAGACGCGCGACTCCTTGAGATTCAGGGGCACCGTCAGCCGGTTCTGGTCGTCCGGCGCCAGCCCGGACACGCCCTTCTGGAGGGTCGTACCGGTCGGGAAGCTGGAACGCACCACCGGGCGGAGCCATGTGGACGGCTTACCCAGCACCGAGCGGACCATCTGCGTCATCGCGTCGACCTTGCTGCGCACGAACACCGGATCGGCGACCGCCACCGGCTCCCCGGCCGGCCCGGCCGACGTACCCGAGGCGAAGTAGTACTTGTCGACGGATGTGTAGTTGCGCTGGAAATCCGACTTGCCCATGACCACACCGTCGGGCAGCTCGTCGATGCGCCACTGCCCGGACTTACCGTCACGGGACAGATGCACCTTCTTGCGGTAGGTGCCGGCCGCGGGCTGGTACGCCTGCTCGTCGTCGACCGTGGCGACGCGGGTACCGGTCAGCACACAGGTGATGCTGTCGGGCACCTCCCGGCTGCCCAGATGGCAGCCGGGCTCGATGCTCGGCCCGTTCGCGAGGACCGTGGTCGAGCTCTCCGGCCGCCAGGTGCGCGCCGCGTCGTTCGACAGGTACTTGCGGGCCGTGTCGTACGCCGGGTCGTCGCTGGTCAGCGCCTCCAGGAAGCCCTGCATGATCTCACCCGGCTGGGCGTCCTCGGCGGGCGGCATGGCGAACACCCGTACCCCGGTGTCCTGCCGGGGCGTGGACTCCACGTCCCGCAGATCACCGCTGTCCGGCATCGAGGCACACCCGGCGAGCAGAACGGCCCCCAAGGCGGTGTACGCCGCCGCGCGCCACGGCTTGCGCCGGGCGCCCCCCTCGCGGTCAGCGCCCACGAAATGCCTCCCCTGCATCGGTCGAATCCTCCGGCCGCGCCGTCTCCCGCCGGTCGGATTCCGGTCGTACGGCTCCGGCGTCCCGTCCCGGATCCGCGGCCGGCCGCCGCACGGACCCCATGGGCCGGGGCACGACCCGCGCGCCGTTGCCGTTGCCGGGCAGGGCGGTCGGGTCGGCGGTGGGCGCGGGCGCACGTGGGGGCAGCGCGGACGCGTGACCGCCGCCCTGCTGCGCCGGAACGGTCGCCCGCTTCTCCGCGCGGGGCGTCCCCGAGTCGTCGGGGCGCCGCTTACGGCGCGAGTCCTTGGGCTCCAGCGGTATCGGCGAGCCCCGCAGCGGCTCGTCCGCGGTCCTGGGCAGCGTCAGCCGGAACTGCGAACCGCCGCCCGGCTCGCCCCAGGCCTGGAGCCAGCCGCCGTGCAGCCGCGCGTCCTCCAGGGCGATCGACAGCCCGAGACCGGTGCCCCCGGTGGTGCGGGCACGGGCCGGGTCGGCCCGCCAGAAGCGGCTGAACACGCGGGTCGCCTCGCCCGGCTTGAGCCCGACGCCGTAGTCGCGCACCGCGACGGCGACCGCGCCGCCCGCGGCGGCCAGCTTGACGATGACGTCCTTGCCCTCACCGTGCTCGACGGCATTGACGACGAGATTGCGCAGCACCCGCTCCACCCGCCGGGCGTCGGCCTCGGCGACCACGGGCTGTTGGTCGCCGACCACCCGTATACGGGTGCCCTTGCGCTCGGCGAGCGGCTCGGCGCCGCCGACGACGCGCCGCACGACCTCCCTGAGGTCGATCGGCTCGGCCTCCAGGGCCGCGGCGCCCGCGTCGAAGCGGCTGATCTCCAGGAGGTCGGCGAGCAGCGACTCGAACCGGTCCAGCTGGTCGGTGAGCAGCTCGGCGGAGCGCGCGGTCACCGGGTCGAAGTCCTCGCGCGCCTCATGGATGACGTCGGCGGCCATCCGGACAGTCGTCAGCGGTGTGCGCAGTTCGTGCGAGACGTCCGAGACGAACCGGCGCTGCATCCGCGACAGGTCCTCCAGCTGCTGGATCTTGCCCTGGAGGTTCTGCGCCATCTTGTTGAACGCCTCGCCCAGCCGGGCGATGTCGTCCTCACCGGTGACCTTCATCCGCTCCTGGAGCCGGCCGGCGGACAGCCGCTCGGCGATCCCGGCGGCCATCCGCACCGGCGTGACGACCTGCCGCACCACCAGCCAGGCGATGGCGCCGAGCAGGACGACGACGAACAGCCCGGCGGTCGCCAGGGTGCCCTTGACCAGGCTGAGGGACTTCTCCTCCTGGGTGAGCGGGAAGAGGTAGTACAGCTCGTACGGTCGCCCGTTCGGGTCGTTCACCTGCTTGCCGATGACCAGCGCGGGCTGCGGGTCCTTGCCGTTGGAGTAGACGATCCGGGTGTAGCTCTGGACGGCCGTGGTGCCGCTGTTGACCCGATGGCGCAGGTCGGCGGGGACACTGGAGGTCGGGTTGACGTTGCCGGAGCCGCGCGGGCTGCGGCCGCCGCCGCTGTCGTCGTCGACGGGCAGCGTCACCACGTCAAAGGCGCCCGCGCCGCCGCTGGACAGCGATTCGACGAGGTCGCTCATCCACTGGATGACGTTCTGCGTGGGCCGGCCGTCCGCGCCGTCGGTGCCGTCCGTGCTGCCGTCGGCGGTGCCGTCCGTGCTGCCGGTGCCCGTGCCGTTGGTGCCCGCCGCCTCGTCGGCGCGCTGCTTGGCCACCGCGAAGCCGCCCGTGGCCTGGCTCTGCGAGGCGCGCACCTTCGCGTCCAGCAGGCCGTTGCGCACCTGCCCGATCACGACGAAGCCGAGCAGCAGGACGACGCCCAGCGACATCAGCAAGGTGGTCGCGACGACCCTGAGCTGGATGTTGCGCCGCCACAGCCGCATCACCGGCAGCAGCGGCCGGCGCACCCAGCGCAGGAACAACCGCAGGACCGGGCTGCCCTGCGCCCCGCCCTGGAGCAGTCCGCCCTCGAAGAGGCGCCTCCAGCGGGTACCCGCCGCCGCCCGGCCGACAGGCCGCTTCGGACGGTCCCCGGGCATGCCGGACCCCGAAACGACACTGTCCCCGGACATGTCAGCTCGGTCCGGCCTTGTAACCGACACCACGGACGGTCACCACGATCTCCGGCCGCTCCGGGTCCTTCTCGACCTTGGAGCGCAGCCGCTGGACATGCACATTGACCAGGCGGGTGTCGGCGGCGTGGCGGTAACCCCACACCTGCTCCAGCAGCACCTCGCGGGTGAAGACCTGCCAGGGCTTGCGGGCGAGCGCGACCAGCAGGTCGAACTCCAGCGGGGTCAGCGCGATCGCCTGCCCGTCCCGCTTCACCGAGTGCCCGGCCACATCGATGACCAGGTCACCGATGGTCAGCTGCTCGGGCGCCGGCTCCTCGGAGCGCCGCAACCGCGCCCGGATCCGCGCCACCAGTTCCTTCGGCTTGAACGGCTTGACGATGTAGTCGTCCGCGCCCGATTCCAGGCCCACCACGACGTCCACGGTGTCGCTCTTGGCCGTGAGCATCACGATCGGCACACCCGACTCGGCCCGGATCAGCCGGCACACCTCGATGCCGTCCCGTCCGGGCAGCATCAGGTCGAGCAGCACCAGATCGGGCTTGCTCTCACGGAACGCCGCCAGCGCCTTGTCGCCGTCGGCTACGAAAGACGGCTCAAAACCTTCACCACGCAGCACGATGCCGAGCATCTCGGCCAGTGCGGTGTCGTCGTCGACGACAAGGACTCGTCCCTTCATAAACGACATCATCCCATTCTCGTAACGACGGCAGAGGTGCAGGTGAGGCAGCTCACTGGCCTGTGACGATAGTCGTACGGAGCCGTCACTGTCTGCCCCCGGCCGTCTCAGGGGGCGCACCGGGGGGGGGGGGGCGGGGGGGGGGGGGCGGGGGGGGGGCGCGCTCCGGTCAGACAGTCGCCGACCCTCTCGGCCCCTCTTCCACCCCCCCTAGCACTTCTCCCCCCACAAGTGTGGCGAACCCCC
>NZ_JBWKES010000066.1:4983-12172 GCF_056435325.1 Streptomyces sp. NPDC043952
TGAAGCAGAAGAAGACACCGCACCCCACCCCCCCCCCCCCCCCCCCCCCCCCCCCCCCCCTCCGCGCCCCCCCCCCCCCCCCCCCCCCCCCCCCCCCCCCGCGTTCCGGCGCCGCGCTCCGGTCAGCCGGTCGCCGCCTCGCGGGCCCGCTTGCACACCCCCGCGAGCGCTTCGCCCGACACGGGCGTGACGACCCCCTCCTCGGTGACGATCGCCGTCACCAGCTCGGGCGGCGTCACATCGAACGCCGGGTTGTACGCCTGCGTCCCCAGCGGCGCCACCGGGATCCCGCCGCCGGGCCCGGTCACCTGCGCCTGCGGCGCCATCACCTCGGTCACCTCGAAGCCTGGACGCTGCTCGACCTCGATGGACGCGCCGTCGGGGGTGTCCGGGTCGATCGTGGTCAGCGGCGCGACCACGATGAACGGCACTCCGTGGTGGCGCGCGAGCACGGCGAGCGGATAACTGCCCACCTTGTTCGCCACCGAGCCGTCCGCCGCGATCCGGTCGGCCCCGGTCAGCACCGCGTCCACCTCGCCCGCCGCGAACAGCGAGCCTGCCGCACTGTCGGTGAGCAGCGTGTACGCCATGCCGTTGCGGGCCGCCTCGTACGCCGTCAGACGCGCGCCCTGGAGCAGCGGACGCGTCTCGCCCACCCACAGCCGCCGCAGCCGCCCCACGCGATGCGCCGCGAGCGCCACCGCGAAGGCCGTGCCCTCACCGCCCGAGACCAGCGCCCCGGTGTTGCAGTGGGTGAGGATCCGGTGCCCGCCACCGGGCAGCAGCTCGTCCAGCAGCGCTAGACCGTGGGCCGCCATCCGGGCGCTGGCCTCGGCGTCCTGCCGGTGCAGCGTCCGCGCCGCGGCCAGCGCCGCCTCGGCCGCCGCGGCCGGGTCGCCGCTGCGGGCCAGCTCGGCCTCGTGCGCGGACCGTGCCCGGCGCACGCCGACGGACAGGTTCACCGCGGTGGGCCGCGCCTCCTCGATGGAGCGCGCCGCTTCGGACACGTCGAAGCCCCGCGCGGCGGCGAGCGCGACGCCGTACGCCCCCGCGATCCCGAGCACCGGCGCCCCGCGCACGGCGAGCGAACGGATCGCCTCCACCAGCGCCGACGCGTCCGTGCACACCAGCTCGACCTCCTCCACGGGAAGCCTCGTCTGATCGAGAAGGACCAGTACGGGACCTTCGGGTGGTTCCTCCCATCGGATCGCCGGTATTCCGGACGGCCGTTCGTCCCCGCCGCTTCGTGCCTGCTGATCAGCCATGCCGTCAGTCTGCCCCGGACACGGCGGGCAACTGAAGACATCGGGCCCGTACCTCGCCCGGACCCGGCTTGACCACGCCATGGCACGATGTGCACCAACCTGCCGCCGCGTCCGCGGAAGGGCACCGAGAAGGAGCTCCGATGACAGACACTCCGGGCTGGGCCTCGCCCGGATCCGACCCGACGCCCGAGGGACGGGAACCCGGCACGTCCGACACCGCCGGCCGGCCCGGAAACAGCTCCGGCGCACCCGCGCCGCAGCCGGGCCCGCAGCCGCAGGGCCCAGGCGCGCAGTGGTCCGGCCAGCAGCCGCCACCCGGCCAGTGGTCCGCGCCCACCGGCGCTCCGGGCCAGGCCCCGCCGCCCGGTCCCGGCTGGGGCGGCCCCGGTCCCGGCACACCCGGCGGCTACGGAGGCCCCCCTGGCCACGGCGGTTACGGCGCCCCCGGCGGTCACGGAGTCTGGGGCGGCGGCTGGGGCGGCCCCCCGCCCGCGGCCAAGCCCGGCGTCATCCCGCTGCGCCCGCTCGGCGTCGGCGAGATCCTCGACGGCGCCGTCTCCACCCTGCGCACCTACTGGCGCACGGTCCTCGGCATATCCCTGGCGCTCGCACTGGTCACGGAGATCACCACGGTCCTCGTCCAGGGCTTCTTCCTGAACGACATGAGCGCCCAGTCCTCCCTCAGCGACCCGGCCGCCACGCCCACCGAGGCGCTTCGCGTCATGGGCGAGTCCTTCCTCAGCTCCATCATCCTGGGCCTGATCACCGTGATCGGCACCCTCATCGCCACCGCGATGCTGACGAGCGTCACCAGCCGCGCGGTCCTCGGCCGGCCGGCCACCCTCGGCGAAGCCTGGCGGGAGACCCGCCCGCAGCTGTGGAAGCTGTTCGGACAGCTGCTCCTGCTGGCCCTCATGGGCATCGGAATCATGCTGGCCGCCTCGGTCCCCGGCATCATCGGCTTCCTGAGCTGCAGCCGGGGCGCCGGAATCGCGCTCCTGGTGCTCGGCTTCCTCGCCGGCATGGTCGTACTCGTGTGGCTGACGGTCCGCTTCTCCCTGGCCGCGCCCGCGCTGATGCTGGAGAAGCAGGGCATCGTGCACTCCCTGCGCCGCTCCACGAAGCTGGTGCAGGGCTCCTGGTGGCGCATCCTCGGCATCCAGCTGCTCGCCGGGCTCATCGTCGCCCTCGTCAGGGTGGTGATCTCGATCCCCTTCACCGTCATCGCCCTGATCGCGGGCAACGACGGCCTGTCCGGGATGCTGGGCCAGAACGGCGGCCACCTCAGCTGGACCTTCCTGGTGATCGTCGGCATCGGCGCGATGATCGGCACCACCGTCACCCTGCCGATCTCCGCCTGCGTCACCGTGTTCCTCTACATCGACCAGCGCATCCGGCGCGAGGGCCTCGACCTCGAACTGGCCCGCGCCGCCGGGGCCCAGGGCGCTCCCAGCGGCGCCCCCGGCCCCGTTCCGGGGAGCTGACCGGGTGTTCTCGACGGGGGGATCGTGCACGGCGCCGGGCCCGCCCGGTGCCGTGGCCACGGTCGTACACGGCCTGCTGCGCGCCTCGGGCACGTCCGTCCTCACGGCCGCCGGGCCGGGCGACGGGCCGCCAGTGACCATTTCGCGCGATCCCGCCCGCGAGGCGGCCCGGCGCGAACTGGCCAAGCGGATGTACCACGAGAACGATCCGGGGCTGTTCGAGCGCGCCCTGAAGGCGTTCTGGAACTGGCTCGACGACCTGTTCGGCAGCGTCGCCGGACCGACCCCCGGCGGCGCGGTCGGCCTGCTGGTCGTGATCCTCTTCGTCCTCGCCGTCCTGGGCGCCCTGTGGTGGCGCCTGGGCACCCCCCGCCGCCGCCCGGCCCGCTCCGCCGCCGTCCTGTTCGACGACGGGCCGCGCAGCGCCGCCGAACATCGCGCGGCCGCCGAGGCGCACGCGGCCCAGGCCCACTGGAGCCAGGCCGTCCAGGAGCGCATGCGCGCCGTCGTCCGCTCCCTGGAGGAGCGCACCGTGCTCGACATCCGGCCGGGCCGCACCGCCGACGAGGCCGCCGCCGAGGCCGGCCGCGCCCTGCCCGCACACACCGGCCGACTGCGCGCCGCCGCGCGGGAGTTCGACGACGTGACATACGGCGGACGCGCCGCGAGCGAGCAGTCGTACCAGCGCCTCGCCGAACTCGACCGCGACCTGGAACGCACCCGGCCCGCCCACACCGACAGCACGGCCGCCACGGCCCACAGCACCAGCCAGGGGGCCGGGTGACCACCGAGGCCGCGCCGCCGATCGCCGCCACCTCCATCGCGCCCACGGCCCGCACGGTGTGGACCAGGACGCGGGGCATCACCCTCGCTCTCGTACTGCTCCTGGTGGCGGGCGTCGCCATCGCCGCCGTACGCTCCACCGAGCGGCACGGCGAGCTGGACCCGCGCTCCGCCGACCCCTACGGCAGCCGCGCCGTCGCCCAGTTGCTGGCGGACCGCGGGGTCACCACGCGCGTGGTCACCACCCTGCGCGCCGCCCGCGCCGCCGCCGGCCCCGACACCACCCTCCTGATCGCCGTCCCCGACCGGCTCAGCAGCGGCCAGCAGAGCGAACTGCACCGGGCGACCGCGTCCTCCGGCGGACGCACCGTCCTCGTCGCCGCGGGCGGCTGGTCCGTCGGCCGGCTCGCCCCCGGAGTCAACGCGGACCCCGCCGACAGCCTCGGCACCACCCTGGCCCCCGACTGCGCCCTGTCCGAGGCCCGACGCGCGGGCACCGCCGACACCGGCGGCGTCCGCTACACCACCACCCGGCTCGACGCCGACTCCTGCTACCCCAGCGCACGGCTCGCCACCCTGCTGCGCGTCCCGGCCGCCTCCGGGGGCGACACCGTCGTGCTCGGCGCGCCCGACATCCTCTACAACAACCGCCTCGACGAGCACGGCAACGCCTCGCTCGCCCTGCAACTCCTCGGCTCCCGCCCCTATCTGGTCTGGTACCTCCCCTCGCTCTCCGACGCCCCCGCCGCCGACAGCGACCGCAAGAGCTTCTTCGACCTGATCCCCTCGGGCTGGCTCTGGGCCACCCTCCAGCTGTTCATCGCGGCCGTACTCGCCGCCGTCTGGCGGGGACGCCGCTTCGGACCCCTGGTGCCCGAACGACTCCCCGTCGCGATCCGTGCCTCCGAGACCGCCGAAGGCCGCGCCCGCCTCTACCGCAAGGCCAACGCCCGCGACCGCGCCGCCGCCGCGCTGCGCTCCGCCGCCCGCGCCCGCCTCGCCCCGCTCGTCGGAGTGCCGGTCGCCCAGGCGCACGCGCCCGAGGCCCTGCTCCCCGCGCTGTCCGCCCATCTCGCCGGCGACGGACAGGATCTGCGCTCCCTGGTCTTCGGGCCGCCGCCCGGCGACGACGCGGCCCTGATCGCTCTCACCGACCAACTCGACGCCCTCGAAAGAGAGGTACGCCGTTCATGATGGATCCGACCACTGACAACGCCGGGCTGACCAAGGCCGCGGGCGACCCCCGCGCCTCCCTGGAGGCCCTGCGCACCGAGATCGCCAAAGCCGTGGTCGGCCAGGACCCCGCCGTGACCGGCCTCGTCGTCGCCCTCCTATGCCGCGGGCATGTCCTGCTCGAAGGCGTCCCCGGAGTCGCCAAGACGCTGCTCGTGCGCGCCCTCGCGTCCGCCCTCGAACTCGACACCAAGCGCGTCCAGTTCACCCCCGATCTGATGCCGAGCGACGTCACCGGCTCTCTCGTCTACGACACCCGCTCCGCCGAGTTCTCCTTCCAGCCCGGCCCGGTCTTCACCAACCTCCTGCTCGCGGACGAGATCAACCGCACCCCGCCCAAGACCCAGTCCTCCCTGCTCGAAGCCATGGAGGAACGCCAGGTCACGGTCGACGGCACGCCCCGCCCGCTTCCCGAGCCGTTCCTCGTCGCGGCCACGCAGAACCCGGTCGAGTACGAGGGCACCTACCCCCTTCCCGAGGCCCAGCTGGACCGGTTCCTGCTCAAGCTGACGATCCCGCTGCCCTCCCGCGAGAACGAGATCGACGTCCTCACCCGCCACGCCTCGGGCTTCGACCCCCGTGATCTGCGCGCCGCGGGCATACGACCCGTCGCCGGCCCCGCCGACCTCGAGGCGGCCCGCGCCGCGGTCTCCGGGACGACCGTCTCCCCCGAGATCACGGCCTATGTCGTCGATATCTGCCGTGCCACCCGCGAATCCCCTTCCCTCACCATGGGCGTGTCCCCCCGTGGGGCCACGGCCCTGCTGTCCACCGCTCGTGCCTGGGCCTGGCTGACCGGCCGGGATTACGTCATCCCGGACGACGTCAAGGCCCTCGCCCTGCCGACCCTGCGCCACCGCGTCCAGCTGCGCCCCGAGGCGGAGATGGAAGGCGTGACAGCCGACTCGGTCATCAACGCCGTCCTCGCCCATGTGCCGGTTCCCCGCTGATGGCGCTCACCGGACGCGCCGCCCTGCTCGCGGCTCTCGGCTCCATCCCGGTCGGCATCCTGGAGCCCGGCTGGACCGGCATCCTCGCGGTCAACGGTCCGCTGGCCCTGGCCTGCGCCTGCGACTTCGCGCTGGCCGCCCCCGTACGACGCCTGATCCTGAGCCGCTCCGGGGACACCACCGCCCGGCTCGGCGAAGGCGCCGATGTCACGCTCACGATCGCCAACCCGTCCCGCCGCACGCTGCGGGCCAGGCTGCGGGACGGCTGGCCGCCCAGCAGCTGGCTGCACGGGACGGAGGTCGAGTCGTCCCGGCACCAGCTGACCGTGCCTCCGGGCGAGCGCAGGCGGGTGACCACCCGTCTGCGTCCCACCCGCCGGGGCGACCGCGAGGCCGACCGTGTGACGATCCGCTCCTACGGCCCCCTCGGGCTGTACTCCCGCCAGGGCGCCCATCGGGTGCCGTGGTCTGTACGGGTTCTGCCCCCGTTCACGAGCCGAAAGCATCTTCCGTCGAAACTCGCTCGATTGCGTGAACTCGACGGTCGTACAAGCGTTTTGACGCGCGGTGAGGGGACGGAATTCGACAGCCTCCGCGAGTACGTCCCCGGCGACGACACCCGTTCGATCGACTGGCGGGCCACCGCCCGGCAGTCCACGGTCGCCGTCCGCACCTGGCGCCCCGAACGCGACCGCCACATCCTTCTTGTCCTGGACACCGGCCGCACCTCGGCCGGCCGGGTGGGCGACGCCCCGCGGCTGGACGCCGCCATGGACGCGGCGCTCCTTCTCGCCGCGCTCGCCTCGCGGGCCGGCGACCGGGTCGACCTGCTCGCCTACGACCGCCGGGCGCGCGCCCTTGTCCAGGGCCGCCCCGCGAACGAGTTGCTGCCCTCTCTCGTCAACGCGATGGCCACACTCGAGCCGGAGCTCGTGGAGACCGACAGCCGGGGCCTGACCTCCATGGTCCTGCGCACGGCGCCCCGGCGTTCCCTGATCGTCCTGCTCACGACCCTGGACGCGGCGCCGGTGGAGCAGGGACTGCTCCCGGTACTCCCTCAGCTCACGCACCGCCATACGGTCCTGGTCGCCGCGGTGGCCGACCCGCACATCGACCGGATGGCGGGGGCCCGAGGCAGCGTGGAGTCGGTGTACGAGGCCGCGGCGGCGGCCCAGGCGCAGAACGAACGGCAGCGCACCGCGGACACGTTGCGCCGGAACGGTGTCACCGTGGTCGACGCGACGCCGGAGAATCTGGCACCGGCGCTGGCGGACGCGTATCTGGCTCTGAAGGCGGCGGGTCGGCTCTGAGGGGGGCGCCGGCTCGCTGTCCTTCGGGTGCATCAGCAGTACCTGCGGAAAATTAGCCCGGAATGCAGGAAACCCCCGCACCAATGGTGCGGGGGTTTCCCGGAATGATTGTTCGGCGGCGTCCTACTCTCCCACAGGGTCCCCCCTGCAGTACCATCGGCGCT
>NZ_JBWKES010000067.1:0-11860 GCF_056435325.1 Streptomyces sp. NPDC043952
GGGGGGGGGGGGGGGGGGGGGGGGGGGGGGGGGGGGGGGGGGGGGGGGGGGGGGGGGGGGGGGGGGGGGGGGGGGGGGGGGGGGGGGGGGGGTGGTGGGGGGGGGGGGGGGGGGGGGGGGGGGGGGGGGGGGGGGGGGGTGGGTTTCCCTCCCCCCCCCCCCCCCCCCCCCCCCCCCCCCCCCCCCCCCACCGCACGGTGGTGCACTCGGCCGACACCGAGGGCGAACTCGGCCTGTTCCGCCACGGCACCCCGCCGGACCTGCCGACGGTCCGCGTCGACCGGCCCGACGACCCGGCGCTGCGCCCCGACGACGGGCACGAGTCGATGGTGCTGACGGCGACGGTCCCCGCGGCGACGCGGTACGACTGGGGTGCGCCGGGTGTCGCCGACGCGTTCGCCGAGCGCATGATCACCGCGGCCGAGCGTGCCGTGCCCGGCCTGCGGGAGCGGATTCTGTGGCGCGAGGTACGCACTCCCCTGGACACCGCGCGGGAGACGGGCGCCACCGGAGGCGCGGTCCCGCCGCCGGCCCTGGCCGCGCCGCGGGGCGTGCTGCACCCGGCCAACACCACGGCGATATCGGGCCTGTTCGCCGTCGGCGGCTGGTCCCATCCCGGCGGCGGGCTGCCGCACGCGGGCATGTCGGGCGCGCTGGTGGCCGGGCTGATCGTGGAGGGGCTGGACTTCCGGGGCTCGCAGTGACCCCGTGAGCCGGGGCCGGTGAGCCAGGGTCAGTGAGCGGGGCCCGTAAGCCGAGGCCGGTGAGCCGGGGCCGGTGAGCGGGGGCCCGTAAGCCAAGGCCGGTGAGCCGAGGCCGGTGAGCCGCTCCGGCCGGCTCGCGCGAGACCCGCTCCGGCGTCGGCTCGCCCGGCACCCGCTTCGGCCCCGGACCGCCCGGACTCCTCTCCGGCACCAGCCCTCCCGGCTCCCGCTTCGGCCCGGTCCGCCCGGCTCGCGTCGCCTCAGTGGCGGTCCTGCTGCTCGTCGAATCAGTAGCGGTACTGCTGCTCGTCGTACCCGGCGCCCGGCTGCTGCTGGCCGTGGCCCTGGTAGGGGTACGGCTGCTCCTGCGGGGGTTCGCCGCCCTGGCCCTCGTCGGTGCGCTGCTGCGGCACCCACACCCCGCCGGCCGGGGTCTCGCCGTAGCCGCCGGTGGCGTAGGGGTCCTGAGGGTAGCCCTGCTGGCCGTACTGCTGGGCGTAGCCGGGGTCATAGCCGGTGCCGGCGTAGGGCTGGCTGCCGATGTAGGGGTCGGAGTAGTTGGCGTAGCCCTGCTGGGGAGCGGCGTCGTAGCCGTAACCCTGTTGCTGTGCGTAGCCGGAGTAGTCGTAGGACGGGTCCTGCTGGGGGGCGGCGTGGGTGGCGGTGTCGCCGTAGACACCGTAGTTGCCGGTGTCGTCGGGCAGGGGCTGCGGCTCGTAGACGGAGCCGGCGTCGGCGGCCGGGGGGCGCGCGGGGGTGAAGACGTCGTCGCGGTCGTAGTCGTCGTACGCGTCCGGGACGGAGCCGTCCTGGGCGTAGGGGTCCTGACCGGGGGCCGGGTCCTCGTCCGTGCCGGTGGGAGCGGGTGCCGGGGCCTGCCCGGCCTGGGCGTTGCGGTCACCGCGGCCGCGGCGGCGCTTGCTGCCACCGGACGCCACGGCGTCGGCGCCGGGGCGCCGGACCGCCCAACCCGCCGCGAAACCGCGGCGGAAGGAGAGCGTCACGAGGGTCTGGCCGACGGCGAAGGCGATCGCGCCCGCCCCGATGACGAGGACGGACGGCATCATGACGCCGACCACCACCCCGAGGAAGCCGGCGAAGGCGAGCAGCCGCCAGCGCAGGCGCGCCTTGTACTGCAGCAGCACCTCGCCGAGCAACCACAGCGCGACGCCGCCGAATGCGATGTAGAGGACCGTCCAGCCCATGTACGCCCCTCTCCCAGTGGCCGTTACGCAGTGTGTCGTAACACGGTGCGGCAGGTCTAGGCCTGCGGGGGGTGGTGCAGGCCCAGGTTCTCGTAGATCTCCAGGGTCGCCGTGGAGCTGTTGAGCGTGATGAAGTGCAGTCCGGGCACGCCTTCGGACAGCAGTCGCGCGCAGAACTCCGTGGCGAAGTCGATCCCGATCGAGCGTACAGCCGCCGGATCGTCCTTCGCCGCGAGGATCCGCTCTTTCAGGGCGTCCGGGAACCGGGCGTTGCTGAGCTTGGGCAGCCGCTCCAGCATCCGCACGCTCGTGACCGGCAGGATCTCCGGGATGACCGGGGTGTCGCAGCCCGCCTCCGCCACCCGGTCGCGCAGCCGCAGATAGGACTCCGGCTGGAAGAACATCTGGGTGATGGCGTAGTCGGCGCCCGCGCGGCACTTGTCGACGAAGTGGGCGACGTCGGTGTCCCAGTCCGTGGAGCGGGGGTGCATCTCCGGGAAGGCGGCGACGCCCACGCAGAAGTCGCCCGACTCCTTGATGAGGCGCACCAGTTCGGCCGCGTAGGTCAGGCCCTTGGGGTGTGCCACCCACTCGCCCATGGGGTCGCCGGGCGGGTCGCCGCGCACGGCGAGCATGTTCCGGATCCCGGCGTCCGCGTACTGGCCGATGATGTTGCGCAGTTCGGCGATGGAGTGGTCGACCGCGGTGAGGTGGGCGACCGGGGTGAGCGTGGTGTCGGCGACGATCTGCTGCGTCTCCCGGACGGTGCCCGCGCGGGTCGAGCCGCCGGCGCCGTAGGTCACCGAGACGAAGTCGGGGGCGACCGCCTCGACCCTGCGCAGCGCGGTCCACAGGCTCCGCTCGCCCTTGGGGGTCTTCGGCGCCGAGAACTCGAAGGAGTACGTGGTCTTGCCGCCGGCGAGCATGTCACGCACGGTGCGTGCGCGATCAGTCCTGGTGGATGCGGTTCCGAGGGCCATACCCGCAGGTTAGCCAGGGGACGCCGGTCCCCCAACCGCGCTCCGGGAATTTGCCGGAATTGTCGGCTTGCCGTCCACCCCTTGGGACGGGCCCCCGAGACGTGGCCCCTCAGACCTTCCGCAGCCGCCGGGCGAACTCGGCCGCCGCGGCGCCCGGATCGTCGGCCTCGGTGAGCGCGCGCACCACGACCACCCGGCGGGCCCCGGCCGCCAGGACCTCGTCCAGATTGCCGAGATCGATGCCGCCGATGGCGAACCAGGGGCGCTCGGTGCCGAGCGCGGCCGTGTACCGGACCAGGTCCAGGCCCGGTGCGGGGCGGCCCGGCTTGGTGGGGGTGGGCCAGCAGGGCCCGGTGCAGAAGTAGTCCACGCCCTCCTGGACGGCGGCCGCGGCGGCCTCGTCCTCGGTGTGGGTGGAGCGGCCGATCAGCACGTCGTCGCCGAGGATCGCGCGGGCCGCGGGGACCGGCAGGTCGCCCTGGCCGAGGTGGAGCACATCGGCGCCGGCGGCGTGGGCGACGTCGGCCCGGTCGTTGACCGCGAGGAGCCGGCCGTGCCGGGCGCAGGCCTCGGCGAAAACCTCCAGGCAGGCCAGTTCCTCGGCGGCCTCCATGCCCTTGTCGCGCAACTGCACGATGTCGACACCGCCGGCCAGCACCGCGTCCAGGAACTCGGGCAGGTCGCCCTGGCGCCTGCGGGCGTCCGTGCACAGGTAGAGCCGGGCGTCGGCGAGCTCGGCACGGGCGGCGGTGTCGGACATGCGTGATTCCCCCGGAGTCGGTGTGCGGTGCTGGGCGGGCGGTGGCGTAACGGCGCGCGGGGCGTCGTACGCCACCCCTCGGCGGTCGGGCCGGGACGGCCCTGAGGCGATCGGGCAGGGACGGCCCTCAGACGATCGGGCTCAGCGGCCCTCACGCGGTCGGGCTCAGACGGCGAGCGCCTGGGCGCGGCGCTTCACCTCCGTGCCGCGGTTCTCGCTGAGAGCCTGCGCCGGGGTGCCGGGCAGGGTCGGGTCGGGGGTGAAAAGCCATTCGATCATCTCTTCGACCGTGAAGCCGTCGTCCCGCAGGAGCGTCAGGGTCCCGGACAGGCCCTTGACGACCTTGTCCCCGTCGATGAAGGCGGCGGGGACGTGCAGCGCGCGGTTCTCACCCCGGCGTACGGCGATGAGCTGGCCGTCCTTGACCAGCTGCCGCACACGCGTCACCTCGACGCCGAGCTGTTCGGCGATGTCGGGGAGGGTGAGCCAGGCGGGGACGAGAGCGTCGATCTTCGTGTCAATCTCGGTCACGGGTACAGGGTAGGCGCTCGGCCGGGTCCGGCGCTTTACGCCGGTGGCCTGGTGGGGGCTCAGTCGGCCGTGGCGTCCTTCAGCGGCCGGCTCGGGTCCGCCAGCGCGTGAGCGTCCAGGAGGCGGCCGGCCTCGATCAGTTTGCGGCCCTGGGCGAGGTCGCGCGGGCGGCCCACCGCCAGCAGGGCGACCAGGCGGCCGTCGTGCAGCCAGCACACCGTCCAGGCGGGGCCCGCGGGATCGCCTCGCCAGACCAGATGGTCGGCGGCGGCATGGTGCCCCGCGTACTGGACGAAGCGGCCGAACTGCTCGGACCAGAAGTACGGCACCGGGTCGTAGACGGCGCCCTCGCCGAGGATGCCGGCGGCGACGGTGCGCGGGCCCTGGAGGGCGTTGTCCCAGTGGTGCACGAGGAGGCGTTCGCCGTAGCGGGCCGAGGGGAAGGACGCGCAGTCGCCGACGGCGTACACATCGGGCGCGGAGGCGCGCAGCCGGGCATCGGTGACGACCTCGCCGAACGCGCCCAGCTCGATGCCCGAGCCGGCCAGCCAGCCGGTGGCGGGGCGGGCGCCGATGCCGACGACGACCGCGCCGGCGGGCAGCCGGGTGCCGTCGGCGAGCACCACCGCGCCGGGCTCGACGCGCTCCACCCGCGCGCCGGTGCGCAGTTCGGCCCCGCTGTCGGCGTACCAGCCGGCCATGGTGGCGGCGACCTCGGCGGGCAGCACCCCGGCGAGCGGCCGGTCGGCGGCCTCGACGACGGTCACCGCGCAACCGGCCTCGCGGGCGGCCGTGGCGAACTCGGCGCCGATCCAGCCGGCGCCGACGACCACGATGTCGTGCTGCCGGGCGAGCACGGGCCGCAGCCGTTCGGCGTCGTCCAGGGTGCGCAGCAGATGCACGCCGGGGACGCCCTCGCTGCCGGGCAGGGTGACCGGCTCGGCGCCGGTGGCCAGCACCAGCACGTCGTACGGCACCGGGCCCGCCTCGGTGTCGAGTTCATGGTCGGCGGGGCGGGCGCCGAGGACCTCGCAGCCGAGCCGGAGGCCGACGCCGAGCGCGTCGAAGTCGAGGTCGAAGGCGGAGCCCTCGGCCTTGCCGAGCAGCACGGCCTTGGACAGCGGCGGCCGGTCGTACGGCTGGTGCGGTTCGGCGCCGATGACGGTCACCTCGCCCGCGAAACCCCGTTCCCGCAGCGCGACCGCGGTCTGCACCCCGGCCATGCCCGCGCCCACGACGACCACGCGCCGCGTCCCTGCCGTGCCCTGCCGGGCTGTCTGCTCGCTCACCCGATCACCATAGACAGATGACGATCAGTCAGTCAGCGGGTGTGCGCGGTGAGCTGTTCCACGACGCTCGTGCCGGAGCCCGGTCCGGACTCCCACTCCCAGGTCTCCTCCAGGCGCACCCGGCCGTCGGGCAGCTCCACGACCGTGGAGACGCAGTGGCCCGAGGCCGTGCTGCCGTCGGTGCGCAGCTGCACGTACCGGAAGTCCAGCCGGTCGCCCGCGCGGGTGCCGACCAGATGGCCCCGGACGATGTCGCCGCCCTGGTACTCGGCCCAGATAGCGCCGTCCCGCTCGTGGTAGGCGAAGCGGGTGCGGGTACCCACCTGACCTGCGGACTGGTCGGCGACGGGGGCGAGGATCAGGCCGTCGAGCGACGGGGCCATGGGCGAGGGCTCCCTTACGGGTGACGAGGGGGGCGGGCTAGGGTGGCCACCGTACAAGCACTCGCGGGAGCCCGGACGCACCGGGCTGAGAGGGAGGCTGGCGGCCTCCGACCGTACGAACCTGATCCGGGTCATGCCGGCGAAGGGAGGGGCTGGACGCCCATGTCCACACGTACGCCCGATACCTCGGGAATCTCCGACGTCCTCGTCGTCGGGGGCGGGATCATCGGCCTGGTCACGGCCTGGCGCGCGGCGCGCCGCGGGCTCGCCACGGCCGTGGTGGACCCGGTGCCCGGCGGCGGGGCCGCGCAGGTCGCGGCCGGGATGCTGGCCGCGGTCACCGAACTGCACTACGGCGAGGAGACGCTGCTCGCCCTCAATCTGGAGTCGGCGCGCCGCTACCCCGGCTTCGTGGCCGAGCTGACCGAGGCGAGCGGCCGGGACCTCGGCTACCGGCGCTGCGGCACCCTCGCGGTCGCGCTGGACGCCGACGACCGCGCCCATCTGCGCGAACTGCACGTCCTCCAGCAGCGCTGCGGCCTCGACGCGCAGTGGCTGCCGGGGCGGGAGTGCCGCCGTCTGGAGCCGATGCTGGCGCCGGGCGTGCGCGGCGGGCTGCGGGTCGACGGCGACCACCAGATCGATCCGCGCCGGCTGGCCGCGGCGCTGGTGATCGCGTGCGAGCGGGCCGGGGTGGTGTTCCACCGGGTGTGGGCCGAGCGGCTGGACGTCGTACGGGACCGGGCCGTCGGGGTGACCACGGCGGACGGGGCGCCGCTCACCGCCGGGCAGGTGGTGCTCGCGGGCGGCAGCCTCAGCGGGCGGCTCGCGGGGGTGCCGCGGGAGGTGCTGCCGCCGGTGCGGCCGGTGAAGGGGCAGGTGCTGCGTCTCGCGGTGCCGAAGCGGTACGCGCCCTTCCTCAGCCGGACGGTGCGGGCCGTGGTCCGGGGCGGGCAGCTGTACCTGGTGCCGCGGGAGAACGGCGAGCTGGTCGTCGGCGCCACCAGCGAGGAGCAGGGCTGGGACACGACGGTCACCGCGGGCGGGGTGTACGAGCTGCTGCGCGACGCGCACGAGCTGGTGCCGGGCATCACCGAGCTGCCGCTCACCGAGACGCGGGCGGGACTGCGGCCCGGCTCCCCGGACAACGCGCCGCTGCTCGGGCCGTCCGGCCTCGCGGGGCTGCTGCTGGCGACCGGGCACCATCGCAACGGGGTGCTGCTCACGCCCGTCACCGGGGATGTGATGGGGCAGTTGCTGGCCGGCGGCCCGCTGCCCGAGGAAGCCCGTCCGTTCACGCCGGAGCGCTTCGCCGCCCCGCGCACGCAGCAGCTGGAGCAGACCGCATGAGCGCCGTGTCGTCCACCATCACCATCTCCGTCAACGGGCAGCGGCGTCAGGTCGCGCCGGGGACCGCGCTCGACGCGGTCGTACGGTCCCTCGTGCGGGCCCCCGCCGGGGTGGCGGCCGCCGTCAACGAGACCGTCGTACCGCGCACGCGGTGGGCCGGGACGGCGCTCGCCGAGGGCGACCGGGTCGAGGTGCTGACCGCGGTGCAGGGGGGCTGAGCGGTGACCGACGATCGCCTTGTCATCGGGGATACGGCCTTCGGGTCGCGGTTGATCATGGGGACGGGCGGGGCGCCCAGCCTCGACGTGCTGGAGCGGGCGCTGGTGGCGTCCGGGACGGAGCTGACGACGGTCGCGATGCGGCGGGTCGATCCGTCCGTGCACGGCTCGGTGCTGTCCGTGCTGGACAAGCTCGGCATCGGGGTGCTGCCGAACACGGCGGGGTGCTTCACCGCCGGGGAGGCCGTGCTCACGGCGCGGCTCGCGCGGGAGGCGCTCGGTACGTCGCTGGTGAAGCTGGAGGTCATCGCCGACGAGCGGACGCTGCTGCCGGATCCGGTGGAGCTGCTGGAGGCGGCGGAGACGCTGGTGGACGACGGGTTCACGGTGCTGCCGTACACCAATGACGATCCCGTGCTCGCGCGGAAGCTGGAGGACGTGGGCTGTGCGGCGGTGATGCCGCTGGGGTCGCCGATCGGGTCGGGGCTCGGGATCCGCAACCCGCACAACTTCCAGCTGATCGTGGAGCGGGCGGGGGTGCCGGTGATCCTGGACGCGGGGGCGGGGACGGCGTCGGATGTGGCGCTGGCGATGGAGCTGGGGTGTGCGGGGGTGATGCTGGCGTCGGCGGTGACGCGGGCGCGGGAGCCGGAGGTGATGGCGGCGGCGATGCGGCACGCGGTGACCGGGGGGAGGCTGGCGCGGCTGGCGGGGCGGATACCCCGGCGGTACTGGGCCGAAGCCTCGTCTCCTACGGAGGGTCTGGCCGCGTTGGATCCCGAGCGCCCGGCGTTCTGACCTTCGCCTCCCACGCCCCGGAAGCCACCGGTTCCGGAGGCCGGGCCCCTGCGGGGCACCGCCGGCGACTTCCCACCCGCGCACCACCCGGAACTCTCGGCTGGAAGGCCGGACCTCCCCGTGGGGTGCCAGCGCCGTCGGCGGCTGTCCGTCCCTCCTCTCCCACCCACGCACCACCCGAAACCGTCGGCTGGGAGACCGGGGCACCCCGTGGGGCGCCAGCGCCGTCGGCGGCTGTCCGTTCTTCCTCTCCCACCCGCGCACCGCCCGAAACTGTCGGCTGGGAGACCGGGGCTCCCCGTGGGGTGCCGGCGCCGTCGGCGGCTGTCCGTCGCTCCTCTCCCACCCACGCACCGCCCGAAACTGTCGGCTGGGAGGCCGGGGCTCCCCGTGGGGCGCCAGCGCCGTCGGCGGCTGTCCGTTGCGGGAGGGTTCGGGGGGCGGTCGGTCGCCGCGTTTGGCGGTTCGGGTTCGGTGGAATATGGCGTGGCTGCGTAAGAAGCGTCACAGGTGGGCTTCAGTGGGCAGGTGGGAAAGGGCGGCGGGGCGGGGGTGGGGTCGGGGGCTCGTAGACTCGGCGTGTGGATATGACCCTTCAGGACGCCCTCGTCGGGCACGTGCTCGACGGCCGGTATCGCGTGGACGCGCGGATCGCGGCCGGCGGGATGGCGACCGTGTACCGGGCGCTGGACACGCGCCTGGACCGGGTGCTCGCGCTGAAGGTGATGCATCCCGCGCTGGCGGCCGACGGCGTCTTCGTGGAGCGGTTCATCCGCGAGGCCAAGTCCGCGGCCCGGCTCGACCACCCGAACGTGGTGCAGGTCTACGACCAGGGCACCGACGGGTCGTACGTGTACATGGCGATGGAGTACGTCGCCGGCTGCACCCTCCGCGACGTGCTGCGCGAGCGCGGCGCCCTGCGCCCGCGTGCCGCGCTGGACATCCTGGAGCCGGTGCTCGCCGCGCTCGGCGCCGCCCACCGGGCCGGTTTCGTGCACCGGGACATGAAGCCCGAGAACGTGCTGATAGGCGACGACGGCCGGGTCAAGGTCGCCGACTTCGGCCTGGTCCGCTCCGTCGACACCGTGACCAGTACGACCGGCTCCGTGCTCGGCACCGTCGCCTACCTCGCCCCCGAGCAGATCGACCAGGGCACCGCCGACCCCCGCGTCGACGTGTACGCCTGCGGTGTCGTCCTGTACGAGATGCTGACCGGCGCCAAGCCGCACTCCGGCGACTCCCCCGCGCAGGTGCTCTACCGGCACATCAACGAGGACGTCCCGCCGCCCTCCGCACTGGTGCCGGGGCTCGCGCCGCGACTGGACGAGCTGGTCGCCTCGGCCACCGCCCGCACCCCCGAGCTGCGCCCGTACGACGCGGTCGCGCTGCTCGCCGAGGCCCGCGAGGCCCGCGCCGCGCTGACCGGGGAGCAGCTGGACGCCGTACCGCCCCGGGCCAGGACGGTGGAGCACGAGAACGCGGAGAACCGTACGAGCGTGATCCCGCGCGCGCTGACCGTGCCCGCGCCGCTCCCCGTCGACGAGGACGGCGGCGACGGCATCAGCCGCACCACCCGCTTCCAGGCCGCGCCCGTACCGCCCCCGCGCCGGTCCCGGCGGCTCGTGCTCACCCTCGCCGTCGCCGTGCTCCTGGTGCTCGGCGCCGGCACCGGGATCTGGTACATCAACTCCGGCCAGTTCACCAAGGTCCCCCCGCTGCTGACGAAGACGGAGGCGCAGGCGCGGGACCGGCTCAAGGACGCCGGTCTGGAGGTCGGGAAGGTGAAGCGGGCCTACGACGACACCGTCGAGCGCGGCGCCGTGATCAGCACCGACCCCGCGGCCGGGGCCCGGATCCGGGACCACGACGCGGTGACGCTGACCGTCTCGCTCGGCCCGGAGAAGGTCAAGGTGCCGGACCTGGCCAACCTGCCGCTCGCCAAGGCCCGGCAGAAGCTGAAGGCGGCCGGTCTCGAACCGGGCATGGTCACCCGCAGCTTCAGCGACGACATCGACCAGGGCGCCGTGATCTCCACGACCCCCGCCGCGGGCACCGAGCGGCACGCGGGCTCCGCGATCGCGCTGACCGTCAGCAAGGGCAGCCCGGTCGACGTGCCCGACGTCACCGGCGACGACCCGGCCGACGCCCGGCAGGAGCTGACCGACGCCGGGCTCAAGGTGAGGATCGCGAGCGAGCAGGTCAACTCCGAGTACGACAAGGGCAAGGTGGCCCGGCAGAGCCCCGGCGACGGCAAGCAGGCCGCCGCGGGCGACACGGTGACGCTCACCCTGTCCAAGGGCCCGCAGATGATCGAGGTCCCGGACGTGACCGGCGACAGCGTGGACGACGCCCACCAGGCGCTGGAGGGCGCCGGGTTCAAGGTCAGCGAGGACCGCGGGCTGCTCGGGCTGTTCGGCGACACCGTCAAGAAGCAGTCCGTCGAGGGCGGCAAGACGGCGCCCAAGGGGTCCACGATCACGATCACCATCAGGTGAGTCCTCGCGGGCGGCAGGACCGGTGAGCGGGTTCACGCCCGGTGCCGGTCCGGGCGGCCCCGCGGACATGACACCCTGAACAGGTGAGTTCCGTTTCCTCGTCCCTCCCCCGGTCCCTCCCCCGCAATCCCGTCGGCGGCCATGTCCCGGTGGCCGGCGGCCTGCACTCCGTGGGCCTGTCGTACGCCCGTGAGCTGAAGGCGGAGACCGTCCAGGTCTTCGTGGCCAACCCGCGCGGCTGGGCCACCCCGGCCGGGAACCCGAAGCAGGACGAGGCGTTCCGCGCGGTCTGCGCCGAGGAGTCGATCCCGGCGTATGTGCACGCCCCCTACCTGATCAACTTCGGCTCGCACACCGAGGCGACGGTGGAGAAGTCGGTCGAGTCGCTGCGGCACTCGCTGCGGCGCGGCCGGGAGATCGGCGCGCTCGGCGTGGTGGTGCACACCGGCAGCGCGACCGGCGGCCGGGCCCGCGAGGTGGCCCTGAAGCAGGTGCGGGAGCACCTGCTGCCGCTGCTGGACGAGCTGACCCAGGACGACGACCCGTTCCTGCTGCTGGAGTCCACGGCGGGCCAGGGCGCCTCGCTGTGCTCGCGGACCTGGGACTTCGGGCCGTACTTCGAGGCGCTGGACGCCCACCCCAGGCTGGGCGTCTGCCTGGACACCTGCCACATCTTCGCCGCCGGGCACGATCTGACCGGCCCGGCCGGCATGCGCCAGACCCTGGATCTGCTGGTGGAAACCGTCGGCGAGGGACGGCTGAAGCTGATCCACGCCAACGACTCCAAGGACGTGGTGGGCGCGCACAAGGACCGGCACGAGAACATCGGCTCCGGGCACATCGGCGAGGAGCCCTTCCGCGCCCTGATGAGCCACCCGGCGACCGCGGGCGTCCCGCTGGTCATCGAGACTCCGGGCGGCAAGGAGGGCCACGCGGCGGACGTGGCCCGGCTCAAGCGCCTCAGGGACGGCTGACGCGAGCCTCCGGGGCCACCGGCCCACGGACCTCGGAAGCCACCGGCCCACGGACCTCAGGGGCCACCGGCCCGCTGGCCTAGGTCTTGTCTGACAAAGGATCTTGGTTGGGTTCGCGGAGCCAGAGGATGAGCGAGGCGAGGTGGACTCCGGCGCGGTATCGGTCGGCGAGT
>NZ_JBWKES010000068.1:0-5473 GCF_056435325.1 Streptomyces sp. NPDC043952
ATCGGCAAGGCACTCGACAACCACCGCCTCTACGTCCTCGACACCGCCCTGCGCCTGGTCCCGCCGGGCACCCCCGGCGAGCTGTACATCGCGGGCGCGGGGCTGGCCCTGGGCTATCTCGACCGCCCGTCCCTGACCGCCGACCGCTTCGTGGCGGACCCCTACGGGCCGGCGGGCTCCCGGATGTACCGCTCGGGCGACCTGGTCCGCTGGAACAAGCAGGGCTCGCTCGACTACCTCGGCCGCGCCGACCAGCAGGTCAAGCTGCGCGGCTTCCGCATCGAACCGGAGGAGATCGAGGCGGTGCTGGCGGCCCACGAGGGCGTCGCCCAGGCCGTCGTCACCGTCCGCGAGGACCGGCCCGGCGACAAGCGGCTCGTCGCCTACCTGGTGGCGGGCGAGTCCGGTCTCGACCTCGACGCGCTGCGCCGGCGGGCCGGTTCGGCGCTGCCCGAGTACATGGTCCCGTCGGTCTTCGTGCCGCTGGACGCGATCCCGCTGACCGGCAACGGCAAGGTGGACCGCAAGGCGCTGCCCGCACCCTCCGCCGACCAGGACGCGGCCGGCGGCCGGGCACCGCGCACCCCCGCCGAGGAGGTGCTGTGCGGGCTGTTCGCGGAGATCCTCGGACTGCCGGACGCCGGCATCGACGACCACTTCTTCCACCGCGGCGGCCACTCCCTGCTCGCCACCCGGCTCATCAGCCGCATCCGGGCGGCCTTCGGCGTGGGCATCACCGTCAAGGACCTGTTCCAGGGGCCGACCCCGGCCGCGCTGGCGGAGCTGGTGGAGCTGCGCGGCGGGGAGGACGTACGGCGGCCGGTGCTGCGCGAGGTCGCGCGGCCGGAGCGGGTGCCGCTGTCCTTCGGGCAGCGCAGGCTGTGGTTCCTGGACCAGTTGGAGGGGCCGTCGGCGACGTACAACATCCCGCTCGCGCTGCGGCTCACCGGGCCGGTGGACATCGAGGCGCTGCGGCTCGCGCTGACCGACACCGTCGGGCGCCACGAGAGCCTGCGGACGCTGTTCTCGGCGGCGGACGGGGAGGCCGGGCAGGTCGTGCTGCCGGCCGGGGAGATCCGCCTGGACCTGCCGGTCGTCCCGGCCGAGGAACACACCCTGGACGCGCTGCTCGCCGCGGCGGCGGCCCGCACCTTCGACCTGGCCGCCGAACTCCCGCTGCGGGCCGGCGTGTTCCGGACCGGTGCGCAGGACCACGTGCTGCTCGTGGTCATGCACCACATCGTCTCCGACGGCTGGTCCACCGCGCCCTTCCTGCGCGATGTGGCGAGCGCCTACACCGCCCGCGTCGAGGGCCGGGCGCCCGAGTGGGAGCGGCTGCCGGTCCAGTACGCCGACTACACCCTCTGGCAGGAGGAGCTGCTCGCGGCGGACGGGGAGCGGCAGGCCGAGTTCTGGCGGCAGACGCTGGGCGAGCTGCCCGAGGAGGCCACCCTGCCGACCGACCGGCCGCGGCCGGCGACCGCGAGCTTCCGGGGCCGTACGCACCATGTCCAGTGCCCGCCCGCGCTGCACGAGGCGCTGACCCGGCTGGCGCGGGAGACCGGGACGACCCTGTTCATGGTGGCGCAGGCCGCGGTGGCGACCGCGCTGGCCCGCTCTGGCGCCGGCCCGGACATCCCGATCGGGGCACCGATCGCGGGCCGCACCGACCAGCGCCTCGACGACCTGGTGGGCTTCTTCGTCAACAGCCTGGTACTGCGCACCGATGTGGACGGGGACCCCTCCTTCCGGGAACTGCTCGACCGGGTCCGGGAGACCGACCTGGCCGCGTGGGCCCATCAGGACCTGCCCTTCGACCGGCTCGTGGAGATCCTCAACCCCGAGCGCAGCACCGCCCGCCACCCGCTGTTCCAGGTGGCCCTCACCCTCCAGGACGCGGCCAAGCCGGTCCTCGAACTGCCGGGCGTGCACACCGAGTCGGGCTTCACCCCACTGGAGATCGCCAAGTTCGACCTGACCTTCTCCTTCCACGAGCACCGCACGCCCGACGGCCGTCCCGGCGGCCTGGACCTGGCCATCGAGTACGCGACGGACCTGTACGACGCCCGGACCGTCGAGGGGCTCGCGGACCGCTTGCTGCGGCTGCTGGGGGCGGCCGTCGCGACGCCGGAACTGCCCATCGGGCAACTGGAGTTCACCGGGCCCGAGGAGCGGGCGCGGCTGCTGGAGCTGGGCGCGGGCCCGGTCACCGACGGCGCCTTCCCGGACGCGGGCCTCGCGGAGCTGTTCGCCGCGCAGGCGGCCCGCACGCCGGACGCGATCGCCGTGGCGTCCGGCGAGCGCTCCCTCACCTATGCCGAACTCGACGCCGAGGCCGGACGGTTCGCGCAGCGCCTCGGCGGTCTCGGCGTCGGCCCCGAGTCCGTCGTCGCGCTGATGATGGAGCGCTCGGCCGACCTGCTGGTCGCCATGCTCGCGGTGGTGAAGGCGGGCGGCGCCTACGCACCCCTCAACCCGGCCGACCCGGACACCCGCCACGCCCAGATCCTCGGCGAGCTGGACGCGCCGGTCCTGATCACCGACCGGGCGCTGGCCGACCACCCGCTGGTCACCACGGCGCAGGCGCGGGGCCTCGTCGTCGACCGCAAGGACCTCGACGGCGGCCCCGCCACGCGGCCGGCCGGCCCCACCCACCCCGACCAGTGGCTGTACGTCATGTTCACCTCGGGCTCGACCGGCGTGCCGAAGGGGGTCGCCGTCACCCACCGCAACGTCGCCGACCTGGCCCGCCAGCGGATGTACGCGGGCGACGGCGGCCGGCGGGTCCTCTTCCACTCCCCGCACACCTTCGACGCCTCCACCTACGAGATCTGGGTGCCGTGGCTGACCGGCGGCACGGTCGTCGTGGCCCCCCGCGGCCACCTGGAGACCGACACGCTGGGCGACCTGCTCGCCCGGTACTCGATCACGAGCCTGTGGCTGACCGCGGGCCTGTTCCGGGTGATGGCCGAGGAGGTGCCGGAGGCCTTCGCCGGGGTCCGGGAGGTGTGGGCGGGCGGCGACGTCGTACCGCCGGAGGCGGTGCGCCGGATCCAGGAGCACTGCCCGGACACGACCGTCGTCAACGGCTACGGGCCGACCGAGACCACCACCTTCGCCGCCACCCACCGCGTCCGCCGCCCCTACGACTATCCGGGCACGATCCCGATCGGCGAGGCCCTGGACAACCACCGGCTCTACGTACTGGACCCCGCGCTCCAGCCGGTTCCCGCGGGTGCGCCCGGCGAGCTGTACATCGCCGGGGCCGGTCTGGCGCGCGGCTACGTGGGCCGCCCGTCACTCACCGCCGAGCGGTTCGTGGCCGACCCGTACGGCGGGCCGGGCTCCCGGATGTACCGCACCGGCGACCTGGTGCGCTGGAACCACGAGGGCTCCCTGGAGTACCTGGGCCGCGCCGACCAGCAGATCAAGCTGCGCGGCTTCCGCATCGAACTGGGCGAGATCGAGGGCGCGCTGACCGCGCACCCGGCCGTCGTCCAGGCCACGGTGATCGTCCGCGAGGACCGGCCGGGGGACAAGCGGCTCGTGGCGTACCTGGTGGCCGCCGGGGACGGCGTGGACCTGGGCGAGCTGCGCCGGCACACCGCGGCGGCGCTCCCGGAGTACATGGTCCCCTCGGCCTTCGTGCTCCTCGACGCGATCCCGCTCACCGCCAACGGCAAGATCGACCGGCGGGCGCTGCCCGCCCCGCAGATCATCCACGACGTCATCGGGCGCGCCCCGCGCAATCCGCAGGAGGAGGTCCTGTGCGGCCTGTTCGCAGCGGTCCTCGGGCTGCCGTCGGCCACCATCGACGACCACTTCTTCCACCGGGGCGGCCACTCGCTGCTCGCCACCCGCCTCATCAGCCGGATCCGGGCGGCCTTCGGCGTGCAGCTCGGCGTCAAGGACCTGTTCCGGCACGCGACCGTGGTCGCGCTGTCCGAGCGGATCACCGAGCGCATCGCCGAGAGCAGCGGCGAGCTGCCGCGGGCCGCGCCGACCCGTGCGGCGCAGCGCCCCGAGCATGTCCCGCTGTCCTCCGCGCAGCAGCGGCTGTGGTTCCTGGACCAGCTGGAGGGCCCCTCGGCGACGTACAACATCCCGATGGCGCTGCGGCTCACCGGTTCCCTGGACGTCGGGGCGCTGCGGGACGCCCTCACCGACCTGGTCACCCGCCACGAGAGCCTGCGCACGGTCTTCCCGGTCCACGACGGCAAGGCCTACCAGTCGGTGCGTCCGCCGGAGCCGGTGGACCTGCCGGTCCTCCCGGTCACCCCGGACACGCTCGCCGCCCGGCTGGCCGAACTCTCCGGCACCGCCTTCGACCTGGCCTCCCGCGGCCCGCTGCGGGCCGCGCTCCTCCGGCTGGGCGAGGACGAGCACGTGCTGCTCCTGGTGATCCACCACATCGCCTCCGACGGCTGGTCCAACGCGCCCCTCTTCCGCGACCTGTCCACCGCCTACACGGCCCGCACCGAGGACCGGGCGCCCGCCTGGGAGCCGCTGCCCGTCCAGTACGCCGACTACGCGCTGTGGCAGCAGCGGCTCATGGCGGACGACGAGGAACGCCAACTGGGCTTCTGGCGCGAGGCGCTGGCCGGTCTGCCGGAGGAGGCGACCCTCCCGGCCGACCGCCCGCGTCCGGCGACCGCCTCCAACCGGGGCAGCACCCACACGGTCCACGGGGGCGCCGATCTGCACACGGCGCTCACCGCACTGGCCCAGGACACCGGGACGACCCTGTTCATGGTGGCCCAGGCCGCCGTGTCGGCCCTGCTGGCGCGCTCCGGGGCCGGGGACGACATCCCCCTCGGCTCCCCGGTCGCCGGCCGCACCGACCAGCAGCTGGACGACCTCGTCGGCTTCTTCGTCAACACCCTGGTGCTGCGCACCGACTTGAGCGGCGAGCCGAGCTTCCGGGAGCTGCTGCACCGCGTCCGGGAGACCGACCTGGCCGCCTGGAACCATCAGGACCTGCCCTTCGACCGGCTGGTCGAGATCCTCAACCCGGAGCGCACCCCGGCCCGGCACCCCCTGTTCCAGGTCATGCTGACCCTCGGTGACACGACGGCCGAGGCGCCCGGACTGCCGGGCCTGGAGACGGCGTACGAGTTCTCCGAGGTGGAGATCGCCAAGTTCGACCTCACCTTCGGCTTCGCGGAGCGCCGGACGGCGGACGGGGCGCCGGACGGGCTGGACATCACCGTGGAGTACGCGACGGACCTGTACGACGCCGACACCGTCGCGGCGACCGCGGACCGTCTCGTACGCCTGCTCCAGGCCGCCGCCGAGAGCCCCGATCTCCCCTTCACCGAGCTGGAGTCGCTGTCCGGCGGCGAGCGGGAGCTGCTGCTCGGGCGCCGGGCGGGCCTGCTCACCGGGAGCGCGGACGCCGCCCTCGGCGAGCTGTTCGCCGCGCAGGCCGCCCGCACCCCGGACGCGGTGGCCGTCGTGCACGGGGACGAGAAGC
>NZ_JBWKES010000069.1:0-5253 GCF_056435325.1 Streptomyces sp. NPDC043952
GCCTGGCTGCACACCTACAATCACCACCGCGGACACACCGCGCTCGCAGGTAAACCACCCGCCAGCCGCGTCCCCAACCTCACGGGGCAATACAGCTAGGACTCCAGCGGCAGCACCCGTGCGATGAGGAGGGCCACGTCGTCGTGGCCCGCGGGGTGGCGCAGCTCCCGCAGCAGCCGGTCGCAGGTGTCCTCCGGGGAGGGGGACGGCGCGGAGAGCAGCCGGACCAGTTCGGCCAGACGGGCGTCGATCGGGTCGTCGCGGGTCTCCACCAGGCCGTCGGTGTACAGGACCAGTTGGTCGCCGGGCCGCAGTCGGAGCGTGCTGGACTCGAAGGACACCCCGCCGACGCCCAGCGGAGTGCCGGTCGGCAGGTCGAGGAGGCGCGGTGGCCCGTCGGACGGGATCAGTACCGGCGGCAGATGCCCGGCGGAGGCCACCTCCAGGCGGCCGAGGCGGGGATCGTGCACGCCGTAGACGCAGGTGGCGATGTAGGGGTCGAGGCCGAGGGTGATCCGGTCGAGGTGGGTGAGGACGCGCGCCGGGCCGAGATCGAGATCGGCCAGCGTGGAGGTGGCGGTGCGCAGCCGGCCCATGGTGGCCGCCGCCGCGATCCCGCTGCCCATGACGTCGCCCACCGCGAGGGCGGTGCGGTCGCCGTCCAGCGGGATGACGTCGTACCAGTCGCCGCCGACCTCGCCGATCGCCTGCGCGGGCCGGTAGCGCGCGGCGATCTCCAGGCCCGGATGGTAGGGGGAGAGCCGGGGCAGCAGGCTGCGCTGGAGGGCTTCGGCGGTGCTGCGGGTGTGCTGGTGCAGGACCGCGTTGTCGATGCTCAGCGCGGCGCGCGAGGCGAGTTCGCAGGCCAGCTCCAGGTCGTCGGCGTCGAACGGCGCGGGGTTGCGGGCGCGGGCCAGGCCCATGACGCCGATGCACTGGCCGCGGGCGATCAGCGGGACCGCCATGTCGGTGTGCACACCGGCGCGGGCCAGCAGCCGGGCGGCCTCGGGCCCGGCGGCGACCCGGCCCACGTCGCCCCTGTCCAGATGGCTGATCAGCACGGGCTTCCCGGAGCGCACGCTCTGCGCCGCGGGGTGGCCGGCGTGGTAGACGGTGAGCCGGCCGGGTGGTACCAGTGCCCCGGCGGCGTCGGTGGGATAGGCCGTCTTCACCGCCAGCGCCCGGAACAGCGGCGGGCCCTCGCCCGGCTCCGTACGGCCCGTACGCAGCATGCTGTCCAGTAGGTCCACCGCGGCCATGTCGGCGAGGTCGGGCACCAGGACGTCGGCCAGCTCCCGCGCCGTGCGCTCCACCTCCAGGGTGGTGCCGATCCGGGCCGAGCCGCGGGCCATCAGCCGCAGCCGCCGCTGGGCCCGCTCGGCCTCCTGGGCCGCGCGGTAGCGGTCGGTGACCTCCACCGCCACCGTGGCGACGCCCAGCGTGTGCCCCTGGTGGTCCTCCAGCCGGTACAGCGAGGTCATCCAGGCGTGGTCATTGGCCGGGTCGGCGGCGGTACGGCCCACCACCTCCTGGTTCACCACGGGGGCGCCGGTCTCCAGGACCTGGCGCATGGACGCCTCGACCGCGTGGAACGCCGTGTCCGGGAACAGCTCGTCGTAGCGCCGGCCGATGTGGTCGGCCGCGGGCAGGCCGTGCATGGCCGCGAGGGCGGGGTTGACGGCCACGTAGCGCAGCTCGGTGTCGAGGACGGACACCCCGACCGGGGCCTGGGTGACCAGCCGGGCGGACAGGGCGGTGCTGCGCTCCACCCGGCGCAGGGTGGAGCGGTCGGTGGCCAGCCCCAGCGCGTAGTGATCACCGAGGTGGTCGGTCAGCCGCATGTTGCGGAACTCGACGACCTGCGTGCTGCCGTCCTTGCGGCGCACCGGGAACGCCCCCGCCCAGCCCCGGCCGGTCTCCATCACCTCGGCGAACAGCCGGATCGCCGCGTCCCGGTCCTCGGGGCGCAGCAGCAGGAGCGCCGCGTACTGCCCGACGGCCTCCTCGCGGTCGTAGCCGAACAGCTTCTCGGCCTGGGGACTCCACATGTCGATCCGGCCGTCGGCCTCCAGGAGTACGGCGGCCACGCCCAGCAGATCGAACAGGCTGGTCGGCTCGGAGGCCCGGTCGTTCTCGGGCTCGGTGGGGCGGTCGCCTTCGGGCTCGGTGGGGCGGTCGGCGGTGGGCTGCGCGGCCGGCTCGGCATCGGGTTCCGTAGCCTGCTCGGCCTCGGGCTCCGCGGCGGGGTCGGCGCGGGGCCCCGCGGCAGGGTCCGTCCGGAGGCGCGCGGACGGGTTCGCGCGGGTCTCCGTGGCCTGCTCCGTCCGGGGCCTCGCGGCCTGCTCCGCCCGCGGCCCGGCGGTGTGGTCCGCGCGGGGCTCCGCCGGGGCCGTCGCGGACCGATCCGGGTCCGGGTGCCGCGTCCCTCCGCACATCCGACTCGCTCCTTCCGCCGGTCCGTCCGGCCGACGCCGTACCGGTGAGGCCGGACCGGGCCTCACCTCACGCCTACCCCATGGAGGGGCGATCCGCAGCGATCCGGTCGGGTCAGGTCGGGTCGCTACGGGGAACCCCTCCGATGCACGTCCCGGATCAAGGTCCGGATCAAGGCCCGGATCAAGGTCCGGGTCCTGCGGGTTCCCCCTCACCGCCTCCGCTCTCGTCCCCGTCCGCCCCGGCTTCCCCGCCCCCGCGCGCGATCCTGGACAGATCGGCCATGAGGGAGTCCAGCCAGGACACGGTGGCGTAATACAACCGGGGCGCACCTGGCGGCTCCGCGTCGGCGCCCGCGAGGGACCGCGCGAGGCGGGGCAGCGGGGCCGCCGGGGTGTCGCCGCCGGGGTCCAGGGCCGCCGAGACCAGGAGCATGCGCCCGGCCACCCGGTCCCCGAGGCCGCTGACCGCGGCCGCGGCCGGGCCGAGACCGGTGCACGGCGGTTCCAGCAGCCGCTCCGAGCCCCACAGGGTGTGATGCCCGGCCATCAGCGCCGCCTGCCAGTCCACCGGGGGCGGCACGGGCACGCGACCCCGGCCGCCGAACGGCGTCGCCTCGCTCTGGAACTGCCCGTACGCGGACTCCGCCAGGATCACGGCCCGCTGGAGCGAACGGTGTCCGGGCATCCCCGCCGGGACGGCCGCCCGCCCCTCCAGGGCCACCGAGGCACTGGTCGCCACCACGATCTCGGCCGCCCTGCGCAGCAGCTCCGCCGCCGCGTACCGCAGTTCGTCATGGGCGCCGCGCGGCCAGGCCAGCAGCCCGAACACCGCGCCGATCGCGCTGCCGACCAGCACATCGAGCAGGCGTACCTCCGCCAGCCGCCAGGTCGGCGGCGCGAGCTGGGCGAAGACCAGAGCCACGAGCACCGTGAACAGGCCCTGCGCCCAGCCGACCCCCTTGACCGGCCCGACCGTGAAGGCGAACAGCATCCACAGGGGGAGGACGACGGCGTAGACCTCGGTGTGCGTGCCGACCAGGGCCAGCGTCCCGCCGGTCACCAGCGCGCCGGCCAGGGTTCCGGCGAGGGCGGAGCGGATGGTGCTCCAGGTCTCGTCCATGGTGGTGCGGGTGAGGGTCAGCGTCGCCAGCGTCGCCCAGAAGCCGTGCGGCAGCGTGTCCACGCCGGCCACCAGCCGCGCCGCCATCAGCGCCAGGGCGATGCGCACCGCGTTCTGGAAGAACACCGAGCGCCGCCCGGCGTGCCCGCGCACCCGGTGCCACCACAGCTGCGGGGCGCGGGCGGTGGCGTACCAGAAGCGCTCCGGCGGCCCCACCACCGTGGCCCGCCGGCCGTGCACCGCCAGATCGGCGGCCGCCCCCATCGCCAGCGCGGCATCGGCGACCTCCAGCGCGGCCGCGTGCCGCCGCAGCACGTCCGGCGACGGTGCCCCGGCTTCCCCCGCGGGGACCGCGGACCGGGCGGACAGGACGGCGCGGACCGCGGCCAGCTCCTGGTAGGCGGCCAGGGGAGAGGAGCCCTCGCGGAGGCAGCCCGCGCCGGCGGTCGCCAGCCGCGCGACCGCGTCGAGTACGGCGGTCACGGCGGCGTCGGGCGGGACACCGGGCGCGGCCGCCGGCCGCTCACCGCCGCCCGGATCGGGGGACGGCCGGTCGCTTCCGTCCGGGGCGGGGGGCGGCCGGTCGCTTCCGTCCCGTACGACCGCCGGGCCGGACATCGCGGACAGCCGGGGCAGCCTGCTCAGCAGGGTCCGGGTCGCCAGGCCCGTGTGGGACAGGGCCCGGTCCCGTACCCCCGGACCCGCCGGGCGGTCCGCCTCGGGCACGGTCAGGGAGCGCAGCCGGTGGCCGGCCTCGCGGGCGGCGCGGATGTCGTCCGGGGAGAGGGTGTACGGCGGGGCGGCGAGCAGGGCGGAGCAGCGGGCCGCGACGGCGGCGGCGTGCGCGGCGCGTGCCCGGTACGGCGGCGGGGCGGGCTCGGGGAAGATCAGGGCCTCGGCGAGGACGAGCAGGGCCATGCCGGTGGTCGTGCCGAGCAGCCGGTCGTCGAGCTGGCCGGGATCGTAGGGCGGGAACGACGGCAGGATGTACAGGAGTTGCAGACCCGGCGCCGCCCCCGCCGGACGCGGTCCGCCGATGGCGGAGAAGGCCAGCGCGAAGCCGACGATCAGCATGCCGGCGACGGCGCTCCAGGTCCGCACCGACAGGTACGTCCCGACGGCCACCAGCAGCCAGCCCACCGGGATCAGCCGCAGCACCACCACGGCGCGCTGCCGCCCGGTGCCCGGAATCCTCGCCAGCCCGCCCAGCGCCACCGCGGCGAACAGGGCGTACGTGGCGGCGACGGGGCGGTCCAGGCCGTAGCGGAAGAAGTAGAAGCCGGCCGCGGCGACGAGCGTCACCTGGAGCGCCCGGCGCGCCGGGGCGGCGTACGGCGCCGGGATCCGGCCGGCGGGAACACCAGACATCCCTCCAGGCTCACCCATCACCGCGCGCCCGGCACCTGCGCACAGGCACCGGGCGCGCGATCGGGGGACCCTTGGGGGGAGACGCGTACGGCGATCCCTACGGCGGAATCCCTACGGTGAGACCCCTACGGTGAAGTCCCTACGGCGAGATCCCTACGGTGACGCCCCTGGGGCGAGCCCCCTACGGAGACTGCCGTATGGGACGGCCCCTACGGAGACTGCCGTACGGGACCGCCCCTAGGATCTGTCGTCAAATGTCACGCCCACATCAGGAGTGCTGCGAGGGTGACGGCTGCTTGGTAGGACTGGGTGGTCTTGTCGTAGCGGGTG
>NZ_JBWKES010000070.1:0-3181 GCF_056435325.1 Streptomyces sp. NPDC043952
ACCCGCTACGACAAGACCACCCAGTCCTACCAAGCAGCCGTCACCCTCGCAGCACTCCTGATGTGGGCGTGACATTTGACGACAGATCCTAGGAGTCGCGCAGGGCGGCCGAACGCGCGCACAGGTCCGCGCGGTTGGCCGCCCCCGTCTTCGTGATCAGGCTGGCGATGTGCTTCTCCGCCGTACGCGGGGAGATGAACAGCCGGTCGGCGATGTCCTTGTTGGACAGCCGCTCCGCGAGCAGCCGGAACACCTCGAACTCCCGGACCGTGACGCCCTGCGCGCGCAACCGGTCCGGGATACCGCTGCTCCCGGTGCGGTGCTGGCGCACCGGGGCGCCGAGCCGGCGCAGCCCCGCCCGGCAGGCGCCCGCCACGGCCGGGATGTCCCGCTCGTGGAAGTAGTCCTCAGCCTGCCGCAGCCAGGTCACCGGATCGCCCCAGCCGTCCTGGTGCGCCGCGTCCGCGACCAGCCGCAGCCCCAGCTGCCGGGCCAGCGGATACGGCTCCGCCACCGTCCGCGCCGCCTCCACCGCGCGCGCCGCCCGGTCCCCGGCGCCCTCCCGGCCCAGCAGCACGGCCTCCGCGAGCAGCACGAAGTGCCGGTTCCAGCGCATCCGGGCCATCGCGGTGGCGGTGATCTCCACGTGCCGGGCGCGGTCCGCGCGCCCGGCGAGCACGTCCAGCAGCAGCACCAGGCCGTGGGTGCCGCTGAGATGGTAGGTCGAGGGGTTGTCCGCCTCCAGCGCCAGCACCGTGCCCAGATCCTCGCGGGCCAGCTCCCGGTCCTCCTCCAGGAGCGAGCAGAAGGCGCGGGCCAGCCCGTGGGTCAGCGGCTCCTCCTGCGAACCGGCCCCGTCCCACTGCGCGAACGCGGCCAGCGCCGCCTCCATCCCGGCCCGGTCGGCATGGTGCGCCGCCAGCACGGCCTGCGCCATCAGGACGTACCGCACCGCGGGCGCGAGCCGCAGCCGCCGTACGACGGCCAGGCACTCGGCGGCGGTCGTGCGCGCGGTGTCGTAGTCGCCGCGCAGCACCGCGTCGAGTACGAGGATGCCGTCGACGGTGTGCACGATGTTGACCGAGCCGAGCCGCAGCGCCTCCTCGCGCGCCGCCAGCAGGCCCGCGGCGTCGCCGTCGGCGAGCCAGGCGTTGCCGGCCAGCCGGGTGGCCGCGTACATCCGTTGCAGGGGCAGCCGGTGGCGTTCGGCGGTGGCGAGGGCCTGGCCGAGCATCGCCTCGGACTCCTCCGGGTCCCGCTCGCGGGCCACGGTGGCGAGCAATTCCTGTGCCTGGCAGGCGACCACGGGCATCCCGTGGCGTTCGGCGGTGTCGGCGGCCGAGCGGGCCAGCTTCTCCGCGTGCTGGGTGCGGTCCGGACCCGGTGTGTCCAGGGCGAGGTAGGCGGCCGTCACATCGACGGCGGCGGCGGTCATCTCGTCCGGCGCGCCCGCCAGCACCTCGCGGGCACGGGCCACCTGCCGGTTGCCGTCGCTCCACCGCCCGGCCGTGTGGGCGACCTTGGCCAGCCGCGCGTGCAGCGTGGCGAGCCGGACCGGACTGAGCCCCGAACTGCCCAGCAGATGCAGATCCTCGGCCAGTTCGAAGGCGCGCGCGAAGTCCCCGGCCTCGGCGAGCGCGGGCAGCAGGTTCTCCAGAACCGCGGCCCGGCCCTGGGCGTCGCCGGCCTCGGCCAGCAGCGTCTCGGCCCGGCTGAGCAGGGTCACGGCGGAGCCCAGCGCACCGGCCGCGAGGGCCCGCCCGCCCGCGTCCGCGAACAGCAGCCCGGCCGCGCCCCGGTCCCCGGCCTCGCTGCGCAGCCCGGCCGCCAGCGCGCACCAGTCGCCGCCCAGCTCGGGGTGCAGCTCCTCGACCGCCTCCGCGCCCCGGCGCGCGAGCTCGGCCCGCTGACCGGGCGTCATCTGCGTGAACAGGGCGTCCACGGTCAGCGAGTGCCGGAAGGAGTACCAGTCGGGGGCCGGTTCGTCGGGGATCACCAGACGGGCCGCGACGCCCGCGTGCAGATGGCTGAGCAGCGCGCGGTCGTCCACGCCGCTCATCCGCTGGAGCACGGTCAGCGGGAAGCGCCGGCCGAGGACGGCGGCCGCCGACAACAGGGTCAGGCCCTGCGCGCCGAGCCGGTCGATGCGGCGCAGGATGTCCCGCGCCAGCGTCGAGGAGACATCGCTGCGCAGATCCCCGACCGCCCGCCAGCCGTCCGGGCCCTGCACCAGGGTGCCCGCCCCGATCATGGTCTGGAGCAGCTCCTCGACCAGGTACGGGCTGCCGGAACTGTCCTCCCACAGCCGCTGGAGCACCGGCTCGGG
This sequence comes from Streptomyces sp. NPDC043952, assembly GCF_056435325.1. Lineage (NCBI taxonomy): Bacteria > Bacillati > Actinomycetota > Actinomycetes > Kitasatosporales > Streptomycetaceae > Streptomyces > Streptomyces sp. NPDC043952. The sequence goes on from NZ_JBWKES010000070.1 coordinate 2,327, forward strand.
CACCTCCCGCGGGTCCGCCGCGCCCAGTTGGGCCGCGATCATCTCGTCCGCCTGCTCGCGGGTCAGCGGCGGGATCTCCAGCAGGGTGGCGGCCCCGCGCCGGCGCGCGGACTGGGCCAGGTCCAGGGCGTCGCTGAAGTCGGTGCGCACGGTGGCGAGCAGCAGGACGGGCGTGTACTCCAGGTTGTCCACGAGGTATTCGAGGACGCCGAGCGTCTCCGGGTCGGCGTCGTGCAGGTCCTCCAGGAGCAGCAGCTGTCCCTGCCCGCGCCCGGCCGCGATGAGCAGCCGCAGCACCGCCTCGCCCAGGATGACCATGGAGCTGCTCTCGCGCTCGCCGGTGTCCCAGTCGGGGATCAGCCGTCCGAGCACCGGCCGGTACGGGCCCAGGGCCAGGTCGTCCATGGCCGCGCCGCCGCGGAACAGGGACATCAGCGCCTCGGTCAGTGGCCGGAACGGCACCGCCGGGCCCGTGGTGCTGCTGCGGCCGCGCAGCACCCGCATCCCGGCGTCGAGCGCGCCGCCCACGACCTCGGCCGCGAGCCGCGACTTGCCGACCCCGGCCTCGCCGACCAGGAAGACCACACCGCCGCGTCCCTGTTGAGCGCCGGTCAAGGCACGTTCGAGCAGGTGGAGTTGGGGACCCCGCCCGACCAGGGAAGGCGCATGGGAACGCATGAACGCAGATGATAATCGGAATATCGCCACCTGGGGCAGGGCGCCCCATCCGGACCGGATCGCTCCGCTTGGGCACACGGCGGCGGGGGGGGGGGGGGGGGGGGGGGGGGGGGGGGGGGGGGGGGGGGGGGGGGGGGGGGGGGGGGGGGGGGGGGGGGGGGGGGGGGGGGGGGGGGG
>NZ_JBWKES010000071.1:0-2656 GCF_056435325.1 Streptomyces sp. NPDC043952
CGGCCGGTGTCGGTGTCAGCCGGTGACGGTCCAGGTGTCGCTGCCTGCGAGGAGTGCGGCGAGGTCGCCTTTGCCTTTCTGTTCGAGGGCGGTGTCGAGTTGTTCGCTCATCTGTTCGTCGTAGACGGGGCGTCGGGTGTCGCGGAAGACGCCGATGGGGGTGTGGTGGAGGGTGTCGGGGTCGGCGAGGCGGGAGAGGGCGAAGGCGGTGGTGGGGGAGGCGGCGTGGGCGTCGTGGACGAGGACGTCGGCCTCGTTGTCCGGGGTGACGGTGACCACGTGGAGGTCGCCGGTGGCCCGGTCGCGCACGACGCCGCGCTCTGCCTCGGCTCCGAACCGGATCGGCTGCCCGTGGGTCAGGCGGATCAGTGCTTCCTCGGCCTGCTGCTTGTCCTTCAGGGTGTCGAAGGCGCCGTCGTTGAAGATGTTGCAGTTCTGGTAGATCTCGACCAGTGCGGTGCCGGGGTGGTCGGCGGCGGCGCGCAGGATGTCGGTGAGGTGTCTGCGGTCGGAGTCGATGGTGCGGGCCACGAAGGTGGCTTCGGCGCCGAGGGCGAGGGAGACCGGGTTGAAGGGTGCGTCGAGCGAGCCCATGGGCGTCGATTTGGTGATCTTGCCGGTCTCGGAGGTGGGTGAGTACTGGCCCTTGGTCAGGCCGTAGATCCGGTTGTTGAAGAGGAGGATCTTGAGGTTGACGTTGCGGCGCAGGGCGTGGATGAGGTGGTTGCCGCCGATGGAGAGCGCGTCGCCGTCGCCGGTGACGACCCATACGGACAGATCGCGTCGGCTGGCGGCGAGGCCGGTGGCGATGGCGGGGGCGCGGCCGTGGATGGAGTGCATCCCGTAGGTGTTCATGTAGTACGGGAAGCGGGAGGAGCAGCCGATGCCGGAGACGAAGACGATGTTCTCCTTGGCCAGGCCGAGTTCGGGCATGAAGCCCTGGACGGCGGCGAGGATGGCGTAGTCGCCGCAGCCGGGGCACCAGCGTACTTCCTGGTCCGATTTGAAGTCCTTCATCGACTGCCTGGCCTCGGCGCGGGGCACCAGCTGCAGGAGTGGGTTGGCGGTGTCAGTCATCGATGGCCTCCTTCAGCGCGGTGGCGAGTTGCCGTGCCTTGAACGGCATGCCGTTGACCTGGTTGTAGGAGTGGGCGTCGATGAGGTATTTCGCGCGGATCAGGGTGGCCAGCTGGCCGAGGTTCATCTCGGGGATGACGACTTTGTCGTAGCGGGCGAGGACCGCGCCGAGGTTGGCGGGGAAGGGGTTGAGGTGGCGCAGGTGGGCCTGGGCGATCGTGTCGCCGGCCGCGCGCAGTCTGCGTACCGCCGCGGTGATGGGGCCGTAGGTCGAGCCCCAGCCCAGGACCAGGGTGCGGGCGCTGTGCGGGTCGTCCACCTCCAGGTCGGGGACGGTGATGCCGTCGATCCTGGCCTGGCGGGTGCGGACCATGAAGTCGTGGTTGGCGGGGTCGTAGGAGATGTCGCCGGTGCCGTCCTGCTTCTCGATCCCGCCGATACGGTGCTCCAGGCCGGGCGTGCCCGGCACCGCCCAGGGGCGGGCGAGGGTGTGCGGGTCGCGTTTGTAGGGCCAGAAGACGTCGGTGCCGTCGGCGAGGGTGTGGTTGGGGGTGGTGGTGAACTGGACGCGCAGGTCGGGCAGTTCGCCGATGTCGGGGATGCGCCAGGGCTCGGAGCCGTTGGCGAGGTAGCCGTCGGAGAGCAGCATCACCGGGGTGCGGTAGGCCAGGGCGATCCGGGCGGCTTCCAGGGCGGCGTCGAAGCAGTCCGCCGGGGTGCGCGGCGCGAGGACCGGTACCGGTGCCTCGCCGTTGCGCCCGTACATCGCCTGCAGAAGGTCCGCCTGCTCGGTCTTGGTCGGCAGGCCGGTGGAGGGCCCGCCGCGCTGGATGTCCACCACCAGCAGCGGCAGCTCCAGCGAGACGGCCAGCCCGACCGTCTCGCTCTTGAGCGCGACACCGGGACCGGAGGTGGTCGTCACCGCCAGCGATCCGCCGAACGCGGCTCCCAGGGCGGCGCCGATGCCGGCGATCTCGTCCTCGGCCTGGAAGGTGCGCACCCCGAAGTTCTTGTGCCGGCTCAGCTCGTGCAGGATGTCCGAGGCCGGCGTGATCGGGTAGGAGCCCAGGAACAGGGGCAGGTCGGCCTGCCGGGAAGCGGTGATCAGACCGTAGGCCAGGGCGAGGTTGCCGGAGATGTTGCGGTAGGTGCCGGGCGCGAACGCGGCCGCGGCCGGGGCGACCTCGTAGGAGACGGCGAAGTCCTCCGTGGTCTCCCCGAAGTTCCAGCCCGCCCGCAACGCCGCGATGTTCGCCGCCATGATCTGCGGCTTCTTCGCGAACTTCGACGCCAAAAACCGCTCCGTGCCCTCCGTGGGCCGGTGGTACATCCACGACAGCAGACCGAGCGCGAACATGTTCTTGCTGCGCTCGGCCTCCTTGCGGGACAGGTCGAACTCCCTGAGGGCCTGAACCGTCAGCGTGGTCAGCGGTACCGGGTGCAGGTGGTAGGCGTCCAGGGAACCGTCGTCCAGCGGCGAGGTGGCGTAGCCGACCTTCTGCAGGGCCCGCCCGGTGAACCCGTCCGTGTCCACGATGACCTCCGCGCCACGCGGGAGATCGCCGATATTGGCCTTCAG
>NZ_JBWKES010000072.1:0-2369 GCF_056435325.1 Streptomyces sp. NPDC043952
GGAGGTACGCGACGACATCCACGAAGCCTTCCTCACCCTGGGATGCGCACTCATCTGCTGGCGACGCCTGAAGTCATTGCGTTAGGAGTTCTTAGCCCTCGTCGCCACAGCTGGCACGCTGGCCGTACCGCTGCTCGTCAAAGACATCATCAGCTCCTTCGGCCAGAACGACACGATCACCCGGCCTGTGGTCCTTATGTCGGTAGCCGCCCTGGGCTCCGCAGGCGCCTCGGCCGCCTCCAGCTACCTGCTCTCCCGCATCGGCGAATTCATCGTCCTACGGCTGCGCCAGCGCGTCATGGAACACAGCCTGCGTCTACCCGTGAGCACGGTCCGGGACCAAGGTGTGGGCAATCTTGTCGCCCGCGTCACCTCCGACGCCATGCTGCTGCGCGCCATCATCGACATCGGGGTAGTCCAACTGCCATTGGCTGCCCTCACCGTCGTCTTCACCCTCGTCGTCATGGCAGTACTCGACTGGCTGCTGGTCCTGATCACCATCGGGTCCTTCGCCCTCGCCGGCGCGGCGATCGGCTGGGTGCTGATCCGCGTACGCCGCAACATCGCAGACCAGCAGGACGCCGTCGGCGAGCTTGCCCAGCACTTCACCGCTTACCTCACGGCTCTGCTCACCATCAAGGCGTACCGGTCCGAGGGACGCTCCGCCGGCCGGCTCGGTGAAAGCGCGCAACAGCTCACCGGGACCTCCCTGGTAGGAGCACGCCTGCAGATGTGGATCACTCCCGTCATGCAACTAGGCCAGCAGGTCGCCCTCGTAGGAGTCATCATCGGCGGTGGCGCCCGCATGGCCAGCGGCGATCTGTCCGTGCCCAGCTTCGCCGCCTTCCTGCTCTACCTCCTACAACTGGTCTCCCCCGTCACCGTCGTCGCCACCGGTATCGGGCGCCTCCAGGCCGGGCTCGCCGCCCGCACCCGCTTCCACGAATTCTTCACCCTCGCGCAGGAGACCGACGGCGCCCAGCCGAAACTCAGCCCCCCAAAGCCCCGCCCAGGCACGGCGGCCGTCGCCTTCGAGGACGTCTCCTTCTCCTACACAGGCGTACCGGTTCTCAACCGCGTCACTTTCACCGCACCCCGTACCGGTTTGACTGCCCTTGTCGGCCCATCCGGCGCCGGAAAGTCAACGTGCCTCACACTCATCGACCGCTTCATGTACCCCGATGACGGAAGGATCACCATACTGGGCCATCCAATCCACGACTGGCCGCTTGAAGACCTGCGCAGCCGCATCGCCTACGTTGATCAGCAATTCACCCTGCTCGAAGGGACCATCCACGACAACCTGCAGCTCGGCCGTGCCGAACCAGCCTCCGAAGAGGAACTGGCCACCGCTCTGGAAGCGGTCGGGTTGCTACAAGACCTCACCTCCTTGCCCGAAGGACTGAACACCACGCTGGGACGGCAAAACGATCTATCCGGTGGGCAGCGACAGCGACTGGCGTTGGCACGAGCCCTGCTCTCAGACGCCGACATCGTGCTGCTGGACGAGCCGACCTCGCAGTTGGACAGCATCAACGAGAAGCGATTCCGGCGGATCGTCGACGACCTGGCGACAACCCGAGCCGTCATGGTCGTAGCCCACCGACTGTCCACCGTGCAGCATGCAGACCACGTCGTGATGCTGACCAACGGCACCCTCACCGACGCCGGCACCCACCAGACGCTGATGAACCGCTGCTCTGCCTACCGGGACCTAGTCAACAACCAGCGGATGCAGGCCGCCTGACCCTGCCAACCGAGCACTCGAGACTGATCGAGCCATCGCAGACTCGCACAGCCACGCCCCTGGGCAGCCGATCACCCGCCGACGGTGAGATGGCCCCGTCGGCCGCCTCCATGAGTGGCCGACGCGGCCGAGCTGCAGAGGTGGCCCGGCAGTACTCAGCGAGAAGGCGACGCGGCCACCATCAACACGTCCGCCACAGGTCGCGGTTCGCCGCAGCCATGCTGTCCTCGGCCGGACAGAGTCACCCTGGCTCTTTCCCGGCGGTCAGCCCGGCCGTCCGATCAGCGCCTGGGCCATGGGCGAACGACTCCGTAAACTCGGCATCCGGCTCGCGGAAGCCCGCTCGATCTTCTCCGCCAATCCAAGGCAGCCGCACCCACCCGAGCGCGTCTGTTTTGACCGTGGCTGCGACTGGCGCTCCCGCACCATCACCATGGATGCCTGCCCGCACGGCCCGCCCGCCGAAGCCCGTCGTCACCTCGGCCTTCGTTCTGCGCGGCCGCCGCTGCGACCCCGTCCTGGGGCGACTAGTACTGCAACGGTGTTTGCTGTGACTGATGGCCAGGTCGGGGGCTGTGTCCGCGGCGTTTGTAGTGGCTGGTGCGGGCCTGGTGTTGTCGTC
>NZ_JBWKES010000073.1:0-2241 GCF_056435325.1 Streptomyces sp. NPDC043952
TCGAAGGCGGTCCGGATGAGATGGATGACCGGGACACCGGCGGCAAGGCGGAGCGTCTTGACCTCTGCGGGCGAGGGCATCCGGGCGCGGATCTCCTCGTCGAAGTGGTCGAGGCGGTGGCCCAGCTCTTCCAGGCGGGCGTAGATGCCGCCGGGGCCGGGGTTGGGTTCTGCGATGGGGGTTCCGCGGGCGATGTCGAGCGGGAGGTAGGAGGTGGCGAACTCGACGGGTCGCCCGTCGAGCAGGTACCGGCGCCGACGAGCCAGCACACGGCGCACGGAGCCGAGCCGGGTGGAGATGTCCTGGCTGGCCTTCTCCTCCTTGACCTCCAGGCTGTCGACCTGGGGGTGGCCGCCGGCCGCGTCGGCCTCCACGATGAACGCGGACTTGCCTTGTTCCCGGTGACGGCGGGCGAAGCGGTCGGAGGCGAGTCGCCTGACGGGCGGTCGTGGCCGTACGAAGACGCCCCTGCCGTGCTCGGCGTGCACCAGGCCCTCGCCCTGGAGGATGGAGAAGGCGTTGCGGACCGTCATCCGGGACACTCCGAAGTGGTCGACAAGGTCGGCTTCGGAGGGCAGCTTCTCGCCCTCGTGGAATCGCCCACGGTCGATGGCCTCGCGCAGCTGGTCGGCGATCTGCCGGAAGACCGCACGATCGCTCGTGGGGTCGAGATCACCGAGGAGGCCCGAAGAAAGAGGGCTCACGTGAGTACTCCTTTAGGTATCTAGACGAGTGGGCGAGTGCTGTTGCTACGGTGGAGAGCCTAGCCAGCCGAGAGGGCCGAGGAACGTGAGCACTGAACGCCCGCACTCCGTGAGCGTCGCCGGGGTCGTCGTGGACGACCAAGGCCGGGCCCTCCTGATCCAGCGCCGGGACAACGGCCACTGGGAACCGCCGGGCGGTGTCCTCGAACGCGAGGAGACCATCCCGGAAGCCCTCCAACGGGAAGTCCTCGAAGAGACCGGCATCAAGATCGCCCTTCCCGCGGCCCTGACCGGCGTCTACAAGAACATGAAGGGCCTGATCGTCTCGCTGGTCTTCCGCTGCGAAGCCGCCGACGGTGTGCCCACCACCGGTGACGAGACCCGCGCACTGCGCTGGGCCACCCGCGAAGAGGTCACCGAGCTTGCCGACGAGGCGTACGCGATACGTGTGCTCGACGCACTCGACGCTATGACCCCGCCGGCCGTTCGCGCCCACGACGGCGTGAAACTCGTCTAGCCCGAACCCGCTGCACATGGCGGCCTACCAGCATGAAGGAACTTGTATGCACGAGTATATGAGTGCAGCCAGGGTCTGGGGGCTGAGTTGCCCAGGATTCCCGGAAGAAGTGAGCCGGGCCCGCCGCTGGACCCGGGACATCCTGCGCGACTCCCCTCTGGCCGACGACGCCGAGCTGATCGTGAGCGAGCTGAGCACCAACGCGATCCGCCACACGGCCAGCGGCTGGGAGCCCGGCAGCTTCCACCTGGCCGTCGCCGTCTCGGCTCAGGTGGTCGCGGTCTCGGTCACGGACGACGGCGGCACGGCCACGGCCCCCAAGGTCGAGCACCAGGACCAGGACGCCGAGCACGGCCGAGGGTTCGGCATGGTCAGCGCCATCGCCCACCGGGTCGTCGTCCACGACACCGACCAGGGCCACACGGTCACCGCCGAGCTGTACGCCGACGCACGGCTGGGAGGCCGATGATGTTGATGAAGCTGCCCCGGCGGGGGTTCTGGTGCGAGTGCTGGACGGAGAACCTGAGCGAGCAGGGCCCGCAGGCACTGGTGGCATCGTTTGACGCCTACTCCGCTCCGCAGGTGGACCGGTGGGTAGCGGTCGCCCTCAAAACGATCTCCCCGGCACTGGACTCGGACGCCTCCAGTGCAGCGTGGGAGTGGATGTATGACGGCCGCATCGACACCCGACGAGCCCTGCTACGGGCCGAGCCCTGCACGGTGTCACTGACCCACGCCGGCACCCGCATCATCTGGACGATCCGACCGGCGTTCTTCCTGCCGATCGCACACCGCCAGGGCACCGAACTACCGCCATGCGCTCACGACTTCACGCCCCGCTCGACAGACTGAGTTACAACTTTCTCTACTGGTTCAAGGCGGCTCGCTCCGCTCACCGCGGGGGGGGGGGGGGGGGGGGGGGGGGGGGGGGGGTGGGGTTTCCCCCCCCCCCCCCCCCCCTTCCACGGTGTTGTATCCCACGACTACGACCCCCCCCCACCCCACGAAAGGGAAAGTATC
>NZ_JBWKES010000074.1:0-1754 GCF_056435325.1 Streptomyces sp. NPDC043952
GGGCCGAATGGTTGAGAGGAGTTGTCGGACCTGCACGCTACGTTGAGCGCATGACCTATGTAGAGGGCAAGATCGAGCGCATCAGGCCGCAGCAGTTCCACGAGACCATCGGCCTGGAGGACTGGCGTGTGCTGGGCGAGGGGGCGTGCGCGTACTACCGCACCGGGTCGTTCACGGTCGGCGCCGGGCTCGTGCAGGCGATCAGCGAGTTGCCGGGCGTGGGGGACGGGTACCCGGACGTCGACCTGCGGCACGAGGGGGTGACCATACGGCTGATCACGATCACGGACGATTATTACGGGCTGACCGAGGGGCACATCGAGCTGGCCCGGCAGATCTCGGCAGTGGCGCGCACGCTGGACATCCCAGCCGACCCGTCCGCCGTGCAGACCGTCCAGGTCACCGTCGATGCCCTCGCCGTTCCCGACGTGGTGCCCTTCTGGCGTGCCCTGCTCGGTTACCAGGACCGTGCGAACAGCGGCGAAGACCTGATCGACCCGCACCGCCGCGGAGCACCGTTCTACTTCCAGCACATGGACGCACCGCGCCCGCAGCGCAACCGGGTCCACGTCGACGTCTGGGTGCCATACGACCAGGCCGAGGCACGGATAGCCGCGGCGCTCGCCGCCGGTGGCCGCCTGGTGAACGACGCCGACGCGCCGTCAAACTGGGTGCTGGCCGACCCCGAGGGCAACGAGGCGTGTGTCGGCGTGGCCGGGCCGCCCAAGACGGCCGCTGACCGCCCGTGAACGCCCTTGCCCCGACGAGACCACGTCGCCGGTTGAGCACGAGGCACCGTTACGTGGCGGTCAGTGATCGAATGCGGTCAGCGACCGAAGGACAGGGGCGCCGGTCTTGTGGTTGTGCCAGATCGTGGCAGCCATCGCGAGGATGCGCTGGGCGACCCGGACGGCCACGCCCTCGAAGGTGCGTCCGCCGTGCTGTTCGAGGTCCAACTGGCCCTTCAGCGTGTCGTTGACCGACTCGATCAGCTGCCGCACCGACTTCAGCAGAGACTCGCCCTTGCGCCGCTGTTCCCGTTTGAAGGACGGCCGGAGCAGTTCAGCGCCTCGCATCGCGAGGTCGTTTTCGAACTCCTTGGAGGCGAAGCCCTTGTCCGCGATGACCAACAGCCCCGGCCGGTCGGTGGCCAGGTGCGGCTCGCGGTCCAGCATCGAGGCCAGCACCTCCCGCTCGTCGATCTTCGGGTTCGCGAGTGCCCACGTGATGGGCATGCCGGTCGGGGTGCAGACCAGGTGCAGGCGCAGACCCCAGAAGAACCGCGAGTGGGAGGCGCAGTACCCGTATCCGGCCCAGCCGGCCATATCCGACCGCTTCACCGTGGGCCGGGACCTGCCGCATGGCACCGGCATGGAGTCGACGATCCAGTGGTTGTCGAACCAGAAGTCGCTGTCCACGGCAAGCAGCCGTATCGCCTTCTTGACCAGTGGCAACGCGGCCCGCAGCCGCTTGTTGTATCCGGGCCGCTTGGGCAGGTACGGGAACATCGAGCCCAGGTTGGCATGGGCGAACCGCAGCCAGCGGGCTTCCGATGCGAAGCCCAGCAGAGCCTGCGCGACGGCCAGACAGACCAGCTCGGAGTCGCTCAACTGCGGTGGCCTGCCCAGGCATCGGCTCTCTCCAATCTCGTCGTCGACCTTCACGTACAGTCCGGTGATGAGGGTGTCCAGGTGTTCGTTCGTCACAAAACGATCTTGGGCACCCTCCCTGTGCGCTCAGACGGACTGACAACA
>NZ_JBWKES010000075.1:0-1619 GCF_056435325.1 Streptomyces sp. NPDC043952
TGCCCGCACACCTCCAGGTACATGCCGGCCGCGCGGCCGAGCTGGGCGAGGCGGATGAGCTGCGTGACCATCTCGTCGCGCCGTTCCTCGTCCTTCCTCGTGGCCACCATGAAGAGTTCGGCCACCTCGTCCACGAACAGCACCACCGGCACCGGGCGTTCGTGCTCAGGCAGGCCCCAGATGTCGGAGGTGATTTCCTCGTCCGGGGTGCCGGGGGCGATGCCCTGCCGGGCCTTGATCAGGTCGTAGCGGTCTTCCATTTCCTTGACCAGCACCGGCAGCAGTTCAGCCGCCTGTCCCGGGTCGGTCGCGAGTGCGGAGAGCCGGGGCGCGAAGGGAGCCAGTTCGACGCCCCGCTTGCAGTCGATGCCGACGAGGGCGACGGGCTGAGGGGCGAGTCCGGCGATGAGGTGGCGCAGGTACATGGACTTGCCGGACAGGGGGGCGCCGAGGGTGAGCTGGTGGGGGATGGTGCGGTAGTCGCGTACGAACGGCGTGGCGTCTTCGCGCAGGGCGACCGGCACTTTGAGGAAGCCGTCCGCGATCTTGCGCGGCATGCGGACCCGCCGTAAGACGTCGTAACCGACGAGCCGCAGCTCGATGACACCCGGCTTGACCGGGGTGACGTAGACGGCGTGGACGCCCCAGGCGTTCCGCAGCCGTTCGGCGGAGGCGGCGAAGTCGGCGGGTTCCTGGCCAGGGGCCAGGCGGAGGCGTATCCGCAGCCCGGTCGTGGTGGGCCGGAGCAGGCCCCGGCGAGGCGGTACGGGCCGCACCTCACGCCGGGTCATGGCCCTGGCCGCGAGCACCCGGAGCCGGGAGGGCGCCACGGTCAGGCCGCACACCTCCATGACTGAGCCGTACGAGCTGAGCAGCCGGACCGTGGACACAGGGAGGCCGACCGTGGACCAGTACGCCGCCGGGTGCTTGGCCCGGGCGTAGGCGGCCCCGCCGCCGAGCGCGGCGACAGGACCACTCACTTCGAGGAGCGTCGTCAGGTCGGACATCAGGCGACGGCCCCGGTCGTGGCCGGGAAGGCGGCGGGCGTGACTGCGGCAGCGCGGTAGGCGATGCCGTGGCGCTGCTGACCGTTGAAGACGGACTCCCACGGCCGGGCGACGAGGCCCGGCAGCGAGACCGGCGCCCCGAGGGTCAGTCCCTCGGAGATGCCGCCTTCCGGGACGGTGACCTTGATGAGCGAGGACTCGCCGTCCTCGATGTAGACGACGCCGATGGTCATCAGCGCCTCACCGCTGTTGGCGTCCTTGGCGATCTCGCCCGTCTGCCGGTCACGGACCTTCGGCTCGGGGGCCTCGGTGAGGAGGATCGTCGCTCCGGAGGTCTCCACGCGGATGGTGCGCAAGACACACTCCTATCTACTCGTCTATACAAGATGGGTCCTGTGAACTCCTTGATCGGGATCGCGGAATCACCTTGCCACACAACTCGCCCACTCGTCTATACGAGTGAGCGTGTTGGGGTGTACGAGTTCGGGAGAACGTCCCCGCGCACCACCGCAAATCATGACGATCAGGTCGCCGGAAGCTGATACGAGAGGACGTAGGCGTCCGCCGCCATCACCGTGTCGCAGACCTCGACGGCCCGCCCCTCGGTGTCGA
>NZ_JBWKES010000077.1:0-1489 GCF_056435325.1 Streptomyces sp. NPDC043952
CCGTTATCTTCTTCGCGGTCCTGTAAGAGGGCCGCTGGCCTCCGGGCCCGGCATGACTGTTGCCCCCTGTCGAACAGATGACCTGGGGGGTGGTGTTCACCGGGCCCGAGGGGTGCCGTCGGAGACGCTGATCAAAGGTCCGGCCGCCGCCCGGTCCGGCGCAATGCCGGGCCACTTGCGGGCGGCAGGTCTGTATAACGTGGATGCGCGCGAACGGCCCCGCCGCCAAGGCCGGCTCGGCATCGACGCATGTGGGGGCACGGTGATCGACATCGATGAGACGGGCGTCTTCCTCGGCCTGGACGTCGGCAAGAGCAACCATCACGGCCACGGACTCACCCCGGCCGGAAAGAAAGTCTTCGACAAAGCCCTGCCGAACGGCGAACCCCAGCTGCGGGCCGTCTTCGACAAGCTCAAAGCCAAGTTCGGCACCGTCCTGGTGGTCGTGGACCAGCCCGCCTCCATCGGCGCCCTGCCGCTGACCGTCGCCCGCGATGCCGGCTGCAAGGTCGCCTACCTGCCCGGACTCGCGATGCGCCGGATCGCCGACCTCTACCCAGGTGAGGCCAAGACCGACGCCCGCGACGCCGCCGTCATCGCAGACGCCGCCCGCACCATGCCCCACACCCTGCGCTCCCTGGAACTCGCCGACGAGATCACCGCCGAGCTGACCATGCTGGTCGGCTTCGACCAGGACCTGGCCGGCGAGGCCAACCGCACCACCAACCGCATCCGCAGCCTGCTCACCCAGTTCCACCCCTCGCTGGAACGCGTCCTGGGACCCCGCCTGGACCACCCCGCCGTCACCTGGCTCCTGGAGCGCTACGGATCCCCGGCCGCTCTGCGCAAAGCCGGCCGCCGCAAGCTCGTCGAGGTCATCCGGCCCAGGGCCCCGCGCATGGCCACCCGGCTCATCGACGACATCTTCGCCGCCCTCGACGAACAGACCGTCGTCGTCCCGGGCACAGGCACCCTGGACATCATCGTGCCGTCGCTGGCCAAGTCGCTGGCCGCCGTCCACGAACAACGCCGGGCACTGGAAGCCCGGATCGAGGCCCTGCTGGAGGCCCACCCTCTTTCCCAGGTCCTGACCTCGATGCCCGGCATCGGCGTCAGGACCGCCGCAGTCCTCCTGACCACCGTCGGCGACGGCACCTCGTTCCCAAGCGCCGCCCACCTGGCCTCCTACGCCGGCCTCGCCCCCGCCACCAGGCAGTCGGGATCCTCGATCCACGGCGAACATGCTCCGAGAGGCGGGAACCGGCAGCTCAAACGCGCGATGTTCCTCTCCGCGTTCGCCGCCCTCCACGACCCCGCCTCCCGCACCTACTACGACCGCTGCCGAGCCCGCGGCAAAACCCACACCCAGGCCCTCCTCCGACTCGCCCGCCACCGCATCAGCGTCTTGTTCGCCATGCTCCGCGACGGAACCTTCTACGAACCCAGAACCCCACGCCTCGCTTGACGAAGGACATAGAGGCACCCCCCG
>NZ_JBWKES010000078.1:0-1463 GCF_056435325.1 Streptomyces sp. NPDC043952
TTGCCGGCCAGGTCGCGCTGGTTGAGTTCCTCCAGGTTCTCCTTCATGATCACCGTGGACTTCACCAGCAGCCCGGACATCCCGATCACGTCCGCGCGGTGTTCCTCGGCGGCCTCCAGGATCGCGGAGACCGGCTGCTTGATCCCGAGGTTGACGACGTTGTAGCCGTTGTTGGACAGGATGATGTCGACCAGGTTCTTGCCGATGTCGTGGACGTCGCCGCGCACGGTGGCCAGCACGATGGTGCCCTTGCCCTCCGCGTCCGACTTCTCCATGTGCGGCTCCAGATGGGCGACCGCGGCCTTCATCACCTCGGCGGACTGGAGCACGAACGGCAGCTGCATCTGCCCCGAACCGAACAGTTCCCCGACGACCTTCATCCCGTCCAGCAGCGTCTCGTTGACGATGTCCAGCGCGGGACGGTCCTGGAGTGCGGCGTCGAGGTCGGCCTCCAGGCCGTTGCGTTCACCGTCGATGATCCGCCGCTTGAGGCGTTCCTCCAGCGGCAGCGCGGCCAGCTCCTCCGCCTTGCCCGCCTTCAGCGACTTCGCGGTCGCGCCCTCGAACAGCCGCATGAGCTTCTGGAGCGGGTCGTAGCCCTCGGCACGCCGGTCGTAGATCAGGTCCAGGGCGGTGCGCACCTCCTCCTCGCTGAAGCGGGCGATGGGCAGGATCTTCGAGGCGTGCACGATCGCCGAGTCCAGGCCCGCCTTGACGCACTCGTCCAGGAAGACACTGTTGAGCAGGATCCGGGCGGCCGGGTTCAGACCGAAGGAGATGTTCGACAGGCCGAGCGTGGTCTGCACGTCCGGGTGGCGGCGCTTGAGCTCGCGGATCGCCTCGATCGTGGCGATACCGTCCCCACGGGACTCCTCCTGGCCGGTGCAGATCGTGAAGGTCAGGGTGTCGATCAGGATGTCCGACTCACGGATCCCCCAGTTCCCCGTCAGGTCCGCGATCAGGCGCTCGGCGATGGCGACCTTGTTCCCGACCGTGCGGGCCTGGCCCTCCTCGTCGATGGTCAGCGCGATCAGCGCGGCGCCGTGCTCCCGCGCCAACCGGGTGACCCTCGCGAACCGCGACTCGGGACCGTCCCCGTCCTCGTAGTTCACCGAATTGATCACCGCACGGCCACCCAGGCGCTCCAGACCCGCCTCGATGACATCGACCTCCGTGGAGTCCAGCACGATCGGCAGCGTCGACGCCGTCGCCAGCCGCCCGGCCAGCTCCGCCATGTCGGCGACGCCGTCGCGGCCGACGTAGTCCACACACAGATCCAGCATGTGCGCGCCCTCGCGGATCTGCTCCCGCGCCATCTCCACACAGTCGTCCCAGCGGCCCTCCAGCATGGCCTCCCGGAACTTCTTCGAGCCGTTCGCGTTCGTCCGCTCACCGATCGCCAGGTACGAGGTGTCCTGCCGGAACGGCACCGACTGGTACAGGGACGCCGCCCCCGGCTCCGG
>NZ_JBWKES010000079.1:0-1293 GCF_056435325.1 Streptomyces sp. NPDC043952
GAGGTACGCGACGACATCCACGAAGCCTTCCTCACCCTGGGATGCGCACTCATCTGCTGGCGACGCCTGAAGTCATTGCGTTAGGAGTTCTAAGAAGCCCGTGTCGTCCAGGGCCAGGGCCAGGACGTCGTCACGATCGCCGAGGTTGCCGACCACGTTCCGACGCACATGGCCGTAGGCCCTCCTTCAGGCCGCGACCGCGTCTTCCTCGCCTTCGGCCGGCTGCTCCCGGCCGACCCGGACCGCTTCGCCCAGGGCCTGACGGTCAAGCGGGCGCTGTGCGCCGACGGCTGGGGAGCCGCGCCGCAGGTGTCCGCCACGCCCCGGAGATCACGGAAGGCGGAACAGCATGACCGTGAGAACGAGGGCCAGCAGGGCGATGTAGCCCCACGCGTGGACCCGGTCTGCGATACGGGGCGGCCTGCGGCGCAGCAGGACGACGACGGGCACGGCTCCCAGCAGGAGCAGTGCGACGGCCCCGAGGTCGACCGAACCGGCGGCGAGCAGCAGCGCACCGGTGCCCGCGGGGGCCGTCGTCAGGAAGAGTGCGCAGGCGGGGGCGCTGATGCAGAAGGTGAGGGGATTGGCGAGCGCGGTGGCGGCAGCCATCGGCAGCCCGGAGCGGCGCAGCAGCGGCACCGTCAGCACGCTGCCGCCGACGCCGAGGAACGAAGCCACCGAGCCGATCGGCACGCCGAGCACGGCGGGGACCGCGATCGTCCCGTCCCCGGCCGGGCCGCCGCGCGCGGGACGCAGGAACCCCGGCCGTACGAGTACGTCCACGAGGGTGGCGGCCAGGTAGAGGACGAAGCCCCAGGTGATCAGCCCCGGCGGTGCGAACACCGCCGCAAGAGCCCCGGCGAGTCCTCCGGCGCCGAGCAGTGCCAGCAACGGGAGGCGGTGCCGCAGGCCGGTCAGCAGTGGTCTCGGCGTGGCGGCGGTGGCGACGGCCGCGTTGACGACCATGACGAGGGAGGAGGTCGCCACGGCGACCGTCGAGGCGGTCGGCCCTGCGGCGGCGTCGGCCCAGACGACGACCGGAACGGTGACGAAGCCGCCGCCGAACCCGAAGAGGACGGTGGTCAGCCCGGTCAGGACGCCGATGGCGAGAAGGAGTACGACAGTCACCCGGTCAAGTTCACCGGGCGATCCGGGTACCGACAATCGAAGGAAGAACCGATACTTTCGAGTTTCGGCCCTAGGTGTTCTGTCCGGGGAGGTTGTGGACGGGTGAGCCAGGTCTCGGCTGAGGGATCTTGAACAGGTGAGGGCCTTCCGGTTCGGTGTGGATTG
>NZ_JBWKES010000080.1:0-1240 GCF_056435325.1 Streptomyces sp. NPDC043952
GCAATACCGGTGATTTAGGCTGTTTGCCGGTGGGTCGGTCTGGGCTTGGTCGGTCCGACCAGGGTTACGCGGGGTGTGTCCGGCCGGCGCGGATTGCGGTGCTCGGCGCGTTTGAGCTTCCAGCTGGACATCTTGCGTTTGATGACGCGCGGGCTTGAGCGCGACCGTCGGGGTGACAAGAGCCGTTCGCGGATCTCATGCAGGGCCGTGATCAGTGCCCGGGCCAGCCGGGAGGGGGGAAAGTGCCGCCTGGTCGGTGACGTGGCGGCGGACGACGCGCAGGGCGCGGGTGAAGGAAATCCGGTCCGGGTCCTGCTCGGATTGCTGTGCGGCCTGGTGCATGAGGTCTCGCAAGGCGTGGTGGACCAGCAGGAAGGCGAAGATCTCCTGCTCGACCCCGCGGGGGTGCTGCGAGCGCAGGACGAGGCGGGGACCTCCAAGATGGGTCTTGATCTCATCCAGCGTGCTCTCGATCTCCCACCGCTGGGCATACAGCGCGGCCAGCGACGCGGCAGAGGCGGCCTTCGGGTCCAGGACGGTGGTGATCAGTCGATACACCGTTCCGCCCTCGCCGCCGCGGCCGAGGGTGTACTCGATCACCCGGACCCGGATCGGATCGGCCCGTCGGTTCTTGTCCCGGGCGGCGACGATCTCCGAGAGGTAGGAGCCGTCCTCCAGCAGGGCGCGGACGGGCAGTACGGCGTCGTTCTTGACTCGCCACAGCAGGTCGGCGCCGGTTGCGGCGGCGGCCCGCAACAGGTCGAAGCCGCGAAAGCCCCGGTCGGCCAGCAGCATCATCCCCGGCCTCAGCGAGCCGAACAGCCGCTGAGCCAGCTCGGTTTCATGGACAGCCAGGGGCCCAGCCTCGGCCGCGAAGACAGCGTGGGTGCCGCACTCGGCCAGTGCGGCCACCCTCACCTGCGGATAGGCGCTCTTCTCCTGTCCGCGGCTGACTCCCGGGCGGCCGAAGAAGGCGGCATTGGCTTCGGTGTCCGGCACGTCGAAGGTGGTGCCGTCCACCGCGACCAGCCGCCACCCCCGATACCAGGCCCCGCTCGTCCGCTCGGTCGCCACCGGCCGGCACACCCGGGCAAACAGCGCCTTCAGCGGCTTTGGGCCCAGCCGCAGACGGGCCCGGCCGATCGCCGCGGTGGTCGGCACCTGCCAGGTCCCCTTCCATCGGCCCATCCGCTGAAGGCCGTGCGTCAGGAGCCGGGCGACCTCCTCATAGCCCTGTCCG
>NZ_JBWKES010000081.1:0-1187 GCF_056435325.1 Streptomyces sp. NPDC043952
CTAGTACTGCAACGGTGTTTGCTGTGACTGATGGCCAGGTCGGGGGCTGTGTCCGCGGCGTTTGTAGTGGCTGGTGCGGGCCTGGTGTTGTCGTCGTCGGCGCCAGGTCGACCAGTGCAGGATGTGCTCGACGGGGGTGGGTCGGCGGTCGGTGAGGCGGGTGATCAGCCGTCGTATCTCGGCGAGGCTGAGGTGGATGAGCTGGGAGGATCCGTTTCTGCTTTCCCGGCATCCAGTTCGCGGGCTCGCAGGACGGTCAGGCAGGCGTGGGCGGCCATGGCGAGGGTCATGTGGCGGTGCCATCCGGGATAGCGGCGGACCTGGTAGTCGTCCAGGCCGCACTCCTGCTTCGCGCTCTGGAAGCACTCCTCGATGGCCCACCGGCTGCCCGCGATGCGGATCAGGTCATCGAGTGTGGTCTGGGCGGGGCAGTAGGCGATGTAGTAGGAGATCTCCCCGGGCCGGCTGATGCTGCGGCGGGCGATCACCCAGTGGCGGCGGTCGGGCCGGTGCCAGGGCCGCACCTCGACACGTGCCCAGTCGTGGATCCGCAGGCCGTGAGCCCCGGTGCCGCAGGAACGGCGCTTCCGTTTCTGCCGGGCGAGACCGTTGAACAAGTCGTGGACGGGATGGTCGATCGCCCAGCGGGTGACGACGGTGTCGTGCCGGGTGGTGGCCATGACGTGGAAGACGTCCGCCCGCTCCAGTTCGGAGCGCCAGCCCTTGGAGAAGCCGTAGGCGGCATCCGCGGTCACCCACCGAAACGGGATCTTGTCCGCGATCGCGCGGCGGATCATCGCCTTGGCCATGGCCACCTTGGTCTCGAAGGCGACCTCGTCGGTGATGCCGGCCCGGCGGCACCTTTCGCGGTCGTCGGTCCAGGAGGTGGGCAGATACAGACGCCGGTCGATCAGTGTCCGCCCGCGGCCGGTGGCACAGGCGAGGAAGACGCCGACCTGGCAGTTCTCCGTCCGCCCGGCGGTGCCGGAGTACTGCCGTCGCACCCCGGCCGACCGCGTCCCCTTCTTCAAGAAGCCCGTGTCGTCCACGACCAGGACGGCGTCGGGGTCGCCGAGGTTGTCGACGACGTACTGGCGCACGTCGTCGAGGACCTCATCGGCGTCCCACTCGATCCGGTTCAGCATCCGGTGGATGCGGTCCGGGCCGGCGTGGCCGGCTTCCTCCGC
>NZ_JBWKES010000082.1:0-1103 GCF_056435325.1 Streptomyces sp. NPDC043952
CCCCCCCTCCCCCTCCTCCCCCCCCCCCCCCCCCCCCCCCCCCCCCCCCCCCCCCCCCCCCCCCCCCCCCCCCCCCCCCCCCCCCCCCCCGCGGCCGGAATTCACCGATTGGCCGGGAAGTGCGCCCGCACATGACCGGATGACCTGGTTCCGCGCGCGAGCGCGGGGCGGGTCCTCGCCATTACCCCGGCTTTGCGCCGGCGTTTCCGGTCACCCCACGCGCCCCCGTCGTCACCGCCCGTACCGTGCGGGGATGCTGCCTCCGGAAGATCGTCACATGGCCATCACATTGCCTTCACTTGGCGACCGCTTTCGGCCGATCGCGCTCCGGGAGCCCGTGACGGGGCAGACGCCGCGCGCGCCCCGCGCCTAGCCTCCCGGCCCATGCGATCACCTCTGCTGAGACGCCTCGGTCTCACCGCCGTCCTCGCCGTCGTCCTCGCCGTCTTCGGCTTCAGCTCCCTGGCCAGCGCCGACCCGGACCCCGCCGCCCTCACCTTCAGCGCCGACAGCGCCACCACCACCCCCGGCGGTTCGGTCAAGCTCTCGATGACGCTGACCAACAACAAGACGTACGACGTCCTGTTCGTGTACCAGACGATCGACCCGACCTGGCTGACCACCCAGCGTCCGGACCTCAAGTACAGCTTCGCCGGCTGCGCCCTGGCCGCCGCCGACGGCACCAGTACCCCCTGCTCCGGCACCGGCCCGACCAACCTCGGCACCAACTACGGCGCCACCATCCCGCCCGGCCAGAGCCGTACCGTCACCCTGACCCTCCAGGTCGCCGCCGACTCCGGCTGCAACGGCAACATCGGCTTCTACTCGTACTTCTACGCCGAGTTCAGCGACGGCACCAACTACAGCGGCGGCCCCGTCTACACGCCCGAGACGCGCGTGCTCTGTTCCTGACGGCCCGCCGCGCCCCCCCGCGGCGGCCGGCGCCCGGCCCGGGGGGGGGGGGGGGGGGGGGGGGGGGGGAAGGGAGGAGGGGGGGGGGAGGGGGGGGGGGCCCCCCCCCACCCGGGCGAGTGTCTGGGTGTTTCCCCAGGCCGGTAAAAAAAAAAGAAGAAAAGAACGAAAAAAGAAAAAACAAAAGACGA
>NZ_JBWKES010000083.1:0-1068 GCF_056435325.1 Streptomyces sp. NPDC043952
TGTATTGCCCCGTGAGGTTGGGGACGCGGCTGGCGGGTGGTTTACCTGCGAGCGCGGTGTGTCCGCGGTGGTGATTGTAGGTGTGCAGCCAGGCGGGGAAGGCGTCACGCCGTTCCTGCTCCGAGCGGTAGGGGCGGGCGTAGGCCCACTCCTCCAGCAGGGTGCGGTTGAAGCGTTCGACCTTGCCGTTGGTCTGGGGCCGGTAGGGCCGGGTTCGCTTGTGTGTGATCTGGGCTGCTGCCGGCAGCTCTTGCCAGTCGCGTGAGCGGTAGCAGGCGCCGTTGTCGGTCAGGACGCGTTCGACGGTGACGCCGCAGCCGGTGAAAAACGTCTGGGCCCGGGTCCAGAAGCCGGTGGCGGTCTCCTTCTTCTCGTCGGTGTGGATCTCGCTGTAGGCGAGGCGGGAGTGGTCGTCGACGGCGGTGTGCAGGTAGCTGTAACCGGTGTTCGAGCGGGTCTTCCGGCCGGCCTGGCGGCCGAGGACTTTGTGTCCGCCGCCGTCGGGGATGTTGCCCAGTTTCTTGATGTCGACGTGGACCAGTTCGCCGGGCCGGTCGCGTTCGTAGCGGCGTATGACGCGGCCGGTGGCCCGGTCCAGGTGTTTCAGGCGGGCGAGGCCGTAGCGGGTCAGCACGCGGTGCACGGTCGAGGGCACCAGGCGCAGGAAGTGCGCGATGCGGGCGGGCCCCCACCGGCGCAGGAGCCGGACCTTGATGATGCGGCGTTCGGTGCGGGTCGGAGTGCGGCGTGGACTGCGGCGGGGGCGGCTGGACCGGTCGGTCATGCCCGCCTCGCCGAGTTGCCGGTAGCGGTCGGCCCACCGTTGAGCCGTGGTCGGCGAGACCTGGAAGCGTTCGGCGGCCCGGCGCAGGGGCCAGCCGTCCTCGACCACGCAGAGGGCCAGGCGCAGGCGTCCGGTCTCGGTCAGGGGTGCATTACGGTGGACCACGAGGGCCTTTCTGGTTGGCGTAGACGTCGCAATCCACACCGAACCGGAAGGCCCTCACCTGTTCAAGATCCCTCAGCCGAGACCTGGCTCACCCGTCCACAACCTCCCCGGACAGAACA
>NZ_JBWKES010000084.1:0-1049 GCF_056435325.1 Streptomyces sp. NPDC043952
CTACACCCTTACCCCGGGACAACCACCGCCCGGGATGGACTACCTTCCTGCGTCACCCCATCACTCACCTACTAACCGCTTGGTCCGGCGGCTCCACCACTCCCCTTCGCCCGAAGGCTCCAGGGCGGCTTCACGGCCTTAGCATCACGATGCTCGATGTCTGACGCTTCACAGCGGGTACCGGAATATCAACCGGTTATCCATCGACTACGCCTGTCGGCCTCGCCTTAGGTCCCGACTTACCCTGGGCAGATCAGCTTGACCCAGGAACCCTTAGTCAATCGGCGCACACGTTTCTCACGTGTGAATCGCTACTCATGCCTGCATTCTCACTCGTCAACCGTCCACAACTACCTTCCGGTGCTGCTTCACCCGGCAGACGACGCTCCCCTACCCATCCACACACCCGTTGAGGCTTCTTGTGTGAATGACACGACTTCGGCGGTACGCTTGAGCCCCGCTACATTGTCGGCGCGGAATCACTAGACCAGTGAGCTATTACGCACTCTTTCAAGGGTGGCTGCTTCTAAGCCAACCTCCTGGTTGTCTGTGCGACTCCACATCCTTTCCCACTTAGCGTACGCTTAGGGGCCTTAGTCGATGCTCTGGGCTGTTTCCCTCTCGACCATGGAGCTTATCCCCCACAGTCTCACTGCCGCGCTCTCACTTACCGGCATTCGGAGTTTGGCTAAGGTCAGTAACCCGGTAGGGCCCATCGCCTATCCAGTGCTCTACCTCCGGCAAGAAACACACGACGCTGCACCTAAATGCATTTCGGGGAGAACCAGCTATCACGGAGTTTGATTGGCCTTTCACCCCTAACCACAGGTCATCCCCCAGGTTTTCAACCCTGGTGGGTTCGGTCCTCCACGAAGTCTTACCTCCGCTTCAACCTGCCCATGGCTAGATCACTCCGCTTCGGGTCTTGAGCGTGCTACTCAACCGCCCTGTTCGGACTCGCTTTCGCTACGGCTTCCCCACACGGGTTAACCTCGCAACACACCGCAAACTCGCAGGCTCATTCTTCAAAAGGCACGCAGTCACGAGAA